>DATDFL010000286.1:0-13473 GCA_036522595.1 Gaiellaceae bacterium
GGGGCGACGAGCATGATCACTCGCGCCGACGTCTCGTCGAGGAGCTTCGTTAGCCGCGGCCGCTCGATGATGTGGCGGCGTCCGGCCGAGATCTCTTGGCCTGCCTCGTCTTCCATTCCCTGCCTCGGGCTCTCCCGGCCCGCTCGAAAGGGTAACCCGGTTGGGGATCAGGGACACCGCGCCTGCGGCCCCGGGAGGCCGCAGGCGCGGGCCGTCAGTCCCCGGAGGCAGTCGGAGCCGCTCCGAGGCTTTTCGCCAGCGGGTCGCGGCCGGTCAGCGAGCGATAGGCACGCGGGATCTGCCGGCGCCGGGCGCAGCCGAGCTTCTGGCGGAGCACGTCCGAGTGAGCCTTCGCCGTCCGCGGCGAGATGCCGAGACGGCGAGCGACCTCCTCGTTCGAGCAACCGTCAGCGATCAGCTCGATCACCTGACGCTGCCGATCCGTGATGACCGGCGGGCCCTCGTGCAGTAGTTCGACCATGGCCGCGACGCTAACAACGGCCCGGCGCCCTGCCTATTGATCGGACGGCGTATCTTCGCCGCTACGCCGAACGGAGTAGTGAGCTGTGAATAAAGCTCGCCTCGTGGCCGCGCCGGTTGGCTTCGGCAAGCTCGTCATCGTCGAGTGCGCCGATGCGTTGCAGAAGCTCGAGCTCGTCTCGGAGGTGCGTCCGCATCATCTCGGGGCCGTCCGTTGCGATCGTGAACGCGACGCCGTGGTCTACGAAGGCGCGGAAGGTCTCGCGCACCTCGTCCTCACCCGCCAAGGCGCGCGTGAGCAGGTTCGAAGTGGGGCAGATCTCGAGGACGATCTCGGCCTCGCTCAGCGCGTGCATCAGGTCGGGCTCGCGGGCGGCGAGTATCCCGTGGCCGATGCGGTCGGGGCGAAGGTCGATCACCTCGGCGAGCTCGGCGGCGGCGTGGTCCACACCTTCCTCGCCGACGTGGATCGTGATCCCGAGGCCTGCCGACCGCGCCTCCTCGATCAGCGGCTGGAGCTCGCGATACGGGTACCGCTCGCCGCGCGGCCGCGGGCCGGCGATGTCGACCCCGACGATCCCGCGCGAGGCATACCGGATCGCCTTCTCGACGATGATCGAGTTCTGGCGCTCGTCGAAGGTGCGGTCCATCATCAGGATCAGCCCGGCGCGGACCTGCGGGTACTCCAGGCTCGCGCGGTCGAGGCCGCGGGAGGCGGCCATGATGATGTGGTCGAGGTCGCGCTCACCGCCGCGGTTTCGCTTCATCGGGTTGAAGCGGAGCTCGAGTGTCGTGATCCCCTGCGAGCGGTAGGCGCCGCCGATCGCGCCGTGCACCGAGCGCTCGACGGCCACCGGGCTCGACTGGATCAGCTCGGTCCAGTGGTAGATCTGGTCGAGGGTGTCGAGTGAGTCGACTCGCCGCGGATCGGCGATCGTGACCAGGCGGTCGAACTCCCAGTAGTCCTTGACCGGGAGGGCGATGCCCTGCTCGTGGGCGAGGCTCCAGAGGATGTCCGACGCGACCGACGCGCCGAGGTGGGTGTGCAGCTCGGCGAGGCCGTTCTCGAACATGCGGTGAGTCTAGGGCGCGCGACGTCCCCCGAACGGGTGATGCGCCGCCCGGCGCCACGCGGGATAGTGGCGGGCGGGGAAGGTCGAAGGTGTCGTCGCTTCAAATCTCGCTCGACGAGCCGCTCTCACCGGAGTTGGCGCTCGTCTGCCCGGAGCTCGCCGAGCGGGCGCGACAGCTCCTCCCAGAGCCTGGCTGGCTGGCCCCGGTCGTTCGTCTCGAACAAGCGGCTCGCATTCGCCCAATGCAGACGCTCATGCTCACGCTCCTCGTCGTGGCGACCACGATGACGCCGCTCGCGCTCCTGCTCTACGAGCGGTCGCCGCACTTTCACTAGCGCTACGGGTGAATCACGACCCGCGCGCCGAGCGGGACTGAGCGCATCAGGTAGCGCAGCGCCGACGCCGGCGCGTGCAGACAGCCGTTGCTGACGGCGCCGGCGGTCGAGCCGCCGTGGATCGCGATCCGATTGCCGCCAGCCCAGCCGCTCGGCAGGTGCGTCTGGTGCGCCGAGAGCGCGAGGATGCAGCAGCCGTAGACCGGCGAGTAGCCGGCGCCGTTGAGCTTGTCGGTCACGGCGAAACGGCCGATTGGCGTCGGCGTGCCGGGAGCGCCGATGCCGACCCGGACGCTCAGTACGACCCGCGCGCCCACACGCACGCGGAGCATGCGCGTCGAGAGGTCGACGTCGAGGGTGACGCGTGTGCGGCTGAGCCTGAGCGTCCCGGGCCGAGCGTCGATCCAGCCCACGCGGCCGTTCGGCAGTGCGGTCGAGACGACGGCGAAGCGCCGCCCGGGAAGCGCGCGCGTGACCGCGAAGGTCTGGGCCGAGCCGAACTCCGTCCGCGACGAGAGCGAGGCGACGACCCGGCCGTGGGGGCTGAGACGAATGCCGACCCGACGGCCCGACCGAACCTGCGCGATGAGCATCTGCGCAGGCGGACGATGGACGACCGGTGCGTGCACCGGGCGTGCGAGGGAAGCGACGAAGAATGCGGCGACGAGGGCGAGGCCCACGTCGTCGTTGATCGGCACCGAAACCCGTTTTCGTGAGAGGCACTAGGGTCCTGGGCGCGATGAAGGTCGGCATCGTCGTCCCGTACTCGTGGTCCTACTGGGGCGGTGTCAACGAGCATGTCGAGCTCAAGGTGGAGGCCCTGCAGAAGCTCGGGGTCGACACGCGCACGGTTATCGGTCACGACCCACCGGGAAGCTTCACGCGTGTGCTCCATCCTCGGCACGGGCGGCACGGCCGGCCCCCGGCGGACGTGATTCCCGTCGGCCGCTCGGTGATCGTGCCCGCGAACGGGGCGCTGCCGAACATCGTGCTGAGCCCTTCGACGGTGCCCCGGGTCAAGCGCGTGCTGCGGCGAGAGCGCTTCGACGTGCTCCACCTGCACGAGCCGATGACTCCCATCATCTGCACGGCCGCGATGGCGTGGGCGAACGCGCCGGTCGTGGCGACCTTCCATGCATCCGGGAAGCTCGCGTGGAACACGTTCGGGAAGCCGGTGTGGGGGTTCCTGATGGATCGCATCGACCACCGGATCGCCGTCACCGAGGCCGCGCGCGAGTCCGCGAACCGCTGGTTCCCCGGCGAGTACGAGCTGCTCCCGAACGGCACCCTGATCCCGCCGGAAGCGGATCCGGCCGGGCGGGAGGAGCGGATCGTCTTCGTCGGGCGCCACGACCCGCGCAAGGGCATGGCCGTGCTTCTGCGCGCATGGCCGCAGATCCGCGAGCGCACGGGCGCGCATCTGCGCATCGTCGGCGCCGATCCGCTGATGGTCCGTCTGCTCCTCACGCGCACGGGTGTCGACAGCGAGGGGATCGACGCGCTCGGGTTCCTCAGCCAGGAAGCGCTGACGGAGGAGCTACTGGCCGCGAAAGCGCTGGTCGCGCCGTCGCTCGGCGGGGAGAGCTTCGGGATGGTTCTCACTCGCGCGTTCGCCTGCGCGACCCCGGTCGTTGCATCCGACATCGATGGGTACCGTGACGTCATGACCGACGAGACGGGCCTGCTCGTCCCGCCGGGAGACCCGGCCGCGCTGGCGGATGCCGTGACGGAGCTGCTGGCGGACGAGCCGCGGCGGGAAGCGCGCGGCGCCGCCGCGAGAGTGCTCGCGGAGGAGCGCTACTCGTGGGACGAGATCGCGCGCCGCCTCGTCACCGTCTACGAGGGGCTCGCGTGAACTTCCGCATTCCGGGATCCCCGCTGCTCCGCGTGGTGGTCGTGCTGGCTGCGGCCTGCGGGCTCGGCGCGCTCGTCTGGTGGCGCGGGCCGGACTGGGGCACGGTCGGGCACGCGTTCGACCAGGTGCGCTGGCAATGGGTGGTCGTGGCGATCGGCCTCAACCTCGTCTCGGTGGTCGTGCGGGCCGGCGCGTGGCGGACGGTCATCAAGCAGGCGATGCCGCCTCCGCACCCGCGCTACCCGCTCGTCTTCTCGGCGTTCTCGGTCGGTCTGTTCGCGAACGCCGTGCTGCCCGGGCGGATCGGCGAGCTCGCGCGGGTCGCGGTGTTGACGCGGAAGCTCCGGCTGCAAGGGCGGGCCAACGGGACCTGGGCCGCGCTCGTGGGGACGGTCTTCGCGCACCGCCTCTTCGACCTCGTGCCGACGATCGGGCTGATCCTCTACGTCCTCCTCACCGCGAAGATCCCGCACTGGGCGATCTCGAGCCTCGCAGTCGTCGGGACCATCGGCTTCGGGCTCTTCGCCTTCGCATTCGCTAGCGCTCGGCATCACCGCCAGTCGGTGATCGAGGGGGTGGGGCCCGCACGGCGCGTTCTCGAGATGGTCCGCCACGGGCTGGGCGTCCTGCACGCGCCAGGGCCTGCGGCCGTAGCGGCGTTCTTCCAATGCTCGGGCTGGCTGTGCCAGTTCTTCGCGGTGTACACCGCGATGCGGGCCTTCCACATCCACTCGCCCCTGCCGGCGGCCGGGCTGGTGCTGCTGCTGATGAACGTCGCGACGCTTTTCCCGCTCTGGCCGGGAAACATCGGGCTGCTCCAGGCCGCAATCGCGCTGCCGCTGGCCTCGTACGGCGTCCCGGCAGGGAAGGCGATCGCGTACGGCTTCGGGCTGCAGGCGATCGAGGCGTCCGTGGGCGTGGGCGTCGGGATGATCTTCCTCGCGCGCGAGGGCCTGTCGTTCGCGATGCTGCGCCGGATGCCCGATGCCGCCGAGGCGGAAGTCCCGCAAGGCGAGGAGCAGGCCTCCGAGGACCGAGCCGAGGCCCGTGCGCGCGCTCGCGTCCCCGGCTAGCCTCAAGGGCGTCCTCAGTGGGCGCGAGGCGGCCTCGCAGCTTGCGAAGGGCTTCGCGCGTGCGGGTGTCGAGGTCGAGGAGTCGCCGATCGCCGACGGGGGCGAGGGGACGGCCGAAATGCTCGGGGCACGCGTACTCGAGAACGTCTCCGTGCACGACGCCTTCGGATCGGCGCGGGAGGCACCGGTTTGGGCGCTGGACGACGGGACGATCCTCCTTCAGAGCGCAGACGCGGTGCCGCTCGACCCCAGCCGTCTGGACGCGTCGGCCGCCTCCAGCCGCGGCTTCGGCGAGCTGCTGGCGGCGGTTCCGGATTGCGAGCGGTTGCTCGTCGGCCTCGGGGGCACCGCGACGATGGACGGCGGCGACGGCTTGCTCGAGGTCCTGGCGGAGCTCCCCGCGCCGACCACTGTCCTCTGCGACACGCGCGCGACGCTGCTCGAGGCGCCAGCGCGGTTCGGGCCGCAGAAGGGCGCGACGCCCGAGCTGATCGCGGAGCTGGAGGAACGCTTCCGCGGCCGGCCCTTCGTGGACGTTCCCGGCTCGGGCGCGGCGGGCGGCCTCGGCGCGGCCCTGGCCTCGCTGGGCGCGGAGCTCGTCCCGGGAGCGCAGCGCCTCTTCGAGCTGACCGGCTTCCGCGAGCGGGTCGCGCGCGCCGACCTCGTCGTCACGGGCGAGGGCACGGTCGACCGGACGACCTTCGAGGGGAAGGCGCCGGGTGAGGCCGTACGCATCTGCCAGGAGCTCGGCGTGCGCTGCGTGCTCTTCGGCGGTCGCGTCGAGGACGAACGAGACGCGGTCGCGCTCAGCGGGGACCCGTCCCGCGCACGCGAAGACCTCGAGGAGCTCGGCCTGCGGTTGGCTACGCGGTAGGCGCGGACTCGGCCTCGCGCAGGCGCTTGGCCATTGCCTGCAGGAGCGGCCATGCGATGCGCGCGTCGCTCTCGACGAGCGGCCGGAAGTCCCAGAACGTCAGGCCGTAGCAGCGCAAGTCGCTTTCGGCGGTCACGGTCGCCGTGCGGGCGCCCATGTCGATCAGGGCGATGTCGCCGAAGTAGTCGCCCGGCCCGAGGCGGCCGCGCTCGTCGCCGGCCACCGCCACGACGGCCTCGCCGCTCTCGATGACGAAGAACCCCGCGCCGCCCTCGCCCTCGGCGGCGACGGTCTCGCCGGCGTTGAAGGTCCGCTCCTTGAAGGAGCCGGTCAGACGCTGGAGCTCGCGGGACTCGAGGCCCGCGAAGAGCGGGATTCGCTGCAGGAGCTCCACGGACGGCCCGGCCACGCCGGAGATTCTAATCCGACGCGGCCGGACCGCTGCAGGGAGTGGCGGTGAGCTAGGCCCTGAGAGCCCTGCTCCAGGCGGGGCCGGACATGGCCGGACCGGCCTGGCGGCGGGTCATGTAGGCACGGACGATCGTGCCGCGGGCGACCCGGAGCTTCACCACGGTGCTTGCGATGTAGGCAGTGCTGGTGGCCTTGACGCGCGTCAGGCGCACGGAGCGGACCGTCCGCCACGTGTGATGCCTGCGGTTCAGGCGCTGGAGGAGCACCGAGTGGTGGCCGAGGCTGACATCAGCCGCGACCCGAACCGAGAAGCGGTGGCCAGACGCGATCCTGAGCGTCACCATCGGCGTCACGAACACGTTCGTGGCGTCGCTGGGGACGTTCTCCCAGACCGCGCGGTACTCGGTGTTGCGGCGCGGCCGCACGAGAACCTGCCAGGCGCTGGACGAGGTGGTCGTCCGAGCGACCGTCTGGAAGTCGGTCTCGCCGTATGGCCGAGCCTGAACGAGCACCTGCTCGCCGTTCGAGTTTCGCTTCGAGACCTGCCCCTTCAGCGTGAGCGCGTGCGTGAAACGCACCTTCTGCGCACCCACGGGCTGCAAGGAGACCGAGCGGACTTCCTGGACGTTCACCGTCCCCTTGAGCGCCGTGTTGGACGCGTCGTGGTAGGTGAAGGTGCCCGACTGCGGGAAGATCCTGACGGCAGACTGGCCTGGAGCCAGGCTGCTAGTCGACGTCACCGAGCTGTTGTCGAAGACGATCTGGTGGTTCGCGTTGTCGTTGTTCTTCCACGTCACCGAGTCACCGTTTGGAATCGTCAGCGTTGACGGGACGAAACCGGCCTTGGTGATCGACACGGTGTGAGTGGAGGCCGCGGTTGCAGGTGAGGCTGCCGCAAGCCCAAGCACGAGCAGCGGTAACAAGAAAAGCCTGCGCATGTAAGTGACCCTCCTCCTTTGTTCGTACTCCGTTTCTTTCGCTCGTTCTAGCCGCGAGCTCAGGGTCAAAAACCCTGTGGAGGGCGCGTTTACATCCTTTTTACGTGTTTCAAATCGTAGAGATACCGAGACGTGCGCCGACGACCGCCTCGGCCGCTTCCGCGCTCGCCGAATGGCCCGTGACGGCGGCCAGAAAGTCCTCTCGCTCCAGCGCGAAGACCTCGACCTCCGTACGCGCCGTGACGGTGGCGGTGCGGGGAACGTCGCGCAGGAGCGCGATCTCGCCGAAGTGCTCGCCGGGGCCGAGCGTCCCCTGTGACGCTCCGTCGATCGCGACCTCGAGCTCGCCCGAGGCGATGACGTAGAAGCGGTCTCCGTGCTCGCCCTGCTGCACGACGGCCTCGCCGGGGCCCGCACGCACGAGCTCGAGGCGCGCCGCGAGCCCTTCCAGCACCGGCGGCGAAAGCGGCGAGAAGATCGAGATCGAGCGCAGGAGCTCCAGCTCGCGCCCGTGGTCGACCGCAGAGTCGTCGAGCCGGACGAGCGGGATACGGGTGGCGATCGCGAGCGCCGGCAGGATCGAGCCGACGACCACAAGCGACCAGCGCACGCCGATCGCGGCCACGAGCACCGGCGCAAGGATTGCACCGGCCCCGACGGTCGCGAAGAAGAGGCTGTGCGCGACGCCGAAGACCCTCGAGAGCACCTCGCCCGGGGTGGTTCGCTGCAGGAGCGTGAAGCCGGCCACGTCCTCGAGGATGTTCGAGACGCCGATGAGCGCGAAGGCGACGAGCGCGATCGCGGTCGAGGGGTGCGGGGCGATGAAGATCATCGGCCCGCCCGTGCCCGCGACTGCGAGGCCGAACATCCCGGCGAGGCGCTTCCGGCCGACGAGCATGAGCGAGAACACGGCGCCGATGAGCCCGCCGACTCCGACCGCGGAATTGAGGTAGCCGACGCCGCCCGCACCGATGTGCAGGAGCTCCAGGGCGGAGACCGTGATCAGGACGCCCATCGCGCCGTTCACGAGGGTCTGCGCGGAGAAGAGGCCGATCACGAGTTGCAGACGGCGGTCGCGCCCAATGGCGCGGAAGCCCTCGACTGCTTCGTGGACGAGCGGGCGCGATTCGTGGCGGAGCGGCGGCTCGTCGGTTCGCAGCAGCCCGGCCAAAAGGAGGGCCGACCAGATGAAGGTTCCGGCGGTGACCGCGAAGACGACCCACGTGTTCGAGACCGCGAGCAGGACGCCGCCGATCGCAGGCCCCGCGCAGAAGCCGAGGCTCTCGAGCGTGCTCGAGCTGACGTTTGCAGCAGTCAGTTCCTCGGGCGTGCGCGCGAGCGCGGGGAGCAGAGCCGCCTGCGCCGGCCGGAACGCCGTCGAGATCACGGACGTGACTCCGACGAGTGCGTAGACAACCCCGGCCGGCGCGCCCAGCAGCACGCCGGCGGTCATGCCGCCGAATGCTGCCGCTCGGAGCAGATCGGAGCTCATCATTACGAGCACGCGCGGGTACCGGTCTCCGAGGATCCCCATGAACGGCGCGCTGAACGCCGCGGGCAGCCAGCGGATCAGAACCACGAGCCCGACCGCGGAGGCGCCCCCGTGTCGGAAGGCGTACACGGCCAGTGCGACGCTGAACGCCCAGGTGCCGATGATCGAGCCCGCCCAGGCCAGCTGCAGGCGCCGCAGGCCGCGGTTGGCGTACACCTCGCGCAACGCCCGAACCGATTCCCGAAGCTGCTCGCGGAGATTCTGCATCAGCGCAGAATCGCGTAGTTGCGCTTTCTCGACAAGAGGGGGAAGATTCTGGCGAGGACGACCGTCTAGTGAACAAGTTCTTGAAGTTCGAAAGGAGGAAGACCGTGGAGGAGAAGGACATGCATCACGAGAAGAAGGACATGAACCAGGAGAAGGACATGAACCAGGACGTCGAGGCGCACGTGAACCATGGCGTGAATCTCGAGCCCGCCGATGCGGTGAACCAGGCGCAGGACGAGGGCGAGGACGTCGAGGGCCACGTGAACTTGGGCGTCAACCTGGGCGCGCCTGCGGACGCCGTGAACCTGGCGCACGACGACGAGGACGACGACGTCGAGGGGCACGTCAACCTGGCGTAAGGCTTGGCCCGCAAGACCGCTAGCAGGTCTAGCGCCTCGAGGGAGCCGAAAGGCTCCCTCGGCGCTTCTGGAACTAAAGACTGTCGTCGAACGAGGGGGTGTCGCCCGCGGCGAGGAAGGCCTCGAGCGCCTCGAGGAGCCGCTGAGCGGCTTCGCGCTGCTCGGGCTCTGCCTCCGCGAGCCGCGAGGCAAGGCGGGCGAGCGCCGCGGCCTGGCCGTCCTCTTCCTCCAGCACCGCGCGCGCCTCGCGGGCCCGCAGCAGGAGGTCGAGCGCAATCGCCGCCTCGTTCGCGAACAGGCCCAGCAGCTCCATCTCCTTGAGCGAGAACGCGGCCTGCTGCGGCCGGTCGAGAACCTCCAGCACGCCGAGAGCGCGTTCCTCGTGCAGAAGGGGCACCGCCATCAGGCCCTTCGGGACGAAGCCCGTCGACTCCGCGGCCTCGCGCGCGAAGCGGGGGTCCTGCTCCAGCTCCTCGATCACGAGCGGCTGGCGCGTGACGAGCACCCAGCCCGCAACCCCCGTGCTCGAGGGGAAGCGCTTGCCAATGAGCTCGCCGGCGCCTTCCCCTGCGACCGCCTCGAAGACGAGCTCATCGGTCTCCTCGTCGTGCAGGAACACCGACGACGCGCGCGCCCCGAAGATCGCCCGCGCACACTCCACGACGGCCTGCAGCAGCTCGCGGAAGCCCTCCTCCGAGCCGAGCGCGCCCGCGGCGACTGCTGCGCGAAGGTCGCTCATCGCCCGCCGCCCACGTTGTTCGCGGTCAGGTAGAGCACGTTCTTGAGCTGGAAGGGCGTCAGCTCCGGGTGCTTCGAGAGGATCAGCGCGCAGATCGCGGCGATGTGCGGGGTCGCGAAGCTGTTGCCGCTCGAGCGGATGGTGCCGCCGCCGAGCCACGCGATCTCGACGCCGACGCCGCGCGCGAAGAACTCGACGGGCGGATTGGGGTTGTAGAAGAACGTCAGCGGGTCGGGCTCCTCGTGGCTGCCCACGGAGATGACCGAGGAGAAACGCCATGGATAGCTCTCGACCGGCATGTTGTGGGCGGAGGCTACGAGAACTGTGCGGCGGAAGTAGGCACTGTCGGCGAGCTCGTGCAGAAGCTCTGCGAACTGGCGCTTGGTCGTGGAGAGGCTCATGTTGATCACGTCGAACCCCTGCTCGATCGCCCAGCGCAGGCCGCCGAGGAGCACCGGGCCGCTGCCCTTGAAGCCCGCGCCGAGCACGCGAACGCTGTGGATGCTTGCTTTCGGAGCGAGCCCACGGACGATCCCGGCGCACGCCGTGCCGTGGCCGCAGAGGTCGCCCTCGGCGTCCTCGGCCACCGTGACCCCGCCGGCCTCCGTCTTCGACACCGCCACGGAGCCGTCGAGCTCGCCGACGAGCGGATGGCCGCGCTCGACCCCGCTGTCGAGGATGCAGACTCGGACGCCTTCGCCCGTGGCGTCGCCGAGCGCCCAGCCGCGCGTGACCCGTTCGGGCCACTCGACCCCGATCGCGATCCGCTCGGCCTCGCCGGCCGGGAGGCTCCACGCGGGAAGGCTTGGGTCCCCGAAGTGCTCCATCTCGGGGATCGTAGAAACTACGAGACGCGGCGGCGGAGTTCGTCGAGCAAGGGCCAAGTAGGCTCGACGCCCTCCGCCCGCAACGCGCTTTCGAGATCCGCGATGAGGGCGCGACGGAACTCGGCGTCGCTCTCGGCTCGCTCCACGATGGTTTCCAGCTCCCGGCGGGCTCGCGGCAGCTCCCGTGCCGCGCGCACCCAGGCGGCCGGAGCCGGAGGAAGCGTCCCGATCAAGCGTGAAAGCCGTTCGATGTCGTATCCGCTCATCACGTCACCTGCTCTCAGGACGCACGTCGGGGGTCATTTCTTCCCTCAGCTTTACGAGGCAGCGTGAAATGCGGCTGGCGATCGTTCCCGCGGGCAGCTCGAGCGCCTCGCCGATCGTGCGGTAGCTCTCGTCCCGAGCGAAAAAGCGGTCGAGGATCTCCTGGCAATTCTCGGAGAGGCCGGCCAGCGCGTCGTGAACGTCGAACGCTTCCTCGAGCTTCAGGAGCACGTCCTCGTCGGGGCCGTCGGGCAGCTCCTCCGTGTCGGCGGTGAACTCCCGGGAGCCCGCCCGGAGGCGGTCGATGCAGAGGCGGCGGGTCAGCTGGGCGATCCACGGCCGGACGGCCTCGTCGGCCCGCAAGGTGTCGAGCCGCTCGAAAACGCGCGCGAAGACCTCCTGGAAGACGTCCTCGGCGTCGTGCTCCGGCAACCGGAACGCCTGGACGCAGATCGCGTAGACGTAGCGCGAGAACCGCTCGACCAGCGCGCCCCAGGCTTCCTCGTCGCCGGCGCGGCAAAGCGCGACGAGCTTGGCGTCGCTGAGCTCTTCGCTCAGCTTTGCTGCGCCGCGCGCAGCCGCTTCGCCAGCGTCTCGAGCAGCTGCCATGCGATTGACGCGCTCGACTCGACGAGCGGCCGGAATTCCCACGAAGCGAGGCCGTAGCAATGCAGATCGCTGTCGGCGGTGATCGTGGCGCTGCGCGCACCGTCGTCGATCAGCGCGATCTCGCCGAAGTAGTCGCCCGGTCCGAGCTTCGCGCGCTCCTCGCCCCGCACGGACACGGAGGCCTCGCCGCTCTCGATCACGAAGAAGCCGGCGCCGCCCTTGCCCTCTTCCGCGACGGTGTGTCCGGCGTCGAAGGTCCGCTCCTTGAACGAGCGGGCGAGCCGCTCGAGATCGCCCTTGTCGAAGTCTGCGAAGAGGGGAACTCGCCGCAGGAGCTCTACAGGTGCCTCAGCCATTGCGCGGGATTCTAAGCTGATTTAAGGCTTTGCGGCTTCTGCGCGGCTTGCGAGCTCCTCGATACGCCCTTCGGCGGCATCGAGCCGGTCTTTACAGAGTCGGTAGAGCTCCTCGCCCCGCTGCCAGAGCTTCAGCGCCTCGTCGAGCGGCGCCTCGCCGCTCTCGAGCCGGTGGACGATTTCCTCGAGCTCCTTCTGGGCCGCTTCGAAGGTCTGTTCTTCGGTCACCGGGTCTCCTCGACGCGCGCTCCGAAGCCGCCCTCTGCGAGCTCGACGTCGACGCTCTCGCCGGGCTCGACCGCACCGCCCGAGCGGACGATCGCGCCCTCGCTACGGACGATCGCGTAGCCGCGCTCCAGCGTTGCGTGCGGAGAGAGGGCCCTGAGACGGCCGCCCGCGTGCTCCAGGCGAGCCCGGCCGCGCTCGAGCAGCAGGCGCGGAGCTCTGTCGAGCCGTTCGTGTGCCCGGTCGAGCCGCCGCCGCTCCCGTTCCAGCGAACGCCGGGTGCCGCGCTCGAGCCCCGCGCGCGCCCGGTCGAGCCGCTGCAGCAGATCGGCGAGATCCGGCACGACGAGCCGAGCCGCCATGCTCGGGGTCGAGGCACGCGCGTCCGCGGCCAGATCGCACAGCGGCGTGTCCTGCTCGTGGCCGACCGCGGAGACGATCGGCACCGGGCACGCGGCGACGGCGCGAACGAGCCGCTCATCGCTGAACGGGAGCAAGTCCTCGAAGCTGCCGCCGCCGCGCGCGAGGACGATCACGTCGACGTCCTCGCGGCAAAGCGCGCGCAGCGTCTCGATGATCGCGCCCGCGGCGCGCGGCCCCTGGACGTAGGTCTCTCCGACGAGCACGTTGGCCGCCGGGAAGCGGGCGGTCATCGTTGCGAGGACGTCGCGCTTCGCCGCGGCGTCGTTGCCGGTAATGAGGCCGACGCGCCGGGGCAGGAACGGCAGCGGCCGCTTCCGCTCTGCCGCGAAGAGCCCTTCCCCGGCCAGCTTCTGCTTCAGGCGCTCCAGCGCCGCGAGGTGCTCGCCGAGCCCGAACCGCTCGAGCGAGAGCGCCCGCAGCCGGAAATCACCGCGCGCCTCGAAGAGCTCGGGCCGCCCGTAGACGTGCACGCGGTCGCCGTCCTTGAGGTCGAGGCGGAGGCCGTCGAACTGGCCCCGCGGCATCGAGACGCCGAGGCAGGCGCCGTCGGCCGGATCCTTGAGCGTGAAGAACACGCTCGCCCAGCGCGCCTGCCGCCGCAGCTCCGTGACCTCGCCTTCGACCCAGACCGTCGGCAGCCGCCCGAGCCACGAGGCGACCCCGCGGTTGAACGCGCCGACGGAGTAGACACGGCGGTCGCCGTAGTCGATCGCCTCGACCTTCAAGAGGTGAAACTTAGAGGAGAATCTCGGCTGCGGTTTCCGGGGCGCAGCCCTGCGCGATCAGATCGACGGCGTAGTGCAGGTCCGCGCTCGAGTGGGCGATCTTCTCGGCCAGCGGGAGCGGGAAGCCGGCCTCCATCAACACGTGCAG
>DATDFL010000287.1:0-9892 GCA_036522595.1 Gaiellaceae bacterium
GTGGCTCGACGAGGCCGCCGGCGGGCGACTGGGCCTGCTGACGCGCGCGTGGGCGGCGCCGTGAGGCCCGTTCTCGCCCCACCGGCGCCGCAGGACCTGCGGCCCGGCCCCGAGCCGTCGTTCTCGGTCGTGATCGCGGCGTACAACGTCGCCGGGCTCGTCGGCGACGCGGTCGCGTCCGCTCTCGGGCAGACGAAGCCGCCGCACGAAGTGATCGTCTGCGACGACGGTTCGACCGACGACCTCGAGACCGCGCTCGAGCCGTTTCGCGACGCAATCGTGCTTCTCACGAAGGAGAACGGCGGTGAGGCATCCGCCAAGAACACGGCCGCACGCGCTGCTTCCGGCGAGTTCCTAGCGATCCTGGACGCAGACGACCTGTACGCGCCGGAGCGGCTCGAGGCGCTCGGCGAGCTGGCAGTTGCGCGGCCGGATCTCGACATCTTGACCACGGACGCAGTGCTCGAGCTCGACGGGGAAGCCGTGCGCCGCTGCTACACGGACGAGTTTCCATTCGAGACCGGCGACCAGCGCGCCGCGATCCTCCGGCACAACTTCGTTTTCGGCCTGGCGGCCGTGCGGCGGGAGCGCTTCCTTGCCGCCGGGGGATTCGACGCGTCGCTCCGGCACGCGACCGATTGGGACCTGTGGGCGCGGCTGATCCTCGACGGCGCACGGGTCGGGGCGGTGATGGAGCCGCTCGCCCGGTACCGGCTGCGTGGGGACAGCCTCAGCGGCGACCGGGCCAATCTCTTCGCCGGGCGCGTACGGGTCCTCGAACAGGCAGCTACCCATCCGTCGCTGTCCGGGGTCGAGCGGCAGATCGTCGCCGAATCGCTGGCAGTCGAGCGCCGCCGGCTGGCACTGGCCCAGGCTCGCGCCGCCCTCGCCGGGGAGCTCTCCGCTCCCCGCAGGCGGTCACTAGCCGTCGCGGTCGGCCGGGGACACTCGATCCGCACGCGCTGCAAAGCCCTCGCCGCCGCCGTGGCGCCCGGCTCTGCGGGCCGCAGGCTCAAGGCGGCCGGTAGAGAGACCACGGCAGGGATTCGACTACCTGCGGACTGAGCACGGAACGGGGCGAGGTATGGTCGCCTCCGTGGACGAGCTCACGCGACGGCTCGCGGTCGCGCGGGGGGATGAGCCCGCCGACCTCGTCGTGCGCGGCGGGCGGGTGCTCTCCGTCTTCACGCGCGAGTGGCTCGAGACCGACGTCGCGATCGTCGACGGCTTCGTCGCCGGGCTGGGCGACTACGAGGGCGCGGAAGAGCTCGACGCCGGCGGCCGCTACGTCGTGCCGGGCTTCATCGACTCGCACGTGCACCTCGAGTCGTCGAAGCTGATGCTCGATGAGTTCGCGCGGCTCGTGCTGCCGCTCGGCACGACCACGGTGATCGTCGACCCGCACGAGATCGCGAACGTCCTGGGCACCGACGGAGTCCACTGGCTGCTCGACGCGTGCGCGGAGCTCCCGCTCGACGTCTATGTGATGGCCTCGTCGTGCGTGCCGGCCTCCGGCTTCGAGCACCCGCGGCGACCCCTGTCACCCGGCGACCTCGAGGGCTTGCTCCGGCGGCGGCGCGTGATCGGGCTTGCGGAGATGATGAATTTCCCCGGCGTGATCGGCGGCGACCCGCGTGAGCTCGTGAAGCTCGGCCTCGACGGCGCCCAGCACGTGGACGGCCACGCGCCCGGCGTGCTCGGCCGGTCGCTGAACGCTTACGTCGCGGCCGGGATCCGCTCCGACCACGAAGCGTTCACCATCGAGGAGGGCCGCGAGCGCCTTCGGGCCGGAGTCTGGCTGCTGATCCGCGAGGCCTCGGCGGCGCGCAACCTCGAGGCGCTGATCCCGCTCGTGAGCGAGTTCGGCCCGAACCGGATCGCCTTCTGCACCGACGACCGCGAGCCGGAGCACATCGAAGAAGAGGGACACATCAACTCGATGGTGCGCCGCGCGGTCGAGCTGGGCGTCGCGCCCGAGGACGCGCTCGTGATCGCGACGCTGAACGCCGCCACCTGGCACCGGCTCGACCGCTTCGGCGCGGTCGCCCCCGGATACCAGGCCGACCTGCTGCTGCTTCCCGACCTCGAGCGCTTCGAGCCCGAGACGGTGCTGAAGCGCGGCCGGCCCGTCGGCGAGATCGCGAGGCCCGAGGTGCCCGAGTGGGTCAAGCACACCATCCGCGTGCGCCACGTCGCGGCCCGTGATTTCGAGATCCCGTGGGACGACGGCAAGGCGCGGGTGATCGGCGTCGTGCCGGGCCAGATCGTCACCGACTCGCTCGTGGAGGAGCCCGCGACCGAGGACGGCCTCGCGGTCGCCGACCCCCAGCGCGACCTGGCGAAGATCGCGGTCGTCGAGCGGCACCTCGGCACGGGGCGGCTCGGGCTTGGGCTCGTCCGCGGCTTCGGGCTGCGGTCGGGGGCGCTCGCCTCGTCGGTCGCCCACGACGCGCACAACATCGTCGTCGTCGGCGTCGACGACCACGACATGGCGCGGGCGGTGCGCCGGCTCTCCGAGATCGGCGGCGGTGTCGTCGTGGTCGAGGACGGCGGCGTCCGTGCCGAGCTGCCGCTCCCGATTGCGGGCCTGCTCTCGGAGGCGCCGCTCGACGAGGTCGTCGCGGCCAGCCGCGGGTGCATCGAGGCGGCCGCGAAGCTCGGCTGCTCGCTCGAGTCGCCGTTCCAGCAGCTCGCCTTCCTCGCGCTCTCGGTGATCCCGAGCCTCAAGATCACGGACGCGGGCCTGGTCGACGTCGACCGCTTCGAGCTCGTCCCGCTGCAGGCATGAAGACGCTTTACACGGGCGGTTACGTCGTGACGATGGACGACGCCGGGACGGAGCACGAGGACGGCTGGCTGCTCGAGGGCGACGGCGTGATCGAGGCGGTCGGCGCCGGAGAGCCGCCCGAGGCGGACACGCGCAGCGAGCTGAACGGCGCGCTCGTCACGCCCGGCTTCGTCAACACGCACCACCACCTGTACCAGAGCCTCACGCGCGCGCGGGCGCAGGAGGCCGACCTCTTCACGTGGCTGCGCGAGCTCTATCCCGTCTGGGCGCGGCTCGACGCGGAGTCCGAGTACGCGGCGGCGAAATACGGCCTCGCGGAGCTGATGACCTCCGGCTGCACGACGGTCTTCGATCACCACTACGTCTTCCCGCGCGGCGTCGACGGGCTGATCGAAGCCGAGATGCAGGCGGCCGGCGAGCTGGGCGTCAGGCTCGTTCCGTCGCGCGGCTCGATGGATCTCGGCGAATCGGACGGCGGCCTGCCGCCGGATTCGCTCGTCGAGGAGCCGGACGCGATCCTCGCGGACACCGAGCGGCTGGCGGCGAAGTACCCGGAGCTCGTCGTCGCGCCGTGCTCGCCGTTCTCGGTCACCGGCAACTTGATGCGCGAGTCGGCCGAGCTCGCGCGGCGGCTCGGGCTCCAGCTCCACACCCACCTCGCCGAGACCGTCGAAGAGGAGGAGTACTGCCGCGAGCTCTACGGCTGCAGGCCGGTCGAGTACCTCGGCGAGCTGGGCTGGCTCGAGGGCGACGTCTGGTGTGCTCATTGCGTGCACCTGAACGACGACGACATCGGGGCATTCGCAGCAGGCGGCGTGGGCATCGCGCACTGTCCAACGTCGAACCTGCGGCTCGGTGCCGGGATCGCCCGTGTGCGCGAGCTCCTCGACGCGAACGTGCGCGTCGGCCTCGGCGTCGACGGCTCCGCCTCGAACGAGCGCGGCGACCTCTCGCTGGAGGTCAAGGAGGCGCTGCTCCTGGCGCGTGCACGCGGCGGGCCGGGGGCGCTCACGGCGCGGGAGGCGCTGCGCCTCGGCACGCGCGGCGGGGCAGAGGTGCTCGGCCGAGACGACATCGGCTCGCTCGAGCCGGGGAAGTCCGCCGACTTCGCGATCTGGGGCGACGACTGGATCTTCTCCGGCGCCGACGATCCGGTCGCCGCACTCGTCTTTGGCGGGCCCTGCACCGTGTCCGGCCTGGTCGTCGCGGGACGGCCGGTCCTGGCGAACGTCGTCGAGGACGAGATCGTGCGCGAGCACCGCAAGGCCGCCGCCCGCTTCGCGAGCTGATGGCCTTCCCCGCGGCACAGGGAGCGCGCATTCCCTGGGGAAGCGTTCCCGAGAGCGTCCGCGAGGCGGTCGAGGACGGCCTCGGTGCGGAGGTCGTCGAGGCGGTGACCCAGCCGGGAGGCATGTCGCCCGGATGCGCGGCGCGGGTCGTGCTGAGCGACGGCAGGCGGGCTTTCGTTAAGGCGGTCGGCTCGGAGCCGAACGCCGAGTCCCCCGGCCTGCACCGCGCCGAGGCCCGCGTGGCGGCGACCCTGCCGCCGGAGACGCCCGCGCCGCGCTTCCTCTTCGTCCACGACGACGGCGACTGGGTGGCGCTTGCCTTCGAGGACGTCGACGGGCACGAGCCCGAGCTGCCCTGGCGACGGGACGAGCTCGACCGCGTTCTCGACGCCCTGGCCGACCTGTCGGCCGCGCTGACGCCTGCACCGGTGGACGCACCGCCGCTGGTGGAGCGCTACGGCGAGCTCTTTCGCGGCTGGCGTTTGCTCGCGGCCGAGCCGCCCGAGGGTCTCGACCCCTGGACAGCCGGGCGGCTGGAGGCGCTTGCGGGCCTCGAGGCGAAGTGGGAAGACGCGTCGTCGGGCGGAACGCTGCTCCACGCCGACGTGCGCGCGGACAACGTCCTGCTCACGGCGGAGCGGGTCGTCTTCGTCGACTGGCCGCACGTCTGTCTCGGCGCGCCATGGGTCGACCTGCTCGCCTTCCTCCCGAGCGTCGCGATGCAGGGCGGGCCGAAGCCGTGGGAGCTCTTCGACAATCACCCGGTCGCCCGCGGCGCGAGGCCCGAGGACGTCGACGCGACCGTCGCAGCACTGGCCGGCTTCTTCGTCCAGCGGGCCTCGTTGCCCGCGCCGCCCGGGCTGCCGACCCTGCGCGAGTTCCAGTACGCGCAGGGCATCGAGTCGCTCTCGTGGCTGCGTCGCCGCCTCGAGTCGTAAAGTCCGCGCGTGGCCGCCTCGCTCTCGACGCACGTCCTCGACACCGGCCAGGGAACGCCCGCCCGCGGCGTGAAGGTCGAGCTCTTCCGCGGCGCTGAGCCCGTCGCGCAGGCAAGCACGGATGACGACGGCCGAATCGCGCAGCTCGCGGCGGCGCTCGACCCAGGCCGCTACCGGATCGTCTTTCATCCGCCCTCGCCGTACTTCACGCGCGTCGAGCTCGAGGTCGAGCTCGGGGAGGGCCACCATCACGTTCCGCTACTCGTCTCCCCCTACGCGTGCGCGAGCTACCGCGGCAGCTGAGCGTCGACGAGCTCGCGGAGCTCTTCGAGGGACGGACGCGTCTCGTGGAGGTTCTGGCGGAGCGTGAAGACCCGCTCGGATCTGCTGAAGACGGCGTCTCGGAGCTCTCGGAGGCCGAGAAAGCCAACGCGCTGAACGCGCATCCCGCGATCGGCGCGACGCATCTCTCGGAGCGATCGGCCGTCGAGCAGGGCGGGCAGTCGGACCCGGTGGTCATGACCGAGCTCGCCTACTTGAACCAGGTCTACGAGGAGAAGTTCGGCTTCCGCTTCGTCGTCTTCGTCGCGGGCCGGCCGAAGGCGGAGATCCTCGAGGTGCTGCGCGAGCGCCTCGAGCGGACGCGGGAGGAGGAGCTGGAGACGGGGCTGGCGGAGCTCGTCGCGATCGCGCGCGATCGCTGGGAGAACCGCTAGTGGATCCGTACGCGAACGAGTGGCTCGACTTCCTTGCGCGCTGGCTGCACGTCATCGCCGGGATCGTCTGGATCGGAGCGTCGTTCTACTTCATCGCGCTCGACAGCCATCTCGGGACGCCGGGCCCCGAGGCGGGGGAAGGGGTCGGCGGCGAGGCGTGGGAGATCCACGGCGGCGGCTTCTACCGGGTGCAGAAGTACCGTGTCGCGCCGCCCTCGCTGCCCGAGCGGCTGCTCTGGTTCAAGTGGGAGGCCTACACGACATGGCTCTCGGGGTTCGCGCTGTTCGTCTTCCTCTACTACGTCAACGCGCGCACGTACCTGATCGACCCTTCCGTGGCCGACCTCGAGCCGTGGGAGGCGATCGCGATCTCGATCGGGCTGCTCGTCGTCGCGTGGGTCGTCTACGACGTCCTTTGCCGACTCGTGCGGAACGAGCTCGTCCTGGCGGCGGCGCTGCTGAGCCTGACGACGCTCGCGGCGTGGGGGTGCGGCCACCTCTTCAGCGGGCGGGCGGAGTACATCCAGGTCGGCGCGATGCTCGGGACGATCATGGCCGCGAACGTCTTCCTCGTGATCATTCCGGCGCACTGGGAGCTCGTGCGCGCGAAGAAGGCGGGGCGCGAGCCGGACGCGGCGCCCGGGCTGCGCGGGAAGCAGCGGTCGGTGCACAACAACTACCTGACGCTGCCGGTGCTGTTCGCGATGCTGAGCAACCACTTCCCGAGCTCGTACGGGCACAGCTACTCGTGGCTGGTGCTGATGGCGATGATGCTCATCGGCGCGTGGATCCGGGTCTTCTTCAACCTGCGCCACCAGGGGCGGAACGTGTGGGCTATTCCGGTAACCGCGGCGCTCGCGATCGCGGGGGTGGCGGTGGCGATCCGGCCGAGCGGCGGCAGCGCCGGCGGTTCGGTGGCCGGATCGGTCTCGTTTGCGCGGGTGCAGCCGATCGTCGAGCAGCGCTGCGTGCCGTGCCACTCGGCGCATCCGACGAAGGTGACCGAGGCGCCGAAGGGGATCATGTTCGACACGCCTTCGCAGATCGCCGCGCAGGCCTCGCTGATCCAGCAGGTCGCGGTGACGACGAAGGTGATGCCGATCGGGAACGCGACGGGGATGACGCAGGCCGAGCGGGATCTGCTCGGCGCCTGGATCCGCCAGGGCGCGAAGATCAAGTAGGTTCCGCGCCGTGCTGGAGATCGTCGCGGGGGAGTTCCGTTTCGCGGGTCGGCTGGAGGAGGAGGCGGCGCCTGCGACGGTGGCCGCGTTCCGGCGGCTCTTGCCGCTCGAGAGCCGGATCATCCACGCGCGCTGGAGCGGCGAGGCGTGCTGGATCCCGTTCGGCGAGCTGGATGTGGGGTTCGGGCCGGAGAACGCGACCTGCTACCCGGCGCCCGGGCACTTGTTGTTCTTCCCCGGCGGCGTGAGCGAGACGGAGATCCTTTTCCCGTACGGCTCGACGTCGTTCGCGAGCAAGGCCGGCGCGCTGGCCGGGAACCACTTCGCAACGATCCTCGAAGGGGTCGAGCAGCTCCCGGAGCTGGGCCGAACGGCCCTTTGGGAGGGCGCCCAGGAAATCCGCTTCGAGGAGCGCTAAAAGAAAGGTTCATCCCCACCCTGGGTGGGGATGAAGGTTCCACCCGCCGCCCGCTGAGAGCGTACCGCTCAAACTCGCGCGTGTCTGTGAACGGACTGTGCCGGTAGTGCGCCGATCAGTCCACAGCTGTCAGCCGCGCCAGCGCGCTCGTCAGGACGTCGACCGCCAGGTCGATGTCCTCCTCCGACGAGAGCTCCTCCGGGCAGTGGCTGACGCCGCCGTTCAGGCTCCGCACGAACAGCATCCCGGTCGGCACGCCCGCCGCCGCGAGCACCATCGCATCGTGCCCCGCGCCTGAGACGAGCCGCGGCGCGTCCGGCAGCAGCTCCGCGAGCGCATCGAACGGCGACCCGCTCATCGCCACCGGATCGATCCGCGAGCCCGGCTCGAACCCGATCGCCGCGATGAGCTCGTCCAGACCGGCCACGTCCGGAGCACGCGCGTCGACTGCCACGGTCACGCGCGCCGGAACCACGTTCATCGCATTCGGTTCCACCTCAATCGCGCCCACCGTCGCGACAGCCGGCTCGCGGGCGCTCTCGCGCACATGCAGAACGAACCGCGCCGCCTCGACGAGCGCGTCCGCTCGCGCCGACATCGGGGTCGTCCCCGCGTGATCCGCGCGTCCCTCGAAGATGACAGCGCCACGCGCTTGCCCCGCGATCGCCGTGACGATCCCCAACGGCTCCACGGCACGCTCCAGCACCGGCCCTTGCTCGATGTGCAGCTCGAGGAACGCCTGCGGCAGTTCCGTGAGCCGCTTGCTCCCCATCGGCCCAGTTTCCTCTGCGCGGAAAGCCGCCACAGCGAGCGGGGCATCCGGCAACCGCGCCGCGGCCTCGATGGCCGCCACGACACCGAGTGCCCCGTCGAACTTGCCCCCGTTCGGCACCGAGTCGAGGTGCGAGCCAGTCCAGACCTGCGCACCTTCCCGCCGCCCGAGCAGGTTCCCGGCTTCGTCGATGAAGACCTCGAGTCCAGCCTCGCGCATCCAGCCGGCCGCCAGGTCGTGCGCAGCGTCCTCTTCGGGCGAGTACCCGCGCCGCGTCCCGCCGCCGATCGCGTATAGCTCGTCGAGGCGCTCGAAGACCATCATGCGCGCAAGGGTCGAAGGAGCTGGACGCCGGCCAGCGGAAACAGCGCCGCCAACGCGAACCCGACCCGCCATGAGCTTGCAGCCACGACCGCCGCGAACGCGGGAGGCACGATCGCCCCAGCCGCCGCGAGGGCGCTCTGCTGCATCCCGAGCGCCGCCCCGCTTCGGCTGCGGCCCGCAATCTCGGCGGCTGCCGTGAAGGACAGCCCGTTCCAGGCCATCGACCAGCCGCCGGCCAGCACAAACGCTGCGATGAGCACGGCCAGCGGTGCCGAAAGCAACGCTGTTGCAACCGCCAACGTCACCGCGCTCGCAACACCGACAAGCCGCAGCGGTCGAAGGCGCGACCCGAGCCGATCCGACCAGCGCCCTCCGCCGATGCGCAGCACGACCGCTATCACCTGAACGCCCGCGAGCACGCCCGCCGCCTCCGCGTCGGAGAGCCCTCGTTCGTCATGGAGGAAGAGCACGAGAAAACCGGTGATCGCGAGCTGGGCAACGAGGTAGAAGCTGCTGCCCACACAGAGAAGCCACAGCCGGTGATCACGAAGCGTCGCGCCGAGACCGCGCGGCTCGAGCACGTCGTCCTCGGCGAAGCCTGCGGCCTCCCGAATGGCCGCGACCCCGAAGAGCGCTCCCACCACGCACAGACAGGCGAGAAACACGAAGGCCGAGCGCAACGAGAGCGTCGGGAGAACGAGCGCCGAGATCAAGCCGCCGAGCGGGATCGCCGTCTGGCGCACCCCCAACGCGAACCCGCGTTCCGCGGCTGGGAACCACTGCATCACCGCGCGGCCGCTCGCGGCATTGACGCTCGCGCCGGCCGCACCCGCCAGCCCGATCAGCAGGATCAGCGAGAGGAAACCGCCCGCGTAGCCGGCACCGACCAGCGCGCCGCCGCACGCCGTCAGGCCGGCCGCAAGGACCAGCCGCTCGCCGAACCGGTCGGCCAGGACGCCCCAGGGCAGGAGCGTCAACAGCGTCCCGATCCAGAGGCTGTCGAGAACGACGCCGACCTGGAGGAGCGAGAGCGAGTGCGCGTCGCGCAGGTCCGGTGCGAGCACCGGCAGCGCGATGATCACTGCAGAGAACGACGTCTGGGCAGCCGTCCCCGCCGCGAGGACGAGCCAGCGGTACCGGCTCAGAGCCCGAACGTGGATGCGGGCTCGGCGCTCTCGCCGTTGATGAAGAGGTCGTGTTCCTGCGTCGCGACCGCCACGAGGCGTGAACATAGCGATAATCGAGATCGTGGATGACCATCTAGAGGTCGAGGCTGCACGGATCCCGGATCGCGATCGCCTGCTGGCCGAGCTACGGGAGGCGGGCCTCGACGCGCAGCCAGTGGACGAGGTCGGGATCGAAGTCCGGGTGAGCGACAACGCGGAGCAGGTCAGCGACGAGGTCTTCGCGCACGTCGAGGAAGTGACGATGCGGATCGGCGCCAACTTCGTGCCGATCAAGCACGA
>DATDFL010000288.1:0-75632 GCA_036522595.1 Gaiellaceae bacterium
ACGGGTGCGTCCCCGCGGAGCCGAAGCGGCAGCCCTCGGTGCGCGCGATCTCCGCGACGTACCCGCGGAGCTGCGCAAGCGCGTTCGACACGTCGGCGGGGGTGCGGCAGACGGGCGTCGTCACCTCGAGGACGGACTGCATCAGCTCCGCGTGGATGCGGTCCTCGTGCTCGCCGTTCGCGGCCGCCGCCAACACCGAGTCGATGTGCTGCACGAGGTCCCACGTCTCGGGGTCGAGCAGCATGTACTCCTCCTCGACGCCGAGCGTGTACGGGTCGCTCTTGCCGAAGTTGTGGTCGAGCACGCTGACGCCGGACGCGAAGCTCTTGCCGGTGATGTCGGGTGGGTAGATCTGCTTGGTCATGGGATGAGGGCGTCGACCTCGAGCTCGATGCGCCAGCGTGGGTCGAGGAGGCCCTTGACGACGACGAAGGCGCTTGCGGGCCGGACCGAGCCGAAGACCTCGCCGTGGGCGCGGCCGACCTCCTTCCAGTCGTCCGCGTCGATCAGGTAGGCGCGCGTCCGGACGACGTGCTCAACGCTTGCGCCGACCTGCTCCAGTGCGCCGACGATGATCTCCAGGCACCGTTTCGTCTGGGCGTAAGCGTCGGGCGGCGGTTCCGCTTCGCCGGGCATGATCGGCGCCGTCCCGGCGATGTGGACGTTCGGGCCGACGCGAACGGCGCGCGAGTAGCCGACCGTTGCTGCCATGGGCGAATCGGCTGGGACGAGGCGGCGCTCCATCGCTCTAGTATCGCGGGCCGTGGAGGTGCTGGCGCAGGTCGATGCATGGCCGCCCGAGACGGTGGCGGTGGGGCTGCTGCGGGACGGTGCGGTGGTGGGATCTCACGGCACTCGGGACCGGGTGTTCCGCTGGGCCTCGGTGACCAAACTCGTGACCGCGGTCGCGGTGCTCGTGGCCGCCGAGGAGGGGGTCGTCGATCTCGACGCGCCCGCCGGGCCCCCTGGCTCGACGGTGCGGCACTTGCTCTCGCACGCGTCGGGGCTGTCGTTCGACGCGGGGCCGCCGATCGCGAAGCCTGGGCAGCGTCGGATCTACTCGAACGCGGGCTTCGAGGCGCTGGCCGAGCACGTGGCAGCCGCGGCCGAGATGCCGTTCGCGCAGTACCTCGCCGAGGCGGTCTTGCAGCCGCTTGGCCTGGGAGCGCAGCTTCGCGGCTCCGCGGCGCACGCCCTGCACGGCTCGCTCGACGACCTCCTTCGCTTCGGCGCCGAGCTGCAGCGGCCGACCCTGATCGCACCCGAGACGCTTGCGGAGGCGACGTCGGTCCAGTTCCCGGGGCTCGTCGGAGTGCTGCCGGACATCGGCCGGATGGATCCGAACGACTGGGGGCTCGGGTTCGAGCTTCGGGACGCGAAGTCGCCGCACTGGACGGGAACGCGCAACTCGCCGCGGACGTTCGGCCACTTCGGCGGGAGCGGCAGCTTCCTCTGGGTCGACCCCGAGGCCGGCCTGGCGCTGGCAGAGCTGAGCGACCTCGACTTCGGCCCGTGGGCCCTCGAGGCGTGGCCTCGCCTCTCCGACGATGTCCTAGCGCAGAATCCCGGTGTGGCCTAGCGAGTAGCGGCCCGGCTGCGGCCAGACGCAGAGGCCGTGCGGGCCGACACCGACGGGGATCTTCGCGAGCAGCTTGCCGGTTCGCGTGCTGATCGCGTAGACGACGTCGTTGTATCGGCCGGTGAGCCACAGCACGCGCCCGTCTGCCGAGACGTTGCCCATGTCCGGGCTGCCGCCGCCAGGGATCTGCCACTTGGCGACGAGCTTTCCGGTGCGCAGGGCGAGCACCGAGATCGACCCCTCGCCGCGGTTGGTGATGTAGAGGAAGCGCGAGTCACGGCTGACGTAGAGGCCGTGTGTTCCGGCTCCGGTCTTGATGAAGCCGAGGATCCGGAACGGCGAGCCGGTCACCTTCCAGACGCCGCCCCGGCCCATGTCCGCGATGTAGAAGATCCTCCCGTTCGGCGAGAGCTTCACGTCCTGAGGGATCGCGCCGTGGGGCATGGTGAGCACGCCGACGAGCTTCTCCCGCTGCGCGTCCACCTTGATCAGCTGCCCCGAGAACTCACAGGTCGCGATCAGATAACGGCCGTCGGGCGAGAAGTCCATGTGGTCGACCCCGCGGCACGGCACGCGCAGCGAGTGATGCAGGCGGAAGGTGTGCGCGAAGCGGAAGTCGAGGCGCGCGAGCCGCTCGGCCACGACGATCGCGTAGCGGCCATCGACCGTGAAATACATGTTGTACGGATCCTCGACCGGGATCGGGCGGCCCGGGACGCCGTTCAGCGGGTTGATCGGCGTCAGGCTGTTCCCGAGGTCGTTGAGGACGTAGAGCGTCTTCAGGTCGTACGACGGGGTCACGTGCTGCGGGAGCGCGCCGACGGAGAAGTGCCGGACGATCTTGAAGGTCCGCGGATCGATCTCGTCCACCGTGTTGCTCTGGCTGTTGGGGACGTAGATCAGCGGGCGGGCGCGGCGGGCGGCCGGCATGAGATCGCCTGCGCCGTCGGCGGAGTAGATGTTCGTCTTGGAAGCGGCCTGCGGCGCGGCTCTGGCCTTCCGGCCCGAGCTGGGGACGAGCTCCCCGATCGTCTGCGTCGCCCCGCGCGCGTCGCGGCCGCCAACGAGGATGATCTTCCGGCCCACCGCGACCGCGGCGAGATCGGAGCGAGGCGTCGCGAGTGCGCCTGCGTAGCTCAGCTTCCCGGTCAGGGGATCGATCGCGACGATTCGACGTGTCGGCGTCCCCAGGGCCGGCCCGCGGCCGCCGATCACGTAGGCCGTGGTTCCGATCGCCGCGGCGGCGGCATGCGTGGTGCGTGCCGGGAGCTGCGCAACCTGGCGTACGCGGCCGCTCGCCGGGTCGAAGGTCAGCACCGCCCGCGTCGCAGTGCCGCTCGGCACCGATCCGCCCGCGATCACGAGCTTCCCTCCTGCAGCCGTTACCGCCGCATAGCGCAGCGCGATGGGCAACCGTGCGGCCACGCGGGGCTGCTGTCCGGGCCGCCACGCGAGGATCGTGTTCAGCCATTGCGTGCCCGTGTAGCCCCCGACCACGTACGCGGTCGCGCCGATGGTGGCGGCGCTCACATCCGAAGCGGGTTGCGGCAGCCGCCCGACGACACCGGTGCCGACTTTGACGATCTCGTCGAGCTGGTGCGTGGCGTCGCCGCCGCCGAAGACGTAGGTCGCGTCTCCGAGCTCGACCGCGGCGGCATCGTGGCGCACGCTCGGGAGGGATCCTCGGAGCGAGTCGCGCCTCGCCGAGACGAAGCGGACGTCGCCGACCGAGGTGTCAGCAGCATTGAGGCCCCCGGCGAGCACTGCTCCCGAGCCGCTCCGAGCCGCGGCCGCGTCCTGGAGGGCGCCGGCGAGTGAGCCGAGACTGCGCTCGACCAGGCGCACGACCTTGCGCGGTACTACAGCGGCGTGCTTCTTCGTCGCTGTCGGCGGAGCGTGGCGCCTAGCGGCGTGCTTCGAGGAGGAGCATCCGGACGCTGCCACCAGGGCGGCGAGGGTGAGCAGCAAGCACCAGGCCCTGGGCACGACGACTAGCAGGATGCCTGATCAGTCGCCGGCGTCCGCGAAGAGCGGTCGCAGGAGCTCGTCGAACGTCTGCTGGTCGCACGACGCGACGACCGCCGGCGTGAGCGCCCGCACCGATGCGGTCCGGGGCACGCTCATCGCAAGCGCCACCTCGCCGAAGTAGTTCCCCGGCTGGAGCACGCGCCGCGGGCCCAGATCCTCCTGGCTGACGGTGAAGAGCCCCTGCAGCACGATGTAGAACCGCTCGCCAGGATCTCCCTCGCGAACGACCTGCCGGCCCGGCGGCACGTCTTCTCGCTGCAGCCGCCGCGCGATCTCGTTGAGCTTCTCGCCGGGAAGCCCCGAGAAGAGATCGACGCGCGAGAGCTCGGTGACCGTGGCGGGGACGAAACGGGGCACGACCCCTATTGTTGCCGCCGTGGGCGAGCTCAGGGGCTGGAGGTGGTGCCCGCGCTGCCGCGAGGAGCTGCGTGGGGACGAGTCGCGCGTCGAGTGCGCGTCTTGCGGTTTCGTCTCGTATGCGAGCTCGAAGGCGACCGCGGGAGCCCTGGTCGTCGACGACGAGGGGCGCGTCCTGCTCGGGCGCCGGGCCGCCGAGCCCGACCGCGGCAAGTGGGACATCCCGGGCGGCTTCCTCGAGGAGGGCGAGCACCCGATCGACGGGCTCAAGCGCGAGCTGCGCGAGGAAACCGGCCTTGAGGTGGAGCCGGTCGACTTCCTCGGCGTCTGGATGGATCGCTACGGCGGCGACTCGACCGCCGAGGCGACGCTCAACTTCTACTGGACGGCCCGCGCGCTCTCCGGGGACCCGCAGGCCGCGGACGACGTCGACGATCTCCGCTGGTTCGCGCCTGACGAGCTGCCCTCGGGCGACGAGCTCGCCTTCGTGAACGTGCCGCTCGTCCTAGCGCACTGGCGGCAGCAGCACCCTTAGCGCTCGCGGCTCGATCGAGACGTCGAACGGCGGCTCCAGATGGGTCGGCTCGCCGTCGACGGCAGCCTCCAGCGTGCCGGGCGCGTCGATGGTGAACCGGTCGCCGCTGCGCTCCTGCCATGTCCGCGGCAGCCAGCCCTCCGCCGCGTAGACGTGAAGCCGCCCCTCGTCCAGCCGCGGCCGCTCGCCGACCGTGAAGAGGCTCAGGTCGTAGGCGTTGTTCGCGAAGAGCAGAACCCGCGCCTCCACCGGCTCGCCGTCGAGCCTGGCCCAGACCTGGCGCCGCTCGCGCAGGCTCAGCCAGAGCGCCCGCGCCCGCGCAAGCGCCTCGCGTCGCCGCCGGTGGTGCTCGCGCCGGTGGACGAGGGCCGCGTACACGCCGAGCGAGACGTTGTTCAAGAAGCGCTCCTCGCCGACCCTGCCGACGTCGACGCGCCGCTCCTCGCCACGGAAGGCTTCGAGTGCCGCAACCGGATCGTCCACGTCCAGGCCGAGATCGCGCGCGAAGTGATTGCGCGTCCCGAACGGCACGCAGACGAATGGCAGGTCGCGCTCAACCGCGACCGCGGCCACGCTCGCCACGGAGCCGTCGCCACCCGCGGCCCCCAGCACCTCGGCGTCGGCGCCCCGGGCGAGCTCAACGGGATCGTCCTCTTTCCGCAGAACCCGTGCAGCGATGCCGCGCCGCTCGGCCTCGGTGCGAAGCTCCTCCGCGGAGGGCCCCCGGCTCGATCCGGAGCGTGGATTGATCAGCAACAGGCCCGCCACTAGGAGGCATGGTCGCTGAAGTTAGGCCAGACGGCCCATTGTGGCGAGCGCGCTCCGTCCCGATCATGTGGAAATGGCTGACGGCGACCTTCATCTCCACCGGATCGAAGACGAGATCGGTGAAGGCCGGTTCGAGCGCTGGCTGGAAGCAGGCCAGGAAATGATCGAGGCTTACCTCGAGAAGCACGCCGCCTTCCTCGCCTACCTCGAGGCAGCCGAACAGGTCTAAATCCAGCTGGGCCCGCGGTACGTTTTACTACCGCGGCAATGAAACTCAGCTATCTCTGGAAAGGCCTACCCGGCCACCCGCTGCACCCACCGCTGACCGACGCGACGATCGGGGCGTACACGGCCGCGACGGCGATGGCGTTCGCGAGCGTCATCGGTGTGGCGCACGTCTCCGCCGCACACGGCTGGTGGCTCGCTCTCGTGGTCGGGCTGCTGATCACCGTGCTGACGGCCACCACCGGCTTCCTCGACTGGATCACGATCGAGTGGGGCTCACCGCTCTGGTGGACGGCGACCTGGCACTTGCTCTCGATGGTGACCGCCACGGTTTTCTTCCTGATCGCGGCGCTCGTCGGGCACGCCGGCTACAAGCACGGCGCGGTCGACGCCGGGCCCTTCATCCTGACCCTCGTCGGGTTCGGCCTGCTGACGCTCGGCGGCTGGCTGGGCGGAGCGATCGTCTTCGTCCACGGGATGCGGGTGCTCAGCCTCACGAGTGAGCCACCGGGACGCGCGGTCTCGCCAGTCCCGCATCCCGAGAAGGAAGACGCCGAAGGAGCCTGAGCTAGGCGGCTGCTTCGGCCAAGCCGAGGCGCTCTTCCAGCATCGACTTCGGCATGGCCCCGACCGCGGCTGCGGCCGGCTCACCGTCCTTGAACAGGATCAGCGTGGGAATGGACATGACCCCGTAGCGCTGCGCGACGGCAGGCTCCTCGTCGATGTTGAGCTTGACGACCCGAAGGTCGCCGCGCTCCGACTCCATCTGCTCGAGCACCGGCGCGATCGCGTGGCACGGGCCGCACCACTCGGCCCAGAAGTCGACGAGCACCGGCTGGTCGCTCTGGAGCACTTCCTGGTCGAAGTTCTGTTCGGTAACTGGTGTCACAGGATTCCTTTCTACCTCACGTTCCGGACAGTTCAAACGTCCCAGCTGGAGCCGTTGTTCCCGCTCGCTACGATCGATTCATGGAGTCCGTCTTCGAGCCGCTGCCGCCCGTGCCGGACCACCCGGCCCTCGAGCGCGAGATTCTCGCCCGTTGGGACGAGGAGCAGACCTTCCAACGCCTCCGCGAGCAGAACCGCGGCAACGAGCGCTTCAGCTTCATCGACGGCCCGATCACGGCCAACAACCCGATGGGCGTCCACCACGCGTGGGGCCGCGCGCTCAAGGACGTCTTCCAGCGGTACAAGGCGCTCCGCGGCTTCGACCAGCGCTACCAGAACGGCTTCGACTGCCAGGGCCTCTGGGTCGAAGTGGAGGTCGAGAAGGAGCTCGGGCTCAACTCGAAGCGCGAGATCGAGGAGTACGGGCTAGCCGAGTTCGCGGCGCGCTGCAGGGAGCGGGTCGCGAAGTTCACCCGCGTGATGATCGACCAGTCGAGACGCCTCGGCCAGTGGATGGACTGGGGCAACGACTACCTCACCTTCTCGGACACGAACATCGAGTACATCTGGCGGTTCCTGAAGGAGACCGACCGGCGCGGTTGGCTCTACAAGGGCCATCGCTCGACACAGTGGTGCCCCCGCTGCGGCACGTCGCTCTCGCAGCACGAGCAGGCCGGGGAGGAGAACTACAAGGAGCTCGAGCACCCGTCGCTCTACGTGCGCTTCCCGCTGAAGGGCCGCGAGGGCGAGGCGCTGATCGTGTGGACGACCACGCCCTGGACGCTGCCCGCCAACGTCGCGGCGGCGGTCAAGCCGGACGCCGAATACGTTCTCCACGACGACGGCGGCTGGCGTCTGGATCTCGGCGACGGGGTCGAGGGCCGTCGCGTCCCTGGGTCGGAGCTCGTCGGGCTCGAGTACGGAGGCCCGTTCGACGACCTCGCGGCGCAGGGGAACGTCCCTCATCGCGTCATTCCGTGGAAGGAGGTCGCGCTCGACGAGGGCACCGGGATCGTCCACATCGCCCCGGGTGCCGGCGCGGAGGACTTCGAGCTCTCGCGCGTGCACGACCTGCCGGTGCTCGGCCCGATCGACGAGGGCGGCCGCTTCCTGCCCGGCTACGGCCCGTTCGAGGGGATGTCCACGGACGAGGCCGCGGAGCCGATCATCGAGGCGCTCTGCGAGCGCGGCCTGCTCGTCGAGGCGGGGACGATCGTCCACCGCTACCCGATCTGCTGGCGCTGCAAGACGCCGCTCGTCTTCCGCGTCGTCGACGACTGGTTCATCGCCTCCGACGAGCTGCGGGAGCAGCTGCTGGACGCAAACCAGGACGTCGAGTGGACGCCGGCGCAATACCGGAAGCGAATGGACGACTGGCTCCGCAACATGGGCGACTGGAACATCTCGCGGAAGCGCTACTTCGGCCTGCCGCTGCCCTTCTACCCGTGCCACTGCGGGAAGCTGAACGTGATCGGCTCGCTCGCCGAGCTGCGGGAGCGCGCCACCTCCGGGCTCGACCAGCTGCAGGAGCTGCACCGCCCCTGGATCGACGAGGTGCCGATCAGCTGCGAGAGCTGCGGCGAGGAGGTGCGGCGGGTCCGCGAGGTCGGCGACGCCTGGCTCGACGCGGGGATCGTCCCTCTCTCGACGCTCGGCTGGCAGAACGCCGAGTGGGTCGAGCACGGTTACGGGACCGGCGCCGCGGAGGGGCTGACCGGCGCCGATCTCCCCGATCAGACCTACTGGGAGCACTGGTTCCCGGCGGACTGGATCTCCGAGAGCCGCGAGCAGATCCGGCTCTGGTTCTACTCGATCTCGTTCATGTCGATGACGTTGGTCGGGCGGCTGCCCTACCGGCGGGTGCTCGCCTACGAGCGCGTTCGCGACGAGCACGGGCTCGAGATGCACAAGTCCACCGGGAACGCGATCGAGGCGAACGAGGCCTTCGACCGGATGGGCGCGGACATCATGCGCTGGCTCTACTTCTCCGTGCCGCCGAGCCAGAACATCAACTTCGGCTACGGGCCCGCGGATGAGGTCAAGCGCCGGCTGCTCACCTTCTGGAACTCGGTTGGCTTCCTCGTCACGTACGCGAACATCGCCGGCTGGCGGCCGGAGTGGGGGGCGGAGCCGTCCTCGGAGCAGCCGCTCGACCGCTGGCTCGTCGCGCGCACCGCCGCGCTCGTCCGCGATGCCGAGGACGCCTACGACCGCTACTGGACGCCTGCGCTGACGCAGCTCTTCGAGCGCTTCGTCGATGACCTCTCGAACTGGTACATCCGCCGCTCGCGGCGTCGTTTCTGGAACGGGGAGCCGGAGGCCCTCGCCGCGCTGTGGTGGTCGGTCGTCCAGGCGCTGCGAGTGGTTGCGCCGGCGATGCCGTTCCTGGCCGACCACCTCTGGCGCCGGCTCGTGCTCGAGGGGCCGGACTCGGTGCACCTCTCCGGCTGGCCTGAGGTCGCCGAGCCGGACCGGGCGCTGCTCGACGAGATCGAGGAGGTGCGACGGGTGGTCGAGCTCGGCCGCCAGGCGCGCTCGCAGTCCGGGATCAAGCTCCGCCAGCCGCTGCGGCGGCTCGTCGTCCAGGGCGCCGACGGCGTCTCCCCGCATGCGGTCGAGATCGCCGAGGAGCTGAGCGTCAAGGACGTCGAGTTCGGCGAGGTGGACGCGAGCGAGCTGCGCGTCAAGCCGAACCTGCCGGTGCTCGGCCCGAAGCTCGGCAAGCAGCTCGGCGCCGTCCGGGCCGCGCTCGAGGCGGGCCAGTTCGAGGAGATCGAGGGCGGCGGCTTCCGCGTCGACGGCCACGAGCTCGGCCCAGAGGAGGTGCTCGTCGAACGCCGAGGCAAGGAAGGCTGGGCAGTCGCAGGCGAGGACGGCCTCACGGTCGCCCTCGACCTCAGCCTCGACGACGAGCTGGAGCTCGAAGGCCGGGCCCGCGACCTGATCCACGAGATCAACCGCCTCCGCAAGGAGCAGGGCCTCGAAGTCACGGACCGGATCGTCCTGACGCTGCCGAGCAACCACGCAGACCTGCTTCGCCACTCGGACTGGATCGCAGAGGAAACGCTGGCGGTCGAGATCAAAGCCGCAGGCACCGAGCTCAAGATCGAGAAAGCCGAGTAGGGCAGCCGAGATCCGCCGCCGGAGCCGGGCCTTGCCCGGCAAAACCAGGGGTTCACCCGCGATTTCGGAGAGAAGCCCGCCGCTCGGGGGGTGGTGGCGACGGGCTCTCCCCAGTGCTCGCCGCGGGCCTCAAGGCCAGGTACAGGGCTCCGCGGCTCGCATCGCCCAGTAACCGAGACGGTATCCCGCGCGCGGGCGCATTCCAATAGGCCGTCCGGCCTATCTTTGGAAACCGGTACGAGCTTGTTTGCCGGACAGAAAGGGCTCCTGGCCGATGCGTATCATCAAAGGCCCCAGTGACCCCCCAAAACCAGGCTGTCTACTTCAACGCTGTGCCGCTGCTCGTGCTCGCGGCTGCGTACCTCCTGGTCGCGCTCATGCTTGGGCCGCCGCTCTGGCGGGAACGGAGCCGCGCCGGTCTCGCCGATGCCGCCCTCGCGCTCCTCTTTCCGGGGATCGGAATCCCCGCAGCGGTCTTCGGCATCCTGGTGCTCATCGACCGGCGCCCGGTCGGCGGGCACGTCTGGCCGCCGTTCGCGGCCTGCGTGGTCGGCCTCATTCCGCCGATCCTCGTCGGCCTGTCGCGGCGGAGCGACCGCTCGAATCTGCTCCTCAGCGGCGCTCGCGCGCGTGAAGCAGAAGAGCTCGTTTCGCTGCGCGACCGGGAGCTCGACGCCGTCGCCCGACTCGCGAGCTCGCTGGCCCGCCTGCAGGAGCCCGTTGCCGCCGGACGCGCGCTGCTCGACGAGATCGTCGCGCTGCTGAGCGTCGAGTTCGCGGCGCTCGCGCTGATCAGGGAGGGCCAGCGCAACGCGCACGGCCTCGTCGCCCGCACCGGAGACGGAGAGGACGTCGACTGGTGGTCCGAGATGAGCGTCGACCTCGTCGACGAGCCCTCGGGAATCGCCAGCGCCTTCCACGAGGCCGCGCCCGTCGCGGTCTACGACATCGAGGCGTCGCCGCTCGTGAGCCGCCGCCTGGCGAAGGCGGCCGGCGCGAAGAGCGCTGCCTTCGTGCCGCTCACCGTGGACGAGCGAGTGATCGGCGTGCTCGTCGCCGCGTGCACGAGCGAGAGGCGCGCCTTCTCGACGGAGGAGCTTCGCCTGATGCAGGCGGTCGCCGGCGAAGCGGCAATCGCGCTCGATCGGACTCGCTCTGCGGCGGCTCTGGACGAGGCGCTCGCGCGCGAACGGCTCGTCGCCGAGATCTCGCGCCGCGTGCGGTCGGTTCACGACCTCGACACCGTCACCCGCGTGGCCGTGACGGAGACCGGCCGCGCCCTGGGTGCGTCGCGCTGCTTCCTGCGGCTCGGCGAGCCGGGAGAGCTTCCGATCCGGGCGGAGTGGTTCGCCGAAGGGCTCTCGCCCATCGGCGAGGACACCGTCGAGCGGCTGCCTGCCTCCAACCTCGCGGCACGCGAGCGGCGGACGGTTGCGATCTCCGACGCGCGCGACTCCGCCGACCTGGACGATCCGCTGCTCGGCGGCAGGGAGGTTTTGGAGCAGCTCGGCTCGCGTGCGGCGCTTGCGACGCCGGTGGTGGTCTTCGACCGGATGATCGGCGTGCTCGCGCTGCATCGCACGGAGCCGCGCCCATGGGCAGATAGCGACATCTCCGTTGCGGAGGCCGTTGCGCACGAGATCGGCCTTGCAGTTCACTCGGCCGCGCTGCTCGAGGAGAACGAGCGCCGGCTCGGCGAGCAGGGCGCGCTGTTGAAGGCCGCGCAGGTCGTCACCAGCGAGCTGGAGCTGAAGGCGGTCTTGCAGCGGCTGGTCGACGAGGTCGCCGGTCTGCTCCGCGCCGAGGCCGTCGACTGCTATCTGCTCGACACCGAGCGCGGCGTGCTGCGCTGCGCCGCCGTCCACGGCTTGACCGAAGAGATGCTGGGCTTCGAGTTCCCCGCAGACCGCGGCCTGGCCGGCCGCGCGATCCGGCGAGGGCGTTCGGCGCTCGCGGACGACTACGCGCAGGTGCCCGAGACCGTGCCGCACGCCGCCTACGAGGGGTTTCGCAGCGCCGTCGTCGCGCCGATGCGCTGGTCGGGCGAGGTCAAGGGGGTGCTCGGCGTCGGCACGCGCGACGCGGGCCGCCGGCTCACGCACGCCGAGGCCGACCTGCTCGAGACGTTCGCGAATCTCGCCGCGCTCGCGCTGCGCAACGCGGAGAGCTTCGAAGAGCGCTCGCGCCAGGCGCGCGTGCAGCGTGGCTTCTACCGGATCGCCGCGGTGCTGGCGGAGCCGATCTCGCTGGAGGAGACCCTCGACGCGCTGGCCCAGGCCGCTGCCGAGGCCCTTGGCGGCGCGAGCGCGGCGGTGATCATGCCCGGCCCTGAAGACCTGAGCCTCGCCGGGCTTCATGGGCTGCCCGCGCCGCTGATCCGGTTCCTCGAGGACGGGCTCGCCGGGCCCGACGACCCGCTACGAGCATCAGCCCGGAGGAGGCGCGTGCTCGCCGCCCCGAAGATCGCGGACGACGACCGCTTCGACGAGGACTGGCGTCGCATCGCGGAGGAGTGCGGGTACGGCTCGGTGCTCGCCGCTCCGGTCGAGAGCCCGCGCAGCGACGACGGCGGCCTCGTGCTCGTCTTCTTCGCGGAAGAGCGGCGCTTCGCGGACGACGACCTCGAGCTCGCGCGGAACCTGACCGCTGCGGCCCGCGGCGCACTTGAGCGCAGCGGCCTGTTCGAGGCCGAGCGGCGGCAGCGCGCCCTGGCGCAGGAGCTCGCCGAGACGTCCCGGATCCTCACCCCCGAGCTCGACCCGGCCGTCGTCCTGGACGAAGTCGTCCGCCGCGCGCCGAAGCTGCTCTCCGCAGACGCAGCCGTTCTTCGACTCCTCGAGGGCGACGAGCTGGCTCCCGGTGCCGCGAGCGGCGTCTCCGACGAGGCCGCGCTCGACGTGCGCCTGCCCTCCACCGCGAGGCTCGCCGGCGACGCGGTGCAGTCGCGAGGCCCGGTCGCGATCGCGGACGCCCGCGAGGACCAGCGCCTGCTGCAGGCCGACCCGGTCCTCGCCGCAGGCTACGCCGGCTACGCGGCGGCTCCGCTCGTCGGTCCGGAGGGCACCGTGCACGGCGTGCTCTCCGTCTACACCGAGGAGCCCAGGTTCTGGGCGGCCGACGAGGTCGACACGTTGGTGAGCTTCGCGCGCAACGTCTCGGCGGCGCTCTCGAGCGCCGAGCTCTACCAGCGCGTCGCCCTCGAGAGGGACCGCAGCGAGGCGATCCTCAAGAACATCGCCGACGGGATCGTGGCCGTCGACCGTGACGGGAAGGTCGTTCTCTGGAACGCCGCCGCGGAGGCGATCTCCGGCGTGCCGGCCGAGGAAGCGCTCGACCGCGCGCCGGCGGAAGTGCTGCAGCGCGAGCTCGAGTCGCCGGGCGACGCACCCAGCGGGGAGCGCCTCGTGTCGATCCGGCGCGGCGCCGAGGAGATCTGGCTCTCGCTCACGGAGGCGGTGATGCGAGATCCGGCCGGCGCGGTCGCGGGCCGCATCTTCGCGTTCAGGGACATCTCCGCCGAGCGCGTGGTCGAGCAGATGAAGCGCGAGTTCGTCTCGAACGTCTCCCGCGAGCTGCGCTCGCCGCTGACCTCCATCTACGGTTTCGGCGAGACGCTGCTCCGCGACGACGTGCTGTTCGGCGAGGAGGAGCGCGAGACGTTCCTCCGCTACATCACGTCGGAGGCCGGCCGGCTGACTGCGATCGTCGACCGTCTGCTCGCGGTCGCGCGGCTCGACACCGGTGACCTGCAGGTGAACCTCGCAGCGACCGACGTGGGCGCCGTCGTCAGGGAGGTCGTCGGCACAGCGCAGTCCATCAGCGGGAGCGGACACGAGTTCGTGCTCGACCTGCCGCCGGAGCAGATCGAGGCCGACGCCGACCGCGACAAGCTGCGGCAGATCGTCACCGACCTCGTGGAGAACGCGATCAAGTACTCGCCGGAAGGCGGCACGATCACGGTCTCGGTCAGCCGCCGCGAAGACGCGGTCGAGATCAGCGTCGACGACGAGGGCATCGGCATCCCGGAGTCCGAACGAGCCCGAATCTTCACCAAGTTCTACCGAGCCGAGTCGGAGGGGCGCGACCTCGCCAGCGGCGGCAGCGGCCTCGGCCTCTTCATCGCCAAGGAGCTCCTCGCGGCGATGCGGGGCCGGATCTGGGTGCGCCCTCGCGCCGGCAGGGGCTCGAGCTTTGTGTTCACACTCCCGGCGGCTGGGCAAGCACTACTCAGCGAGCGCGAGTAAAGGGGAGGTATGAATTCCGACCGGAACGTGAGGGTGCTGGTCATTGACGACGAGGCTCCGATCCGGCTGCTCTGCCGGGTCAACCTCGAGGCGGAGCAGATGGACGTCCTCGAGGCGAGCGACGGGCCGACTGGGCTGGAGAAGGCGCGCAACGGGGAGCCCGACGTGATCCTGCTCGACGTGATGATGCCCGGGCTCGACGGGTGGCAGGTCGCCGAGGAGCTGATCGGCGACGACCGAACGCGCTCCATCCCGATCGTCTTCCTGACAGCCCGCGCCGAGGCGCGCGACCGCGCGCGTGGGCTCGACCTCGGCGGGATCGACTACGTCACGAAGCCGTTCAACCCCGTCGAGCTGGCCCCGCTTGTCCGGGAGCTGATCCACCGGGTCGACCTCGGCGAGCGCGAGGACGTGCGCCGCGAGAAGATCGCCGAGCTTCGGGATCTGATCGATCCCAACGAATAGCTAACCAGCTATCCAGCTATCGCTTTGCGTTACCGGCCCGCGAAGTCGGTCGTGATGACGGCCGCGCCGGCGTAGCCGCCGAAGGTGCCGACCCGTTCCCCGACGCCGACGGTGCGGTAGCCGGGCCGCAGGAGGTTCGCGCGGTGCTCCGGGCTAGCGAGCCAGAGGTTCACCACCGAATGCGCTTCGGAGAGTGCGCCGACCGCCCACGCGAGATTCTCGCCGATGCGCCTCGCCCGCACGCCTGCCCGGCGGATGCGTCTGGCGAAGGCGCCGTGGCTGAACGTGTTCGTTCGCAGCATTGCCAGTGAGTGCCTGCAAGCGGTGCGCTGGAGCCGCCCGTCGATCCGGAGCGGTGCGACCCCGTGCGCGTGCCGTGCTTCGTTCATCGCCTGGAGCAGTGCGAGCTCGGCCGCAGTGGGCGACGCCTTCGCCGGGCCGACCAAGGCCGAAAAAGCGAACGCGCAAACGACAACAACTACTGTCAGGACTCGCCGGGGCACGAGTGCCGGGCATATAAGCAGACCTTCCGGACGGAAAGCTCCTTGAAACTTGAGTTTTTACACTTTTCAAACAGCCAAATTTCCCGCTGGGAGCGGGAAGTTTGCGATTTCTCACTTCAAAGTTAGACTGAAAATCGCGTTTCGGGACGTAGCGCAGCCTGGTTAGCGCGCCTGCTTTGGGAGCAGGAGGCCGGCGGTTCGAATCCGCCCGTCCCGACTCATCCGTCGCGGAGAGCGGCTCCGAACGCCCAGGCGACGCTTCCGAGCAGGAGGGTCGTAGATGGCAGGATCTCCTTAGGAACGAAGTCCAACAGGGCACCAGAGGGAGCGGTGTGCTAGCGGTACGGCTGCACGATGACGGCTTGAAGGTTGAGGAGATCGAGACGCCGTCGCCGGATCCGGGCGAGGTGCTGGTGCGCGTGCATGCGGCAGCGATTACACGTGACGAGCTCGAGTGGCCGGTCGATCGGCTGCCGGCGATTCCGTCCTACGAGCTTTCGGGCGTTGTCGTCGGCAGCGGTGACGAGGTATATGCGCTCACGCCTTTCGATCGCGACGGCGTGGCTGCCGAGTACGCCGTCCTCCCAGCCGATGTGCTTGCACCGAAGCCCATGCGGCTGAGCCACGTCGAGGCGGCAGCTCTGCCGATGGGCGGGCTGACCGCCTGGCAAGCACTGTTTGTGCACGGGCGGCTCGCCCGAGGCGAGCGGGTTCTGGTCACGGGTGCCTCGGGCGGGGTTGGGCACATCGCCGTCCAGCTCGCGCGACACGCCGGCGCAGCGGTCGTGGAGAGCGGTCCGGCCGATCTGGTCTTCGACACTCGCGGCGGCGACGTACCAGCCGGCGAGCGCGTGGTCACGATCGCAGAGGAGATGCCGGGCGCGACCTACTTCATCGTCGAACCCGACCACCAGCAACTGCTGGAGTTGAGAACGCTCGTGGACGCAGGCGAGCTTCGAGCGGAGGTCGACTCGGTGTTTCCGCTCACGGAGGCCCGGGCGGCGTTCGAACGAGTCGCGGGCCGCGGGAAGCGTGGCAAGGTCGTGCTCGACGTCGCCACTGACTAGCCGGCGGGTGCGGGCTCGACCTCTGCCGTGGGCTGGCTCCAACGAAGGCCTGCCACGTCTGAATGACCTGGACTACAGAGGAATTACCGGAGTCGAGACGACTCCGAGCCGCGCCAGCAGCGCCTTCGCTTCCTTGGCTTCGGCGCTGCCGTCCGCGCCGCGTCTTTCCGCCAGTTGCGCCAGGGCGTCGAGGGTGAGCGCCAGCTCGTAGGTCTCGTCCTCTGCACGGGCGACGTCGAGGCTCCGGTGCAGCGCTTCCTCGGCGACTTCGAGATCGCCATGCTGCAGCAGCGCGTAGCCGCGCAGGCGGAGGACGAGGGCGTGTTGGAGGTAGCCGCTGCCCGTCTGCTCGATCTCGGCCAGTGTCTCGTCGGCGCGATGCAGCGCGCCTTCGGAGTCGCCCGCGAACAGGGCTGCTTCCGCGAGGCGGGTCTTCACCTCGAGGAGCAGGCTCCCCGCGCGGATCTCGTCGGCGGTCGAGAGTGCCTGTCCGAGGAGCTCGAGCGCGTCCCCCACCCGGCCCTCGCGCGCCGCCGTGCGGCCGAGGTTCGACAGCGCCGCCGTGGCGAGCAACCGGTGTCCCGAGGTCTCGAAGACCTCGCGCGCCTCTGTGAAGAGCTCGCCCGCCGTCGTCAGGTAGCCCTGGTCGGACTTGATCTCGCCGATGTTGCTCGTGATCGTCGCGGCGCCGACGACGTCGCCGATGCGCTCGCGCAGCGCCTTGCTCCGCTCGTAGCAGTCGAGCGCCTCGCGCCAGCGGCCTTCGTAGTACGCGTCCACGCCGAGGTTGTTGAGCGCGTTCGCCTGGCCGAGCAGATCGCCGATCTCCTCGTAGATCGGCAGCGCGATCCCGCGGAACGCCGCGCGCTCCGGGCTCCGGTTGGAGATGTACGCGTAGTGGAGCAGGTGGTAGGCGTGGGCAAGCGCGGGCAGATCGCCGACCTGGTTCGCCTCGTCGATGACGCGTCGGCACCACTCGGCGCCGGCGGCGAACTCGCCCTGCCGCACGCGCACTCCGGCGTACGCGAGCGAGAGCTCGAAGCGCATCCGCTGCTGCTCGGCCGGCTGCAGCGAGTCCAGCGATTGGAGCCCGCGGTTGTACCAGCGGAGCGCGGCCGAGTAGCGGCCGAAGCGTTCGCGGATGACGCCTTCCTTGTGCAGGAGCCGCGGGTGGCTTTCGAGCTTCCGTGCCTTCGAGTACGCCTCGGCCGCATCGGCATAGAGGCCGGCGAGCTCGCTCACGTCTCCGACCGACTCCCAGACGCGCGCAAGCTCCTCGGACGGCAGGTCGAGCTTCGGCGCGGCCCCGAGCGCGCGGCGGTAGAACGAGGCGGCTTCGACGTTGGCGAACTTCGCCTGCGCGCGCTCGCCCGCGACGAGGGAGTAGCGCCAGGTCTTGTCCACGTCGCCCGCGTGGGAGAAGTGCAGCGAGAGGAGCTCGGCGAACTCGCCGCGGCCTTCGTGCTCGATCCGTTCGTACGCCTCGCCGACCTTGGCGTGCAGCTCGCCGCGCCGCTTGTACGAGAGCCCCTCGTAAGCGGCGTCTCGGATGAGCGCGTGGCGGAAGCGGAAGGCGCCGGCCGCGTACGGGTCGCGCTCGATGAACTCCGTCAGCCGGTCCCAGGCCTGGGAATCCGCGGAGGCCTCCGGATCCTGCGCGAGGACGTCCGCGATCAGCTCTCCGCTGAAGGTCGCGCCGAGGACGGCCGCGTAGCGCAGCAGCGTCCGGTCGCCCGGCGGGAGCTTGTCGATCCGCGTCGCGACGACGGCCTCGACGCTCTCCGGCAGCGCCTCCTCCTCGGGCGCGCGCGAGGACACGACGAGCTCCTGCAGGAAGAGCGGGTTTCCGCCGGCCCGGTCGGCGATCGCGGCGACCTCGTGCTGGAGCATCCCGTCGGCAGCGGCGGCGCCGATCAGCTCGCGCGCCTCGTCGGCGGACAGCGGCTGGAGCTGGATCGTCATCGCCGGGATCGGCGGCACGCCGTCGGCCGCGGAGAAGCCGCCTTCGACCGGCCGCCGCGTCACGCAGATCAGCCACGGCCGGGTCGGCACCTGGCCGCCCAGGTGGCGCAGGAGCTCGGACGACGCCTCGTCCATCCAGTGCGCGTCCTCCACGACGAGCAGCGTCGGATCGGGCAGGAGCTTCGTCAGCAGGGTCTCCATGACGCCGTGCAGACGGGCGCGGCGGAAGGCAGGCTGCAGCTCGTCGACCTCCCGCGTCGCTTCGACCGGGAGGTCGAGGACCATCCCGACGAGCGGCAGCCACGGGACGAGCTCCGGATCGAGCGCTTCGACCTCCTCGCGGAGCCTCGTGAGATCCAGGAGGCTGTGGAGCAGCCCGCGGAACGCGAAGTACGGCGTCGAGGCCTCGTACTGCTCGCAGACGGCCGCGAGGGCGCGGAGGTCGGGCGCCCGCGTCTGCAGCTCTTCTACGAGACGCGACTTGCCGAGGCCGGGCTCGCCGATCAGCTCGACCATGTTCCCGAATCCCATCCGCACGGGCCCGAGCGCCGCGGAGACGATCGTCAGCTCGCGCTCCCGGCCGACGAACGGCACGCGCTGCTCCGGAGCCTCCTCTGCAGGCGCCGTGACGGAGTGGACGTCGAGCGCCGTGACGAGCCCCTCGATCCCCTTGAGCGGGAACGGCTCGAGCTCGGTGGTCGCGAACGTGCTCCGGCAGCGTTCGAGGAACTCCGGGGTGGCGAGCAGCTGGCCCGGCTGCGCCTTGCCCATCAGCCGCGCCGCCAGTGCGGCCGTCTTGCCGAGGATCGTGTACGTGCGCCTGAACCTGGCGCCGACCTCCCCTGCGAAGACCCGGCCGCGGCTGACCCCGATCCGTAGCGGCAGCCGGTGCCGGCCGGCGGCGATGCCGAGCACGGTCCGCAGGAGGCGCTCCTCGTCCTCGCCCTCGGTTCTCGGCGCCCCCGCGACCAGGATCATCTTGACGCCGTCGCTGTCGATGTCGGTCTCGAGGAAGGTGACGCCGTGCTCTTCAGCCACGCGCTGCGCCGAGACGACGACCTCTTCGAGCGCTTCGCCCACAGCCTCCGCGCCCTCTGCGGCTAGCAGCGCGTCGACGCCGCCGACGTGGACGAACGCGACCGAAGCTTGGCGGTGCTCCGGCTCGGTGTCGCCGGCTTCGAGGTGACGGCGAACGCGCGCCGGCACAGAGGCCCCGAGGTCGAGGCCTTCCAGCGGCGGCAGCGGCTCGATTCCGGCGGGCCCGCCCGGTGCGGCCGTCAGATGGCGTCCGCCGCTGTCGGCCTCGCCGAACAACGCGTCCGGGAGGCGAGAAGCGGTCTCGTCGCTGACGAGGATCTCCCCGGCTTCAGCCGCGCTCTCCATCTCGACGGTCTTCGTGACACCGGGCCCCGCGAGCAGCAGCTCCCGGTGCGACTCCCCGACGAGGAAAAAGTCGTAGACGTCGCTGTGGATCCCGACGTGCATCTTCAGCGTCACCGGGCCGACCGAGGTCTGCGGCCGCCCGAGCTCTTTGAGGGCCGTCCTCATGCCGAATGCCGCGTCGCATGCCCGCTCCCTGTGGTCCTCGCCCGAGAAGAACAGCAGCAGCGCGTCGCCGCCGAACTTGAGCAACCCGCCGCCGAACGCGTACGCAACGTCGAGCAGGCGCGCGAAGACGAGGTTCATCACGTCCGTGACCTCCTCCGCGCCGAGCTTGCCCTTCGTGGCCAGCCGCTCCGACATCGCCGTGAAGCCGGAGATGTCCACGAAGGCAAGCGTCCCCTCGAGCTCGCGCCTGCGGGCGTCGGGAGCGTCCCGCAGCCAGTCGACGACGACTCGAGGGACGAACGGGGTGAGATCGACCGGCGGCGCGGTCTCAGGAGCCGCCATCACTAGCCTTTCGAGTGCACTTGTGACCTCTCCTCTTCCTCGCGCGGCGTTGCCATTGTCGCATGGTTGACAAAGTCCTAGAACCTGTCACATTGGATCGGTTCCACGACAGGGATCGAGAGCGAACGGGGAGAGAGGTTAGTAGTGGCTCAAGCTGCGGCCGGCGCGGGCTTCAGGAAGGTGTGCCTGCGCCTTCTTCAATTGACGGTGGCGGGGCTTCTCGCCGTGGGCATCCTCGCCGGCGCGAGCGTCGGCGCTGACGGTTTTGACACGCAGAACCAGAACTTCACCGTCAACCTCGGCCTCGGCAGCTCGAAGACGGTTCATCCGACGCTGCATCTCGACGCGCTCCCGCCCAGCGCTGACGTCCTGATTGCGCTCGACACGACGGGCAGCATGGGCGGCGCGATCACAGACGCGCGCACGGATGCGAACAGCATCGTCAACGACATCCAGGCGCAGATCCCGCACGCGCACTTCGCGGTGGCGGACTTCAAGGACTACCCCCAAGTCCCGTTCCAGGGGGTTTTCGGGATCGCCGGCGACTACCCCTGGCGCGTCGACCAGGACTTCACGGAGAACACGACCACTGCCCAGTGCGGCGACGGCACGGCGACCCCGATCGCGTGTGCGCTCAACGGTCTGACCGCTCCCTCGGGCAGCGGCGGTGACGGGCCGGAGGCCTACAACCGCGCTTTCTTCGAGGCGTACCACGACACCGGGCTGCATTGGACGCCAGGGGCGTCTCGCTTCATGGTCGTGCTCGGCGACGCACTGCCACACGACGCCAACCTGGCCACTGACTTCCCCGACTGTCCGAACACCGCGCCGACCGATCCCGGGCCCGACGGCGTTCCCGGGAATGCGGACGACCTGCGCTCGGCGCCCACGCTGGCACAGCTCCGCGGAAACAACACGAATCTCTCGTTCGTCACTTACAACCAGCCGGCAGGCAGCCAGATCGCCAACTGCCACACGGCGCTCGCCCAGTTCACGGGTGGGACCGAGGTCGTCCACGGCAATGCCGACTCGTTGCGCAGCCAGATCGTCGCCCTGATCCAGGCCGCGGCAAAGCACGTCGACAAGCTCGACTTCAACATCACCGGGACGCTCTCGGATCACGAGACGCCGATCCAGAACGCGGCTTCCTGGTTCACCTTCGACCCACCGCTGCCGTACGGACCGATCACGGCGCCCGCGGACATCAGCTTCGACGAAACGATCAAGGTGCCGGACGGCACACCGGCCGGTACGTACTACTTCCGGCTCGGCGCCGTGGCGGACGGCTCCGAGCGCGCCGTCCAGACGGTCACCGTCAACGTCACGAACACCGCGGTCAGCTCGGTGACGATGACCTCGGACGAGTCGACGGTTCCCGCAGGAATCAAGCAGGCGCCGTTCTCGTCGATCCCGTCATCGCGGCTTGCCTCCCTGACCCACGATCCGAACTCCGCGCCTGCCGGCTCCACGGCCCAGGGCTCGATCGCGCAGGGCTCGATCGCGCAAGGCTCCATCGCGACGGGCTCGATCGCGGTCGGCTCGATCGCGCAAGGGTCGATCGCGGTGGGCTCGATCGCCACCGGCTCGATCGGGCTCGGCTCGACGGCGCAGGGCTCGATCGCGCAGGGCTCGATCCCGGGTGGAGCTGCCGTGCTGAGCGACGTCCTGCTCTCGCAGATCCCGCTGTCCGGCGCGACGTGGGCGGACATCCTCAAGAACACGCCGTTCGCCAACCAGCCGCTTCAGGCTGTGTCGCTCGCCGACATCGCGACCTACAGCGTCCGCGACACGAGCACCGACAACAAGACTCCGTGGGAACGGCTGATGGCGCTGCCGCTCCGGCAGATGCCGCTGTTCACGACGCTGTGGCGCAACATCCCGCTCGGCGCGGTGTTGCTCGGCAACGCGCCGCTCTCATCGCTGCCGACGCCGCTGAAGCCCGACGGCACGGGGCGCTACCTTACCTGGGCCGACGCGCTGACGGCCAACGGCGGCAGCGCCACGGGTCTGAACCCTGCGACGAACACGGTCTTCGGCGTCGCCGTCGCCGGGCAGCTCGGCACGACGGCCGTCGGCTCGATTGCTGTCGGCTCGATTGCCCAGGGATCGATCGCCCAGGGCTCGATCCGGGCCGACTCCACGGCCACCGGCTCGATCGCGGTCGGGTCGATCGACCTGCGGCTGACGAACCTCGCCTCGGTGCCGCTCGACCACGTGAGCCCGCTGGCGAGCATCGTCAACTGCACCGCGCTCGGCACGTGCACGGGCAAGACGCTGGGCGACGCGTCCGGGGCGAACGCGTTCCAGCCAGGTGTGACGCTGATCCAGCTGCTGAACGCGCTGCAGGCGCCATACGACACGAGGTTCATCTCGATCGACGACCTCGCGCGGGCCATGCTCCCGCTGTCGGACTACCCGTGGGAGCAGATCCTGGTGCAGGGCCTCCAGGACGTCGCCGGCACCGGGCAGAACGTCCACTACCACGTCGACTTCGACCTGGTCTGCTCCGTCGCGACGAGCTTCGGCGTCCACGTGAGCCTGCCGGCGGGCTTCTTCCCGGTCGCGGGAACGTCGACGTATTCGTACGCCGGCGGCGCACCGGTCGCGGCGGCCAACCCGACCGGCCCGCCGAGCGACCCGGTCTGGACGATGGCGGGCGCGGGCCCGTGCGCGGGAGCCGGAGGCATCACTCAGCACGTCCGCCTCAACTTCCAGTCCTACGCGGGCCTCACCCTGGGCAGCCAGACCTCGAACGTCCAGGTCACCGTGAACGACGGCAGCTACGCGGCGAACGGCCAGGCCCCCGTGCTCGTGACGCAGAACTGGGAGCCGAACGACTCGCGCGACAGCGCGCCGACGATCGACAAGAACACGCTGATCGTCGGGCACATCGCGACCTCGAGCGACACCGATTTCTTCCGCTTCCCGCTCGGGAACCTGGCGCCGAACACGAAGGTCGCCGTCTACCTCAAGGTTCCCGGCGACGGGACCGACCTCGACCTGGTGGTCAACAAGCCCGCACCGGCGGGCGTGCAGTCGAGCGCCCAGGGCTCGATCGCGCAGGGAAGCATTCCCATCGAGGACGTCGCGCCCGGCGTCGACAACTCGACCGGCGCGCTCCAGCCCGACGCGTCATCCGACCTCGCGGCCGGCTCGATCGCGCAAGGCTCGATCGCGCAGGGCTCGATCGCACAGGGAAGCATCTCGGCCAACCGCGGCTCCGTGAACGAAGTCGCGCAGATCGTCACGCATGGCGAGACCGGCGATGCCACGATCGGCGTCAGCGGCTACAACGGCGCGTTCAGCAACCAGCAGTACGTGCTGCGCGTCAAGGTCACGCCGCCGCCGGGGCTGCCGCCGTGCGATCCGATCACCGGCCTGAACACCGCGGCGGCCGGGACGCTGCCGGCGGTGACGTCGCTGCCGACGACCACGAAGGCGCTCTTCCTCGTCAATCGCCAGCGGCTGGCCGGCCTCTACGGGGCGACGCGCACCGATGCGCTGATCAACTCCGACCCGTCGTCGCCGCTCAACGCGGTGGCGGCCTCGGTCGGGGGAGCAGTCCTGCCCGTCGACGGGAACGTGAACGTGCACAACGCCTACGTCACCTGGGACTCGAACCCGTGCAACGTCGAGTCTGCGAACGCAGTCGTCCGGTCGATCAACGACCTCGTCGCGACCTACCGCACGCGGCTTCCGAACCTGAAGTACGTCGTCCTGCTCGGCACCGACACCGCCGTGCCGTCGTGGCGCCAGTTCGACCTCTCCAACGACTCGCCCGAGGTCGACGAGGCGAACGACCTCGCGTTCACGACGCGCAACTCCGCGGGGCAGCTCCTCACGAAGGGCAACGCCCTCTACGCGGCGGCCGCGCAGAACACGATCCTCACCGACGGCGCCTACGGTGCCTTCACCCAGCGCAACTGGCTCGGGCACGCGATCCCGCTTCCCGAGATCAGCGTCTCGCGCCTCGTCGAGACGCCGGAGGACATCCTCGGACAGCTGAACCAGTACCTCGATCCGAGCGTGAACGGCCGGCTCGACCTGCATTCCGCGGTCACGACCGGCGACTCGTTCTTCGCGGACGGCGCGCAGGCCGCGGCGAACTCGCTCCTGACGCAGCTGGCGCCGCTGAACCAGACGACGCTGCTCCCGTCGATCTCGAGCTGGACGAAGCAGGACCTGCTCAACGACTACTTCAGCCTCAATCCGGTGCCCGACGTCGGTGCGCTCTGGGCGCACTACTCACACTGGCTCTCGCAGCCGGCAGGCGTTCCGGCCACGCCGACGCTCGCGGATCTCGTCTCTACCGGCGATGCGAACGCGACGCGCCGGAACGGGCAGCTCCTCTTCACCGTCGGCTGCCACAGCGGCCTCAACGTGCCCGACCAGATCGCGTCGCTCGAGAACGGCGTGGTGTCGTCGGACGACCAGAAGCGGCTGCTCGACTGGGCGCAGGCCTACATGAGCTCGAAGACGGCGGTCTACGTCGCGAACACCGGCTATGGCTACGGCGACACGACCACGATCGACCTCTCCGAGCGGCTGATGGACCACTTCGCAGCCAACATCAACTCGGGTGGCACCATCGGCGAGCAGTGGGTGCGCGCGCTGCACCAGTACTACTCGGAGCCGGGGAACTACGACGTCCTCGACGAGAAGGTTATGGTCGAGGCGAACATGTACGGACTGCCGTTCTACGGCTTCACGGGGAGCCCCGTGAACGTCCCGCAGGCGCCGACCCCGCCGGCAACCGTGGCCGACGGCAACTTCAGCACGGCGCATCTCGATGCGATCACCGCGAACGTCCAGCCGCAGAACCTGACCGACGGTTCCGGCCGCTCGCTGTTCGTGAACCAGGGCCATCCCGACGGCTCGACGTTCCTCCAGGGCGGCGTGCCGCTGACGATGGGAACGCTCTCGGTCTTCTACCGGCCGGCGCAGCCCGAGATCTCGCGTGACGTCACCGTGCCGGGCACGACCGCGAAGGGCGTGTGGATCCGCGCCCTGACGACGCACACGGTCAATGACGTGAAGCCCGTCAAGCCGTACCCGCTCGTGCGCTCGGGCGCGGACGCGCCGGCGAAGGACTACCCGAACATCTTCTTCCCGGCCACGATCGCGACCGTCAACCGTGACGCCTCCTTCGGCGCGGAGCACGACAACGTCGTCGTCAACCTCGGTCGGTTCTTCCCGAACGACACAGGGGACCACGGCAAGGAGCAGGTCGTCGACTCGGTCGGCCTCGACGTCGGCTACTCGAACTCGACCGACTGGACCGCTCCCCAGATCACGCAGACCGGCGCAGTGGAGACCAGCGCCGGGCACTTCACCGCGTTCGTTCGCGTGACCGATGCTTCGGGCCTCCGCCGCGTGTCCGTGCTCTACAACGACGGGAACCCAGTCTGGACCGTCGTCCCGCTGACGCAGGCGGGCGGCGACCTCTGGACGGCTTCGTTCACGGCGACGAGCCCGATCGTCGTGGATTCCGAGGCGCAGGACAACGCCGGGATGGTCGGCTACAGCTTCAACAAGGCCGTCAACTTCCAGTCGGCCGTGGAGCAGGCCGGCTCGGCGCCGTCGATCCTGATCACGAACCCGCTTCCGGTTCCGTCCGGCACGTTCACCCTGAACCAGCAGGTGCCCACGAACTTCGTGTGCTCGTCGGCGCTCGGCGTGAGCAGCTGCTCGGGCGCGACCGACGGCGGCGCCTCCGTGCAGAGCGGCGGCCTGCTCGACACGAGTCGGCCCGGCACGCACACGTTCACGGTCACGGGCACCGATCTCGCGGGCCATTCGGCGACGAAGAGCGTCAGCTACGTCGTCAACTTCGTCTTCGTCGGCTTCCAGCCGCCGGTCGATGCGCCGCCGATCCTCAACACCGTCAATGCCGGTAGCACGGTGCCGATCAAGTGGACGCTCGCGAATGCCGCCGGCACGTTGTACGCCAACCTGGACGCCGTCCAGTCGCTATCGTCGAGGCAGATCCGGTGCCCAAGCGAGAACACCGACCCGGCGGGCCAGGACGTGCCCATCGGGACGACCGACTTCCTGAAGATCACCAACGGGACGGTCTTCCAGTTCAACTGGAAGACGAGCACCGCCTTCCGGAACACCTGCCGCCGGTTCTACATCCACCTGTCCGACGGCTCGACGCCGTACACCGACTTCAAGTTCAGGTAGCCGCAGCGCGGCGGGCGCTTCCCCGCAACGTCCGCGCGCTCAGCTGGGTCTCGTTCGCGAACGACGCCGCGAGCGAGCTCGCCTATCCGATCGTGCCGCTCTTCCTGACGGTGACGCTCGGGGCGCCGGTCGCCGCGGTCGGGCTGATCGAGGGGATCGCTGAGGGAATCGCCGTCGGCCTGCGCGGGGCGGCGGGCTGGCTTTCCGACCGCTGGGGCGAGCGGCGGTTGCCGTGGGTCGGTGGGGGCTACGGCGGCTCGGCCTTGGGGCGAATCGTCGTCGCGGCGGCTCCGCACTGGGGCTGGGTGCTCGGCGGCCGGGTCGTCGACCGCCTCGGGAAGGGCGCCCGGACAGCTCCTCGCGACGCGCTGATCCGCGACTCGACCCCGCCGCCGCTCCTCGGAGCGGCGTTCGGCTACCACCGCGCGCTCGACACGGCCGGCGCGGTCGTCGGGCCGTTGATCGCGGTGGCGCTGCTGGCGGCCGGGCTGTCGTTCCGCAACGTGCTCTGGATCGCGATCGTCCCGGGGTTCCTTGCCTTGCTTCTGCTCCGGGCCGTCCGGGAGGCGCCGAGAGCCGCGGCGGAGCCAGTCGTCGCGACCGGCGGGGGGTCGCTGCCGCGCGCATTCTGGCCGGTGCTCGCGATCTGGGTCGTCTTCTCGCTCGGGAACTCGAGCGACGTCTTCCTGCTCCTGCGCGCGAAGGAGCTCGGCCTGGGCACGACGATGGTCGTACTCGCCTACGCGGCCTACAACGTCGTCTACTCCGGTCTCTCGTGGCCGCTGGGAGCGCTCTCCGACCGCTACCGGCGCGAGCTCCTGCTCGGTGGCGGGCTGCTCGTCTTCGGGCTCGTCTACCTCGGCTTCGCGGTCGCTCCGGGAAGCTGGGCGGTCTGGCCGCTGTTCGCCGTGTACGGGGCGTACATCGCGGCGACGGACGGTGTCGCCCGCGCCTGGGTCGCCGACCAGGTTCCAGGCCGCGCGATCGGTACTGCGTACGGCGTGTTCTCGGCGGCTACGGGCGGTGCGCTCCTGCTGGCGAGCATCGCCGCGGGCCTGCTCTGGTCGCACGTCTCGCCCGCGGCGCCGTTCGTGCTCGGCGCGGCCGGGGCGGGGCTTGCGCTCGTGCTGCTCCTGCTCAGCTCGACCAAGACGGCGCGAGCGACCACGTCTCGAGATGCTCCACCGCCTGCGTGAGCTCCGCCGCCGAGAGGGGGAACGCCTCCGCGTAGGGCACCTGCTCCATCGCGGGCTTCGGAGATCCCCCTGCCGCCGCGTTCAGCGCGTAACGAATCGGCAGGCTGTGCGCGACCACGAGGATCGTCTGCTCGGGGCGTTCGAGAATCTTGTGGATGGCCGTGATGAAACGCCTGACGCTGTCGGCCCGGCTCTCGCCGCCGGGCACGACGTCCTCGGGCCCGTGCGCGCGCGCCCACGCCCGATAGTCCGCGAGGAGGCGGCCTTCGAACTCGCCGAAGCGGATGTCGTTCAGCTCCGGGAGGACTATTCGCGGGACGTCTCGGCCCTCGAGCGCCAGGTCCGCGGTCTCCTGCGTGCGCTGGAACTCGCTGACGGCGCAGAGGTCGATCTCGGTCTCGCCGAGGCTCCGCCCCAGGAGGCGCGCCTGCCCGCGGCCGCGCTCCGTGAGGGCCACCTCGAGCTCCGGGTCGCCGTTGGTCAACCCGCGGACAGAGAACTCGCTCTCCGCATGCCGTGCCAGCAGTACGCGCTCCACGGGCGGCATTCTGTCCATGGCGATTCCCCCGGGCGGGTGATAGCCGTTGTTGACTCGGCGCCGAGAATGTCAACTACAGACAACGCGGGGCCGATCCGAAGTGCCTGCCGCAGGGTCTCGGAACTGCTCGCCGCTGGGTCACCGCGTACTTAACTGAACGGCCTCCCGCAAGGGAGGTCGTTCTTCGTTTCGGGCTACAGTGAGTCGACTGCGGGCGTAGCTCAATGGTAGAGCCCTAGCCTTCCAAGCTAGTTATGCGGGTTCGATTCCCGCCGCCCGCTCTTCAGCGCGGCTGGTCGGCGAGGGGCTCGAGCGCGGCCGCCGTCGGCTGGAGGTCGCCCGACTCGAGGCCGGCGACGATTTCCCGCGCGAGCTGGAGCGCCTGGCTTTCCTGGTCGGCGCTGAGAACGGTGTTCACCGCGGCCAGGTGCTGCCCGTCGGCGAACAACTCCACGTCGACGGTGTCCAGTTCGCGGCGCGGGATGTACGAGTCCTCCGGAATGCCGACGCGCACGTGCACCTCCCGCCCGTCGGGGAGCGACGCTGTCTTCTCGATCGGCCGCCCTCGCAGGCTCACGGCGGGAGATTACTCCGGGGGCGGGGGTCCTAAACGTCCGGGCCGGGAGCCATCCTGGGCGGGGTGATCCAGGATCACATCCAGGAGCGCCTGGTGCGATTCCGCCTGCGGACGGTCCTGTCGATCCTGCTCACGATCATCGCCGTCGCGGTGGCCCTCGAGGTGATCTGGATCTCCCGGCACGTTCTCACATGGATCCTGATCTCGCTCTTCCTTGCTCTTGCGCTCAATCCGGCAGTCGAGTGGTTCATGCGGCATGGAGTCCGACGTCGCGGCTGGGCGACCGCGCTCACCTACTTCCTGACGCTCGCGTTCTTCGTGGGGATCGGCTTCACGTTCGTGCCGACGCTCGTCGACCAGGTCAACGAGTTCGTCCACAAGCTCCCGGACTACGTCCACGACGTCACGCACGGCCGGGGGCGCCTCGGCTTCCTCGAGACGAAGTACCACCTCCAGGAGCGCGTCGAGAAGGCGGTCAAGACGGGCGGCGCGACGAAGGTGCTCGGGCTTTCCGGAGTTGCGATCTCGGTGGCGAAGGGCGTGATCACGATCGTGGTCGCGTCGGTCACGATCGCGTTCATGACGTTCTTCATGCTCCTCGAGGGCCCGACCTGGGCAGACCGCCTCTACGGCCTGGTGCCCCAGCGCTCTCAGCCCCGGTGGCGCGCCGTGGGGCGCGACATCTACCGCACCGTCGGCGGCTACGTGACCGGCAACCTCCTGATCAGCCTGATTGCCGGCGGGCTGACGACGGTGGTGCTCCTCATCATGGGCGTGCCGTATGCGGTCGCGCTCGGGTTGATCGTCGCGATCCTCGATCTCATCCCGCTGGCCGGCGCGACGATCGCCGCGATCCTGATCGGGGTCGTCGCCTTCCTGCACTCGATCCCCGCCGGAATTGTGGTGGTCGTCTTCTTCGTCGTCTACCAGCAGGTCGAGAACCACCTCCTGCAGCCGGTCATCTACGGGCGGACGGTGCAGCTCTCGCCGCTAGCCGTGCTGGTCTCGATCCTGATCGGAGCGGAGCTCGCAGGCATCCTCGGGGCGCTGGCGGCGATTCCCGTCGCGGGCTCGATCCAGGTGCTGATCCTCGACTGGCGCAAGCACCGGCACGAGCGGCCGGAAGCAGCTCTTTAGAAACCGAACGAACCTGCCGATGGCCTCTTCGTGCTCCGAGGGATTCGCATTGCCGCACTGGCCGGGATCGTGGCCGTGCTGCTCGTCCCGGCCAACGGTTCCGCCGGCCGGAACAGCGGCGTCAAGCGCGTCAGCACCCTCGACTCGGCCCTTCTCGTCCAGGTGAATTCCTTCCGCCTCGCGCACGGGCTTGCCCCGCTCCGCGTCTCGCCGTTCCTCGGCGCGGCCGCGCGAGCGCATTCGACCCAGATGGCCCGCCTCGGGTACTTCAGCCACAACTCGGCGAACGGCAGCGCCTTCTCGAGCCGGATCGCCACGTACTACCCCGCCCGCGGCTACCGCAGCTGGACGGTCGGAGAGAACCTGCTCTGGGCCTCGCCGGACGTCGGCGCCGCCCGGGCGCTCAAGCTCTGGCTCGCGAGCCCGCCGCACCGCGCGAACCTCCTGAACCCGCGCTGGCGCGAGATCGGCCTCGCCGCCGTTCACGCGAACCGCGCGCCCGGCGTCTACGGCAACAGCCCGACGACGATCGTCACCGCCGACTTCGGCGCCAGAACCCGCTAATCAACCGTTGAAAGTCCGGCCGCTTCCCGGCCATGATGACTTTCAACGGTCTTTGGCTCCTACCGGAGTAGCCGGTGTGAGCCGCAGCCGCGTATGTCGGCTGCGGCGCCGAGAGCAGGGCGAACCGGCGGTACCCTTTGATTGCGCGCCCGTAGCTCAGAGGAAGAGCGGCGGCCTTCTAAGCCGTTGGTCGGGGGTTCGAATCCCTCCGGGCGCATGGCGACCGAGCATCAACGTGTCTGATGCTTCAAGATCTTGCGCGCCTCGGAAAGGTCGGTCTCGTCAACGATGATCTCCGTCGGCGATCCGGCGACCGGGTAGACGCTCGAGATCATCACGGTGTTCTGAGGAAAGGCCTTGATGCCGTGTTTCCTCAGCAGACCGCAGATGATCTGAGCCTCGGCTTCGCTCGAAACCGTCGTCAGCGTCGCAAGCCCCACTGCCTCGAGCGTACCGCCACCACGTGTTTGAATCGTCGCGGCTGGGAAGTACGGCGGCGATGGGATTCGTTATCAGCCTGATCCTGATCGCCTTCGGGGCGATCCTGGCCTGGGCCGTCAACTCGAACGGCGGCACCGTCGACCCGCAGGTCGTCGGCGTGATCCTGATGGTCATCGGGATCATCGTCTTCGCGCTCTCGATCGTGCTCTGGAACAGCTGGTGGGGCGCCGGCTTCTGGGGCGGCATGTACGACGAGGGTCCCGGTGCACCGGCGGTGCGCAGGCGCGTCTATCGGCCGTACACGAGGCGCCGCACGACGACGTACGTCGAGGACGAGCCCCCGCCGCCGGGGCCGTAGGACAAGGAACCGAGAGAAGGAGGGGTTTCCTGTGGCGAACAAGCTGCAAGGCAAGCGCGTGGCGTTTCTCGCCACCGACATGGTGGAGCAGGTGGAGCTGACCGAGCCCTGGCAGGCGGTCAAGGACGAGGGCGCGGAGGTCGAGCTGATCTCGCTCGAGGAGGGTGAGATCCAGGGCTTCAACCACTACGACAAGGCCGACACGTTCAAGGTCGACCGCACCGTCGAGGAGGCGCGGGCCGACGACTACGACGCCCTCGTGATCCCGGGCGGCGTCGGCAACCCCGACACGATGCGGGCGAACGAGAACGCCGTTCAGTTCGTGCGCGACTTCTTCCAGCAGGGCAAGCCCGTCGGCGTGATCTGCCACGGGCCGTGGATGCTCGTCGAAGCGGGCGTCGTGCGCGACCGCAAGGTGACGTCGTGGCCGGGCATTCAGACCGACATCCGCAACGCGGGCGGCAACTGGGTCGACGAGGAGGTCGTCGTCGACCAGGGTCTCGTCACCAGCCGCAAGCCGGACGACCTGCCGGCGTTCAACGCGAAGATCGTCGAGGAGTTCTGCGAGGGGCGGCACGAGGAGCAGGCCGCCTCGGTGCAAGCCGACCGATGAGCCCGCCGGTCGGCCGGCGTCTATCTTCTGGATCGACAGAAGGAGGAAGAGATGCCGGAGCACAAGACCGGAACGCGCGCTGAGTGGCAGGCCGCCCGGGACGAGCTCGCGAAGCTCGAGGGCGAGCAGGCGCAGCTGAACGAGAAGGTCACCCAGAAGCGGCGCGAGCTGCCCTGGGTGCCCGTCGAGAAGGAGTACGAGCTCGACACCGAGGACGGCAAAAAGACCCTCGCGGAGCTCTTCGACGGTCGCTCGCAGCTCCTCGCCTACAACGTGATGTTCGGGCCCGACTACGAGAACGGGGCCTGTCCGGGCTGCACGAGCCTCGCCGACGAGCTGAGCGGCGGGCTCGTCCATCTGAACCACCGTGACGTGACCCTGATCTGCTTCTCGCGGGCGCCGATCGAGCGCCTCGCTGCCTACAAGAAGCGGATGGGCTGGGAGTTCCCCTACGTCTCGACCTACAACAGCGATTTCCCCTTCGACTTCGGGCTCGCGCTGACGGAAGAGCAGGCGCAGGAAGTTCCCGAGGTGAAGGAGATGATCGAGAATCCGCCGGAGTTCCTCGAGGAGTGGTCGAAGCAAGTCGGCGCGGAGCTCAAAGACGGGCTGCGGGAAGCTCCGAGCTGGATCGCGTTCGCCCGGGAGAACGGAACCGTCTACCACACGTACACGGTGATGGCACCCGACCCGTTCGTCGCGCCGTACTTCAGCTTTCTGCTCGAACGTACCCCGATCGCCCCGCCCGAAGAGCCCCGAGCCTGGCGCAAGGACGAGTACCCGGACTAACTGCTCGCGACTAGATCCAAGGACGTGCGCGAGGGCGGCGGTGCCGCCCTCGCGCGTGAAACGGCGTTACTGGTGCTTGACCTTGCCCGAGACGCACTTGCCGAACGCGTTCGACTTGTTCTTGTTCGTCCCGTAGTGGTCCTTGAAAGCGGCCGGGTCGGCCTGACGCTCGGCCCAGCACTGCTTGGCGGCGTTCTCGGTCGCCTGCTGCTGCGCGTGCGATGCGGCCTTGGCCTTCTGGGACACGCACCTGCCGAACGCATTGGCGTGGTTTTTGCCCGTGCCGTACTGGGCCGCGAAGGCGGCCGGATCGGCGGAGCGCTCGGCGCGACACTGCGAGGCCGCATTCGAGCGATTCTGCTCATTCTGCTGCGCGAGCTTCGAGACGCACTTGCCGAAGGCGTTCGAGCGGTTTGCGTTCGTGCCGTAGAGCAGCTTGAACGACGGGGTGCCCATCGCCGTGCGCTCGGCGCGGCACTGAGTCATCGCGGCGGCATGGTCGGCCGCGCTGGGCTGCGATTTCGCCGCCGCCCAAGCCGGAACGGCCAGTGCGACAACGAGGGGGATAAAGATGAGTTTCCGCATGGAGGGTCTCCTTTTGGGGTGTCCTCCAAAGGAACCCGCCGGGCGCTGATTCCTGCGGTGTGCAGGAAAAACCCCTCGTTCGAGTTCTCTCGCCCGGGGCTTATCGATGGCCCCGGGAGGAGTCGAACCTCCGCACACGGATTCGAAGTCCGTCGCTCTATCCACTGAGCTACGGGGCCGGCCGAGACCAGTTTGCCACGCGAGGCGAGCTATCCTGTCTCCGCTCGCGGTGGCGGTAGCTCAGTTGGTAGAGCCCCGGGTTGTGGTCCCGGTGGTCGGGGGTTCGAGTCCCCTCCGCCACCCTCGCGGCGCTAGGCGGCGCTGAGGTCAGCAGGCAAGTAGCGCCTGATCAAGGCGTCAACGAGATCCTGCTGCCGCTGGACCAGCTCGACCCGGTTCCGCTCGAGCGCGTCGCGCTCCGCACCGACGGTGCGAAGGGTCTGGCGCTCGTAGACCAGCCCGCGAATGTCCTCCGCGAGCGACTCGACCGTTGGGAGATGAATGACTTCAGCAGACATCGACGAGATAGACGCGCTCGCCGAGGGATGGTTAGAGACAACTTCGCAAAGTTTTTGTGAAGCTTGTCCGGCGCTCTAGCTGTCTTCGTCGTCGCGTTCCGGGAGCCGTTCCTTGACGTCCTCGGCGAGCTCGCGGCGCTCGGCCGATTCCTGCTCGTTGAGCTCCTCGTACTTCGTCTGGTCGGACTCCTGGCTCTCGCGCTCGCGTTCGGCTGGATTGCTCATGGCACCCTCGTTCTCGGATCTATCCTTCTCGAAACGCGGGCGTGGCGGAACTGGCATACGCGATGGGTTTAGGTCCCATTGGAGCGCAAGCTCCTTGGAGGTTCGAGTCCTCTCGCCCGCATCGATGATCGCGCACTGGGACGAGGTCGAGAGCAACCGCCGCGAGAAGGGGCCGATGGCTGCAACCTGGCAGCGGCTCGGGGACGCGGCGGGCGCCACCGGTTTCGGGCTGAACCGTGTCCGGGTCGAGCCAGGGCGGCTGCCGACGCCGCCGCACTCGCACGGGCTCTCCGAGGAGATCTACTTCGTCCTCAACGGCTCCGGGCTGCTCTGGCAGGACGAGCAGGTCTGCGAGGTTCGGGCCGGGGACACGATCGTCCAGACGGCCGACCACTACGAGCACACGTTCAAGGGCGGGCCCGACGGGCTCGACTATCTCGTCTTCGGCACGCGGCATCCGGTCGAGTACGGCTGGCTGCCCCGGTCGCGCGCGATCCGGCTGAGCTACCCCTGGGTCGAAGGACGCGCGGACGATCCGTGGGACGTCGAGGCGATGGTCGGCGACCTCGAGTTCGGCGAGCCGGGCGAGCGGCCGGCCAACGTCGTCGCACTCGAAGACGTTCCGTTCGACGAGTACGGCGACCGGGCTCTCGGCGCGGCCGCCGGTTCCGAGGCGAGCGGGCTGAACTGGATCCCGCGCGAAGAGGGAAAGCGTGGCTGCCCGCCTCACTGCCACTCGGCCGAGACGGAAGGGTTCGTCGTGCTCGAGGGGGGCGGCACGCTCGAGCTCCTGCCGGCGAACGTGGCGGCGGCGCGGGGCGGGAAACGCGAGGAGCACGAGCTGCGGACAGGCAGCGTCTTCGCGCGGGCGCCGGGCTCCCGGATCGCCCACTCGATCATCGCGGGCTCGGAAGGGATCACCTACCTTGCCTACGGCACACGCGAGCCGAACGACATCGCGTACTACCCGCGCTCGAACAAGGTCTACTTCCGCGGCGTCGGCCTGATGACCCGGCTGGAGCACCTCCCGTACGAGGACGGCGAGCCCGACGATTGGTAGCCCCGAGCCCGGCAGCCCCAATCGCTTTGCTTGAATGGGCCGGGCGATGGCGACGCAGGTCGAGGAGCTTTCGGACAATCGGGTTCGGCTGACGGTCGAGGTCCCCCAGGCCGACCTTCAGCACGCGCTGGAGCATGCCTTTTCCGACCTCGCGCGCTCGGTCAAGGTTCCCGGGTTCCGGAAGGGCAAGGTGCCGACGCAGGTGCTCGAAGCGCGGATCGGCAAAGAGCGGATCTTCAGCGAGGCGGTCGAGAGCCACATCGGCGGCTGGTTCCTGAACGCCGCCGCGAGCACGCGCATCCGGCCGGTTGCGGCGCCCGAGTACGACTACGACCTACCCGAGTCCGACGACCAGCAATTCAGCTTCACAGCGACCGTCTCCGTTCAGCCGAAGCCCGAGCCGGCCGACTGGACGAAGCTCGAGGTCGGCTACGCGGAGCCGGAGATCCCGGCCGAGGTCGTCGACGGGGAGCTCGAGGAGCTGCGCTCGTCCGTCGCCGAGCTCGCCCCTGTCGAGGACCGTCCCGCCCGGACCGGGGACGTGGTCGTGATCGACGTCCTCAACCCGGACGGCGAGGGCCAGCGCGACCTGGTGGTCGAGCTCGGAGCCGGTCGTCTCGTCGAGGAGCTCGAGCGCGCGCTCATCGGAACTTCGCCCGGTGAGGCGAAGGAGGTCGACCTCCCGCAGCCCGACGGCTCGTCGATCGCGGCGAGCATCGCGCTCAAGGAGCTGAAGGAGAAGGTGCTGCCCCCGCTCGACGACGAGCTGGCGCGCGCCGCGAGCGAATTCGACACGCTCGAGGAACTGCGCGGGGACATCGAGCAGCGCATCCGTGACGTGCTCGAGGAGGAGGCCGAGACCGCCTTCCGGGCGGACGCCGTGGACTCGCTGGTGCGGGAGAGCGGCGTCGAGGCCGCGGGGCCGCTCGTCGAGGCGCGGACTCGCGAGCTTCTGAACGCGCTCGTCCGCTCGCTCGAGCGGCGCGGGATCAGCGCCGACGCCTACCTCCAGCTGACCGGGCAGACCGGCGACCAGCTCGTGGAGCAGATTCGCACCGAGGCGCAGCTCTCGGTCGGACGTGAGCTCGTGCTCGAGGCCGTCGCCGACAAGCTCGAGCTCGACGTGGACGACGCCGAGATCGAGGAGCTGATCCGCGAGCAGGCCGAGACGCACGGCGACGACGCCGACGAGGCCATCGCGCGGGTCTTCGAGAGCGACGGCGTCGAGACGCTGCGCGCCGACCTCCGCCTGCGCAAGGCACTCGACCGCGTGGCCGCCGAGGCGCAGCGCGTCCCCGCAGAGGTCGCGCGTGCGCGCGAGAGCATTTGGACCCCCGACAAGGAATCCCAACCGACCGAGACGAAACTGTGGACCCCCGGCAGCAAGGAGCCAGCATGAGCCCGTTGATCCCGATGGTGATCGAGCAGACCTCGCGCGGCGAGCGCGCGTTCGACATCTACTCGCGACTCTTGAACGAGCGCATCATCTTTCTCGGCACGCCCGTCGACGACCAGATCGCCAACCTGATCATCGCCCAGCTTCTCCACCTCGAGTCCGAGGACCCGGACAAGGACGTCAGCATCTACATCAACTCGCCGGGCGGCTCCGTGTACCACGGGCTCGCGATCTACGACACGATGCAGTTCATCAAGCCCGACGTGCAGACCATCTGTGTCGGCACCGCGATGTCGATGGGCGCGCTCCTTCTTGCCGGCGGCGCGAAAGGAAAGCGGATGGCGCTGCCGAACGCCAAGATCCTCATCCACCAGGTTTGGGGCGGCTTCCAGGGGCAGGCGACCGATATCGAGATCCACGCCCGAGAGACGATCGCCCTCAAGCGCCGACTCGAGGAGATCATGAGCGAGCACACCGGCCAGAACATGGACAAGGTCAGCAAGGACATGGAGCGCGACTACTTCATGACGCCGCAAGAGGCCCAGGAGTACGGCATCATCGACAACGTCATCATTCACCGCGACAGTTCGAAGGACGGGGCGAAAGCCTAGCCTGGCAAGTAGGCCGATTCCGAGGTAAAAGAAGACAGTGGCGAGAGCATCCGACGGTAACGAACAGCTTCTCTGCAGCTTCTGCGGGAAGAGTCAGCGCCAGGTCAAAAAGCTGATCGCAGGCCCTGGGGTCTACATCTGCGACGAGTGCATCGATCTCTGCAACGAGATCATCGACGAGGAGCTCACCGCTCCGGCGCAGCTCGACCTCGACAACCTGCCGCGGCCGAAGGACATCTACGCCGTCCTGAACGATTACGTCGTCTCGCAGGAAGAGGCGAAGCGCACCCTGGCGGTCGCGGTCTACAACCACTACAAGCGCGTGCAGATGGCGGCCGACGAGGACGACGTCGAGCTGCAGAAGTCGAACATCCTCCTGCTCGGCCCGACCGGCTGCGGGAAGACGCTGCTGGCCCAGACGCTGGCGCGGATCCTGAACGTGCCCTTCGCGATCGCCGACGCGACCGCGCTGACGGAGGCGGGCTACGTCGGGGAAGACGTCGAGAACATCCTCCTGAAGCTGATCCAGGCGGCGGACTTCGACATCAAGAAGGCCGAGACCGGGATCATCTACATCGACGAGGTCGACAAGATCGCGCGCAAGGCGGACAACCCGTCGATCACGCGCGACGTCTCAGGTGAGGGCGTCCAGCAGGCGCTGCTGAAGATTCTCGAGGGGACGGTGGCCTCCGTGCCGCCGCAGGGCGGGCGCAAGCACCCGCACCAGGAGTTCCTCTCGATCGACACGACGAACATCCTCTTCATCTGCGGCGGCGCGTTCGCCGACCTGGAGAAGATCATCGGCAAGCGGATCGGCAAGCACGCCATGGGGTTCGGCGCCGAGATCCGCTCGCGCAACTCGTACGAGGCCTCGGAGATGCTCTCGCAGGTCATGCCCGAGGATCTGCTCTCCTACGGGCTGATCCCCGAGTTCATCGGCCGCCTCCCGGTGGTCTCCGCGGTGCACCAGCTGCAACGCGAGGATCTCGTCCAGATCCTGACCGAGCCAAAGAATGCGTTGACCCGGCAGTACCAGCGCTTCTTCGCCTACGACAACATCGAGCTCGTCTTCACCGAGGAGGCGCTCTGGGAGATCGCGGAGAAAGCGTTGGCGCGCGAGACCGGGGCACGCGGTTTGCGCTCGATCATCGAGGGCGCGCTGCTGGATGTCATGTTCGAGCTTCCGTCGCGCAAGGACGTCGTCAAGTGCGCGATCACGAAGGAGACGATCGAGCGTGGCATCAAGCCGACGCTCGTGACCTCCGCCGGCGCGGACGACGAGTCCGAAGAGCTGGCCGAAGAGTCCGCTTAGAGACCTGACACCGGGTTATCTCTGCAGCAACTCGAGCGCCTCGGTGACCCAGCGCTTCGCGCGGTCGACGTTCGGGCCGCCCGGTGCCAGCGCCAGCGCGTCCAGCTGCAGCTCGCACAGCACGATCAGCGCGCGGAACGGATCGGGCTCGGTGAGCACCTCCTCGATCCGTTCGGCCAGGCGCTCCGGCTTCACCGATAGCTCTTGCACCCTCTCGGCCAGGCGCTTGGTGGTCGGCGGCCAGACCCTGTTCACCGCGTAGACGATCTGCAGCACCCGCAGGCAGGCGTCCAGGAGCCATTCGACGAGCTGGAGCCTGTCCCCCGGCCTCGTGACGGTGAGCAGCCCCGAGGCGTGGAAGCCGCCCCAGGGCAGCGCCGCATCCTCGATGCGCGCCGCCGCGAGGTCGTCCGGGTAGACGCGAAGGCGCTCCTGCCAGTCCTCCAGCAGCCCGACGCTCCGCAGGGAAACGCCGTTCACGAGCGCCTCGGCGGAACCGGAGGGCTGCCCGGCCACGATGGAGTCGACCGAAGCTTCCGCGAACTCGCGCGACCACCAGATCGTCTCCACCGGTACGCCGTCCACAAAACCGAAAACGCGGTTGGTCGGGACCCCCTGGGGGCCCCAGGTGTCCACCTGCTCGAACCCGAGCCGGCGCGCGTGCTCGAAGCACTCGGCGAGCTCGAGCTGTTCGGTCGTGACGAAGAGCATCTCGATGTCGGAGATCTCGTCCGCAACGCCGCGCGAGACGCTGCCGGTCAACACGACCTCCTCGACAACCGGCGGGAGCGCGTCGGCGACACGCTGTGCAAGCTCACGCAGCTCGCGCGTGCGATCTGGCATCGGGCGAATCCTACGAGCGCTCCGGCTCGGCGGCTTTCGCGCGGCCAATGATCTCTCGCAGCCGCAGCGTCCTCAACATCAGGAAGATCACGAGGGCCCCGATCGCCACATTGAAAATCGTGACCGCTACGTACTGACCGACGCTGAAGGCGAGCAGGCGCGAGGTCGGCGCCTGCCCGTGCAGGATCGCGACCAGGAACCCTTGCTTCGTCCCGGCGCCGCCCGGGGAGAACGGCAGCAGCGTCGAGAGGCTGTCCACGACCTGGCAGAGCAGCGCGTTGTGGATCGTCGCGTGCACGTGGAAGGCCTTCAGGAACCAGTAGAGCGATGCGATCCGCAGGACCCAGCTCAAGAGCTGCCAGCTCGCGACCTCACGCAGATAGCGCCGCCGGTCGCGGAGGATTGCGAAGCCCCGGCCGAACCGCTGCTTCAGGTCGGCGTTCTGCGCGAGCCTCCACGAGAGCCAGATCACAGCGAGCGTGACCGCCGCAACGACCGTCGCCGTGGTCTTGCCGTGATCGAGGAGCCAGCCCCAGTCGAAGGCAGGCGTGTGGATGCTCGGAACCACGCCCTGGGAGAGCGCCCAGAGGAAGAACGCCGTCGCGAGGACAAAGTCGAGCAGCGTCTCCGCGACGAGCGTCGTGCCCAGTGTCGTGTAAGTGGTGTCCGGATAGCGGTGCCGGACGAGGTAGAGCTTGACCAGGTCGCCCGCCCGGCCCGGAACGATCGAGTTGATCCCCACGCCCGCGACATACGCGCCGCAGACCGGCGCCCAGCGGATGCGGATCTCCGGAAACGATGCCCGGAGGATGTTCCGCCAGGCGACTGTCCGCAGCAGCACCTTGCCGAAGTGGAGCCCGAGTGCGATCGCGAGCGCGCCCCAGCCGACCCCGGCGAGCTCGTCGAAGAACACCTTGACCGCGTGAAAGAACTCACCCACGTCCTCGTAAACTTGCCTCATGGAGCCGCTGTACGACCACAAGGCCGTCGAAGAGCGCTGGCAGCGCACCTGGGAAGAGGAGGGTCTCTACAACGCCGATCCGGATTCGGGCGGCGAAACCTTCGTGATCATGCACCCGCCGCCGAACATCTCCGGCTCGCTCTCGATCGGCCACGCGCTGCAGCTCTCGCTGGAGGACGCGCTGATCCGGTGGCACCGGATGCGCGGCTTCGACACGCTCTTCCAGCCCGGCTACGACCACGGCGGAATCTCGACCTGGGCCGCGATCGGGCGCGAGCTCGCGAAGGACGGCAAGACGCAGCGCGACCTCGGCCGCTCGGGCTTCGACGCCTACGCCGAAGAGTGGCTCCAGAAGTACGGCGGCACGATCATGAGCCAGTTCCGGCTGCTGGGCGCGTCGCTCGACTACCGGCGCGAGCGGTTCACCATGGACCCCGGTTACTACCGCGCCGTGATCCGCTGGTTCGTCCACCTCTACGAGCGCGGCTGGATCTACCAGGCGAGCCGCATCGTCAACTGGTGCCCGCGCGACCAGACCGCGCTCTCCGACCTCGAGGTCGAGCACCAGGAGACCGACGACAGGCTCTCGTACATCCGCTACCCGCTGGCGGACGGCTCCGGCCATGTGACGATCGCGACCGTGCGGCCGGCGACCATCCTGGCCGACGTCGCCGTCGCCGTGCATCCGGAGGACGAGCGCTACAAAGATCTCGTCGGCAAGGAGGCGGTCGTGCCCTTCGTGGAGCGACACGTCCCCCTGATCGCGGACGAGCGGGTCGACCCGGAGTTCGGAACCGGCGCGCTGAAGGTCACGCCCGGGCACGACCCGATGGACTTCGAGATCGGCCAGGACCACCACCTGCCCGAGGTGACAGTGATCGGGGAGGACGGTCTCATGAGCGAGGAGGCCGGCGAGCTCGCAGGGCTCACGCAGGAGGAGGCGGGCGAGCGCGTCATCGCCTGGGCGCGGGACCGCGACCTCCTCGACCGGCAGGAGCCGTACCGGCACTCGGTCGGCCACTGCAGCCGCTGCAAGACGCGGATCGAGCCGCTCGTGGTGCCGCAGTGGTGGGTCGCGATGGAGGAGCTGGCCGCGCCGGCGATCGCCGCGATCCGCGAAGGGCGCGTTCGCTTCACGCCCGAGCGCTTCTCGCGCGTGTGCCTCGACTGGCTCGAGAACGTCCGCCCGTGGTGCATCTCGCGGCAGATCTGGTGGGGCCATCGCATCCCCGTCTGGTACTGCCCCGACGGACACGTGACCGTTGCCGAGGACACACCGGACGCCTGCGCGGAGTGCGGCTCGACGGAGCTGCGCCAGGACGAGGACGTGCTCGACACCTGGTTCTCGTCGGCGCTCTACCCGTTCGCGACGCTTGGCTGGCCTGACCAGACCCCGGAGCTCGAGTGCTACTACCCGGGCGACGTGCTCACGACCGCGCGGGACATCATCTTCCTCTGGGTCGCGCGGATGATCTTCGCCGGGCTCGAGCTGCTCGGCGAGGACCCGTATCACGACGTCGTCATCCACTCCTACCTTCTGAACCCGGAGGGCAAGCGCATGGGGCGGACGCTCGGGACGGTGGTCGACCCCGAGGAGGTGCTCGAGCCGTACGGCGCCGACGCCACCCGCTACGGACTGCTCTGGATGACCTCGAGCCAGGACCCCCGCTTCTCGTTCGGCTCGATCGAGGAGGGCCGCAAGCTCGCGATCAAGCTCTGGAACGTGTCACGGCTGCTCCTGCAGAATGCCGGCGGCGAGAGCCCCGACCTGCGCCCGCGGGATCTCGAGGAACGCTGGGTGCTCGCCCGGATCGACGCCGGCCGCGCGGAGCTCGAGCAGCTGCTCTCGCGCTGCGACTTCGCCGCAGCGGTGCGGCTGCTCTACCGCCTGACCTTCGACGATTTCTGCGACTGGTACGCCGAGGCGATCAAGCCCCGGCTCTACGACGGCGACCTCGACGCGCGCGCAACTGCCCTCGCCGCGCTCGAGCGGCTGCTGAAGCTCCTCCATCCGGTGATGCCGCACGTGACCGAGGAGATCTGGTCGCAGTTCCACGACGACCGGCTGATCGTCGCCCCCTGGCCCGAGCCCGACGAGCGGTTCGCCGCAGACGCGGCCGCACTCGACCGCGTCCAGCAGCTGGCGCGGACCTTCCGGCGCAGCGGCGTCCTCGTCGAGCTCGAAGGGGACGAGCGGCGGATCTTCGACGCGGTGGTCAAGCCTGGCCGCGCCAAGGCCGACGGCGGGAATCTGGAGGCCGAGGTCGAGCGGCTTCGCGGCGAGATCGCCCGCGCCGAGGGGATGCTGGCCAACGACCGCTTCGTCCAGAACGCTCCGGGCGATGTCGTCGAGGCGGAGCGCGAGAAGCTGGAGCGCTACCGCCGCGAGCTCGATGCGCTCTCCACTTGAGTGGCTCGAATCGCTCTCGCCCTGGCCCGAGGAGTTCGGGCTGGGGCGGATGCACGCGCTGCTGACCGAGCTCGGCGAGCCGCAGCGCGCCTACCCGGCGATCCATGTCGTCGGTACGAACGGCAAGTCGACGGCGACGCGCCGCGCCGCCGCGTTCCTGCAGCGCGAGGGCCTCAGCGTCGGCGCCTACACCTCGCCCCACGTCGCCGGCTGGAGCGAGCGGATTCAGGTCGACGGCGAGGACGCGAACCTCGAAGGCGCACTCGAGCGCGTTCGCGGGGCCGCCGAGCGGGTGGGCGCCACGCAGTTCGAGGTGCTCACAGCGGCCGCGCTCGCGGAGTTCGCGGCGGCCCAGGTCGACGTTGCCGTCGTCGAGGCCGGCCTCGGCGGACGGCTCGATGCCACGAACGTCCTCGACGCGCGCATCGTCGTGCTCACCAACGTCGGGCTCGACCACACCGACGTCCTCGGCGAGACGCGCGAGCAGATCGCGGCCGAGAAGCTGGCAGTCGTCTCGCCCGAGGCGACGCTGATCGTCGGCGAGGCGGAGTGGGGCGGCTGCTACGCACAGGACGTGGGACGGGCCGCCGCCGAGGCGTTCCTCGGCCGCGAGCTGGACGGGGACGTCGAGATCTCGCTCCCGGGCCGGTTCGACGTCGTCGGCGACGACGTCTTCTCGGGCGCGCACAATCCAGCCGGGATCGAATGGCTCCTCGAGCGCCTGCCCCGAAACGACTACACGATCGTCGCGTCGATCCTCGCGGACAAGCACGCCGCGGAGATGCTGCGCCTGCTGGCGCGGGCCGGCCGGACGCTCATCGCGACCTCGTCGAGGAGCGCGCGCGCACTGCCCGCCGACGAGCTCGCGCGCGCCGCCGAGCCGTTCTTCGACTCCGTCGGAGTGGAGGCCGATCCCGAGCGGGCGCTCGACCGCGCCGAGAGCCCCGTCCTCGTCACCGGCTCGCTGTACCTGCTCTCGGACCTCTCCGTCCGCCTCCAGCGCATACCATGAGAAAACTCGGCGAGAAGCTGAGCGTCTTCGCAGTCGCCGCGGTCGTCGTCCTGATGATCGTCGGCCTCGCGTTTGGCGCCGGGTATCTCGTCGGAAAGGTCCTCCTCTGACGGAGGGGTTGCGACGCTAGCCGACAACGGAATCTTCGATTTCTTCAGTTCCAGCACGTGGGCTGTGATCCGGAACTTGTCGCTGTTCGTGGTCGCGGTCTTCTGGCTGTCGGTCGCGTTCTGGGTTTTCAAGGATGCGCGCCGCCGGATCGAAGATCCCTGGCTCGTCGGCATGTCGACGGTGCTGGGGCTCGTGCCGTTCATCGGCCCGCTGATCTACATGCTCTTCCGGCCGCCCGAGTACCTCGAGGACGTGCGGGAGCGTGAGCTCGAGATCAAGGCGATGGAGGAACGGCTCTCCCGGCGCGACCTGCACTGCCCCGTCTGCCGCGCCGACGTCGATCCCGCATTCCTCGTCTGCCCGGTCTGCACCACGCGCCTGCGCCAGTCGTGCCGGAACTGCAAGGCGCCGCTCGAGGCGCTCTGGCAGGTCTGCCCGTACTGCGAGACCGCGGTCGAGCCGGCCGCCGTGGAGCAGCTCGACCAGACGCAGGCCTTGGCGCCCCCGCGGCGCGAGCGCCGCGCTTAGGCGTCGCTCGCGATGCCGTCATCAGGACGTGCGGGCTTTGCCCGTGCGTCCGTCTGAAATGACCGGTCGATCCGCTGCGAAGACAGCCGTCCAGCTCTTAGACTCGGCGCGGCATGGCAGCCGAGCGGACGCTGGTCCTGATCAAGCCTGACGCGATGCGGCGGCAGCTCGCGGGCGAGATCCTCGCGCGCTTCGAGCGCCGGGGCCTCCTCGTGCGCGAGGCGAAGCTTTTGACCGTGGATCGCGGTCTCGCGGAGACGCACTACGCCGAGCACGCGGAGAAGCCGTTCTTCGGCGAGCTCGTCGAGTTCATCACCTCGGGGCCGACGCTGGCGCTCGTCCTCGAGGGCGAAGGCGCAATCGCGACCGTGCGCCGGACAATGGGCGCGACCAATCCGGCCGACTCGGAGCCCGGCTCGATCCGCGGCGACTTCGCGCTCTCGATGCCCGACAACCTCGTCCACGGCTCCGACTCCCCCGAGTCGGCCGGGCGCGAGATCGGGCTCTGGTTCGGTGGCTGAGGCGGTCGCTTGCGACGCCGATAATGGAGGCCGTGCCCGCTTGGCCGGCGCGGCCGTTTAACGCACTGTCTGGGATGACGAACAAAGACTCAGCTCGCCGCGACCTCGCCTCTGAGCCGGATTACGTCGCGGTCAACCGCGAGGGCTGGACGCAGGCGAACGCGGAGTACACAGACCGGCAGGCAGAGGGCGCCTGGGCCCAGGAGGAGATCACGTGGGGCAAGTGGTCGATCCCGGAGCGCGAGGTGCAGATCCTTCCCGACTTCACGGGTGTGGACGTCGTCGAGCTCGGCTGCGGCACCGGGTACTTCGGCTCCTGGCTGAAGCGGGCCGGCGCGCAACGCGTCGTCGGCGTCGACGTCACGCCCGCGCAGCTCGAAACCGCTCGCAGGCTGAACGACCAGCATGGCCTCGGGCTGGAGCTCGTCGAGGCAAACGCGGAGGAGACCGGGTTGCCGGGCGAGTCCTTCGACGTGGCCTTCTCAGAGTACGGCGCCTCGATCTGGTGCGACCCGGCGAAGTGGATCCCCGAGGCGGCGCGCCTCCTGCGGCCGGGCGGTGAGCTCATCTTCATGCGGGGGGCGACGCTGCAGCTGCTCTGCATGCCGGACACCGGCCCGGTCAGCGAGCGGCTCGTGCGCCCGCAGAAGGGCCTCTACAAGCTCGAGTGGTACGACGACGATCCCGGCGTCGAGTTCCACCCGGGCTTCGGCGAGATGTTCCGGATCCTCCGCGAGAACGGCTTCGAGCTGCTCGACTTCCGCGAGCTCTACGCGCCCGAGGACGCCGTCGACCACGAGTACTACGACACGGTTCCAGCCGCTTGGGCCAAGCAGTGGCCCGACGAGGAGATTTGGCGGCTCCGCCTGCGCCCCCGCTGATCCTCGCCTCGACGTCGCCGCGGCGGCGGGAGATCCTCGAGCAGCTGCGGATCCCATTCGAGGTGGTGGCACCGCAGTACGAGGAGGTCTCGGGAGACCCCGTCGAGCACGCCGTGGGTAAGGCAAGGTCGGTCGGGCCGTTCGACGAGCGGCCGGTGCTCGGCTGCGACACGGAGGTGATCTGCGAGGGGCGGGTCTACGGGAAGCCCGAGAACGAGGCGGCCGCGGAGGAGATGCTCGATTCGCTTTCGGGCAGGACGCACGAGGTCGTCTCGGGGCTCGCGCTGATCACGCCGGCGTGGGAGGAAGTGCACCGCGAGGTGACGCAGGTGGCGTTCCGCCCGCTGGACGCGCGCGAGCTTGCGCACTACCTCGCGAGCGGCGAGTGGGAAGGCCGCGCCGGCGCGTACGCGATCCAGGGGCTCGGCGCGTCGCTGGTCGAGCGGATCGAGGGCGACTACCTGAACGTCGTCGGCCTGCCGGGTGCGCTGCTCGTCCGGCTGCTCGCGGAACGCTTCCCAGGCACCTACGGATTCGGTTAAAAGACTCGGGTCGTGAGGCGCGAGCTTCCGGCCGGGACCGTGACCTTCCTCTTCACCGACGTCGAGGCATCGACGCAGCTGCTGCACGGCCTCGGCGAAGAGCGCTACGCGGAGGCGCTCGCGGAGCACCGCCGCGTGCTGCGAGATGCCTTTGGCCACCACGGCGGCGTTGAGGTCGACACCCAGGGCGACGCCTTCTTCGTCGCCTTCGCGACCGCGCCGAGCGCGATCGCTGCCGCGTGCGAGGCCCAGGAGGCCCTGAAGGTCCCCGTGCGAATGGGCCTCCACACCGGCACGCCCCTCGTGACCGACGAGGGCTACGTCGGGACCGATGTTCACCGAGCCGCGCGGATCGCCGCAGCCGGCCACGGACGGCAGGTCCTCGTCTCCGCATCGACCGCTTCCCTCCTCGAGCCAAGTAACAGTCTGTTACTTGACCTCGGGGAGCACCGCCTCAAGGACCTAAGCGCTCCCGAGCGGATCTTTCAGCTCGGCGAGGAGGAGTTTCCTCCACTCAAGACGCTCTACCGGACGAACCTTCCGGTGCCGGCGACGCCGTTCCTGGGCCGCGAGCAGGAGCTGGCGCAGGTCGTGGAGCTGCTCGTCGGCACGCGACTACTGACGCTCACCGGGCCGGGCGGAACCGGCAAAACCAGGCTCGCGTTGCAGGCCGCCGCCGCGAGCTCGGACCGCTACCCCGACGGCGTGTTCTGGGTGCCGCTGGCGTCCCTTCGCGACCCACGGCTCGTACTCGAGCAGGCCGCGCAGGCCGTCGGTGCTAGGAACGGGCTCGCCGAGCATGTCGCGGACAAACGCCTTCTGCTTCTACTCGACAACTTCGAGCACCTCATCGAGGCGGCAACCGACCTCGCCGCGCTCACGGCCTCCTGCCCGAAGCTCCAGCTGCTCGTCACGAGCCGCGAGGTCCTGCGCCTGCCAGGGGAGCAGGTTTACCCCGTGCCGCCGCTCGAGGCCGAAGATGGAATGCAGTTCTTCCTCGCCCGCGCGCGGGAGGCCGACCCGAGCTTCGAGCCGGACGAGGCCGTGCCCGAGGTCTGCGCGCGATTGGAGCACTTGCCGCTCGCCCTCGAGCTCGCCGCGGCGCGCGTTCGGCTGCTCTCCCCGGCCCAGCTGCTCGAGAGGCTCACAGGCCGCCTCGACTTGCTCAAGGCCGGCCGCGGCGTCGATCCTCGCCAACACACGCTGAGGGCCACGATCGAGTGGTCGCACGACCTTCTCGACGCCGACGAGCAACGCCTGTTCGCCCGCCTTGGAGTGTTCGCCGGAGGCTGCACGCTCGAGGCAGCCGAGGGGATCTGCAATGCCGACCTCGACACGCTTCAGTCGCTCGTCGACAAGAGCCTCGTCCGCGTCCGCAAGGGGAATCGCTTCTGGATGCTCGAGACGATCCGCGAGTATGCGCTCGACCGGCTCCAGGCCTCGGGCGAGGGGCGCGACCTGTGGGATCGCTACGCCGACTTCTTCCTCGCCCTTGCGGAGGAAGCCGAGCCGCTCATGCAGGAGAACTCGCCGGAATGGCTCGACCGAGCCGGGGACGAATTGCCGAATATGCGCGGGGCACTCGACCATTTCGAGGCGTCCGGGCGGAACCAAGACGTGCTTCGGCTCGCTGGCGCGATCGGGCCTCTCTGGGGGGTCAGGGGGTCGATGACCGAAGGCGCTCGGCGGCTCGAAGCCGCGCTCGCCGCGGACGATCGGCCCACCTCGGCGCGCGCTAAGGCGCTCACGGCCGCTGCCAATCTCGCGCTGGGACAGGGCGACGACGAGAGGGTCGACGAGCTTGCGGGGGCGGCGCTTCCGCTTCACCGCGCCAGCGGGAACGAGTGGTTCGTCGTGGAGTCCTTGCTCCTCATGGCGCATGCGGCCGCAGATCGGGAAAACTTTGAGCGCGCACGCGACCTGGCCGAGGAAGCCGCAGAAGCGACGAAGTCTGACCCGCACTCGGCACAGGCGATCCAAGCGACTTGGCAGCTCGGCTGGGCCCATGGCGGACTCGGTGAGCGTGAGCAAGGACGCGAGCTCTACGAAGAGGCGCTTCGACGGGCTCGCGCCGCAGGCTCGACGCACCTGCAGTCTCTCGTGCTGAGCGGGCTTTCCCGTCTTCTGATCACCGACGGTCGGCCGGCTGACGCTCTTCCACTGCTCCTCGAATCCTTTCGCCTGAACGTGGCCACGGGTGATCGCTGGCGCCTCGCGATCGACGCAACGCGCATCGCCCGCGCGCTGGCAGCGCTCGGCGAGGCGAGGAGAGCGGCTCGGCTGCTTGCGAGCGGCAGGGCCTTGTTCGAAGAGATCGGCGGCGCGCCCAGCTGGCGAGTGGGCGAGGACCAAGAGACGCTTGCGCTCCTCAGGGAGCAGCTGACCGAGGCCGAGCTCGCAGAGGAAACCGAACTCGGGTCGACGCTTTCTCCGGAGGAGATCCTCGGTGAGTGACGTCGTCCGCGGCCCGGACGGGAAGCCGCGTTGCGGTTGGGGCGACAGCTCCGACCAGTACCGCGACTACCACGATACGGAGTGGGGGCGGCCGGTCCTCGACGAGCAAGGCCTCTACGAGCGGCTCTGCCTGGAGCTGATGCAGAGCGGCCTCTCCTTCGCGCTGATCCTGCGCAAGCGCGACGGCATGCGCGAGGCCTTTGCGGGATTCGATCCAGAGAAGGTCGTCGGCCTCGACGTGGAGCGATTGCTCAAGGACGAGCGCGTGATCCGCAACCGGGCGAAGCTCGAGGCGATCGTCCAGAACGCGAAGGCGACCGTCGCCATGCGCGACGAGACGCCGCTCCCCGAGCTGATCTGGAGCTTCCGCCGCCGCGACAAGCGCGCGCCGCGCAACTACGGCGAGATGGTGTCGTTCAACGACGAGTCGAAGGAGCTGGCGAAGGAGCTGAAGCGCCGAGGCTTCTCGTTCGTCGGCCCGACGACGGTCTACTCGACGCTGCAAGCGGTCGGCGTCGTCAACGACCACATGGCCGGCTGCTTCGTCCGGTCCGAGGTGGAGGCCGAGCGCCGCCGCCTATAGACAGCGCTCGTGCGATCTGCGACGATCCTCTCGGGAGGGGATCGGGATCAAGACCCGCCGGGCTCTCAGCGCAGCAGTCGTCGTCGGGTTCGTGCTTGCGCTCGCCGGCGCCGCCGTCTCTGCGTCCCAGCGGCCGGCGGTCTCGTCGGCAGGGACGTTCCGAGCGGACGTCGTCGGCGCGTCGTGGTCGCCAGACCCCGCCTTGGCCTATCTCACGACCGCCTGGCAGCTCGAGTACGCAACGTGCGCGAAGCTCGTCAACTACCCGGATGCGCCGCCTCCCGAAGGATCGCGACTCAGGCCCGAGATCGCGACGGCGATGCCGGAGGTCACTGACGGAGGGCTGACCTACACCTTCCAGATCCGAAACGACTACGCCTTCTCGCCTCCCGCGACCGGCGTCGTGACTGCGGAAAGCATGAAGTGGACGTTCGAGCGGACGCTGAGCCCGAGCCTGGCTGGGCCGGGCGCCGCGTTCTACACGAACATCGTCGGGGCCCAGGAATACATGAGCGGCCAGGCGCAGCACATCAGCGGCATCGCGGCTAGTGGGGACGCCCTCACGATCCACCTGATCCAGCCGCAGGGCGACTTCCTGACCCTCCTCGCAATGCCATTCCTCTGCGCCGTCCCGACGACGCTTCCCGCAGTGGAGCAGACGACGGGGCCCATCCCTTCCGCCGGCCCCTACTACATCTCCGAGGCGGTGGTGAACGACCACTTCACGGTCAGCCGCAATCCGAACTACACGGGCCCGAGGCCGCAGCCGTTCGACGTGTTCGATTACCACTTCGGCGGCAACGAGGAGACCGTCCGGCAGCTGGTGGAGTCCGGGGTTTCCGACGACGGCTTCGGCGTCGGCCCGTGGGACGAGCTCAACCAGCTCTACGGCCCGGACAGCGACGCTGCCCACAACGGATACCAGCAGTGGTTCCCGGGTCCCTTCCAGTGCACCGGTTACCTGCCGCTGAACGCGGAGCGGCCGACGTTCGCGGACGTGAACATGAGGAAGGCCGTCAACTACGCCATCGATCGTGCCGCGCTTTCGGCGACCGTTTCTCCCTACCAGGCGCCCACGACCGACCAGTACCTACCGCAGGGGATGCCGGGATACGAAGACATTGCCGCATATCCCGACCACCCTGACATCGAGCAGGCTCGCGACCTGGCAGGTTGGCATCCGGGCGATCCTCTGCGTCCGCTCACCGTCTACTACCGGACGAACAGCACGGCCAACATTGAGCAGTACCAGCTCATCCGGGATGAGCTGGCGCAGATCGGCTTCGACGTGACCGGTGTGGGCTTCGCCGGTGGCGACATCTACACGGCGATCGGCACGCGGGGCGAGCCCTTCGACCTCGCGGTCAGCGTCGGCTGGTGCGGGGACTACTACGACCCCGCGAACTTCATGCAGCTCTTCGACGGGTCGACGATCCACGACGGTGGCGGCAATCTCGACTCCTCGTACTTCAACGACCCCGTCTTCAACGATCGAATCCACGCAGCCGAGCAGCTCGTCGGCGACGAGCGCTACGACACTTTCCAGCAGATCGAGCACGACCTCGTCCTTGACGCAGCTCCGTGGGCGGCGTGGCGGCTGTATGGCACCAGCGAGTTCACGTCCCACCGGATCGGCTGCCAGCTCTGGCAGTACGCCTACAGCAGCATGGACATCGTCCACCTCTGCCTGCGGTCACCACCGCCCCCACCACCTCCGCCTCCGCATCCACCACCGCCGCCACCGCCACCAACCCCGCCGCCGCCGCCACCAGCCCCGCCGCCGCCTCCACCGCCCCCGTCGTTCAATCCGCCGAAATGCGTCGTCCCGAATGTGCTCCACCTGAAGCTCGCCAAGGCGAAGTCCCGGCTGAAGGCGCGCCATTGCCGCGCGGGCACGATCAGCCGCAAACACTCGTCTCGCGCAGACCGGGGCCGCGTGATCAAGCAAGTCCCGAAGGCCAGCCGAAAGAAGCGCCCGAACGGCTTCAGGGTCCGGCTCACGATCGGCCGCTAGACCAAGCTAGACTCGACAGGAGGGATGGGTCTTTTGGGCTACTTCAACGGCTTCGGCGGCCGTGACATGGCTGTCGACCTCGGAACCGCGAACACGCTTGTTTACGTGCGCGGGCGCGGGATCGTGCTCTCCGAGCCGTCCGTCGTCGCGATCGACCAACGCACCGGCGAGGTGCATGCGGTCGGCGTCGAGGCGAAGCGCATGCTCGGCCGCACCCCGGGGACGATCTCGGCGATCCGGCCGCTCAAGGACGGCGTCATCGCCGACTTCGACGTGACCGAGCAGATGCTGCGGCACTTCATCCAGAAGGTGCACCAGCACCGGTTCGCGCACCCGCGCGTCGTCGTCTGCGTCCCGTCGGGCGTCACCGGCGTCGAGAAGCGCGCCGTCGAGGAGGCGACCCTCTCCGCAGGCGCGCGCCAGGCCTACCTGATCGAGGAGCCGATGGCCGCCGCAATCGGGGCCGGACTGCCGGTCGCCGAGCCGACCGGGAACATGATCGTGGACATCGGCGGCGGCACCACCGAGGTCGCCGTCATCTCGCTCGGCGGCATCGTCGTCAGCCAGAGCCTCCGCGTCGGGGGCGACGAGATGGACGAGGCGATCATCAGCCACATCAAGAGCGAGTACAAGCTCCTGATCGGCCAGCAGACCGCGGAGGAGATCAAGCTCGAGGTCGGCTCCGCCTTCGACCTCAAGGAGGAGGTCCAGGCCGAGGTCAGAGGCCGGGACATGCTCACCGGTCTGCCGAAGACCGTGATCCTCAGCTCCGAGGAGATCCGCCGGGCCCTCGACGGCCCGGTCGGCCAGATCATCGACGCAATCAAGTCGACCCTGGACAAGACGCCGCCGGAGCTCGCGGCCGACATCATGGACCGCGGGATCGTCCTCGCCGGCGGAGGCGCGCTCCTGAACGGGCTCGACGAGCGGCTACGGCACGAGACCCAGATGCCGGTGCATCTGGCCGAAAGCCCGCTCACGTGCGTGGCGGTCGGCTCGGGCCGGAGCCTCGAGGAGTTCGAGGCGATCCACCGCAGCCAGGCCCAGAAGCGGCGCACGAATCACCGGCCGTAGCTCGAGCGACGTGCGGATCGACCGGTCATTTCAGACGAAAGCACCGGCAAAGCCGGTCCTTCCTGAGGTCGGCACCGCAAGCGGTGCAGACGGCCCTTAACCGCGGGTAAACGGACCCTATTCGCCGCTCGCCGCTTTCTTTCCTACACTAGGTCGTTCTCGTGCCAAGGAACCGCGACGCACGACTTGCGGTCTTGGGGTCACCCGTTCCTCGCTCCAGGCCCGCCGGGTACTCCTCGCGTAGTGCCACCGCTCTCCGGCGGCGGCTCGTCGCAGGGGTGCTCGTCTTCGTTTCGATCGTGTTGATCACGATCTACTTCCGCGAGCCTTCAGGCGGGAGCCTGCACGGCATCCAGAGCGGCGGTGCGGCGGTTCTGCGCCCCTTCGAGGTCGGTGCGGAGCGTGTCGCGAGGCCTTTCCGTGACGCCTACGGGTGGTTCGCCGGGCTCGTCCACGCGAAGTCCGAGAACGCGCGCCTGCGCAGCGAGGTCGACCAGCTCAGCCGGGAGGTGATCGCGAACCAGAACGCGGTCCAGGCGAACAGCGACCTGCGGCGCCAGCTCCACTACGTCGGCCTGCCGACGTTTCCGAGCGGCTACGACCCCGTGAACACGGAGATCATCGGCCGCCCCGCGAGCGAGTTCCAGCAGCAGGTCGACATCGCGGCGGGCTCGGTCAACGGGATCCGAAAGAACGACCCCGTCGTCAGCCCGGACGGCCTGGTCGGGCTCGTCACCGAGGTCGCCCACAACCAGGCGCAGGTGACGCTCCTGACCGATCCCGGGCTGAACGTCTCCGCGTACGACCTGACCACGAAGGCATCGGGGCTGGTCGACCACGGCCAGGGGCCGGGGACGCTGATCCTCGACCGGGTGCAGAAGTCCCAGACGGTCCGCGCGGGCGAATGGATCGTGACCTCGGGCTTCAAGTCGCACGGCCTCTCGTCGCTCTACCCAAAGGGAATCCCGATCGGCGTGGTCTCGGGCGCGTCGCTGAGCGACCTCGACCTCTACTGGCAAATCCAGGTGCGGCCACTGGTCGACTTCGGGTCGCTCCAGTCCGTGACCGTGCTCGTCCCGAAAACCCGCCCCCGGTGAGCCGCTACCTGATCGAGCCCGCGAAGGTCTGCGCGGTGATCTTCGTCGCAGCGATCCTGCAGGTGACGATCTTCTCGTCGGTCGACATCCTCGGCGGAACGCCCGACGTCCTCCTCCTGACGCTGATGGGCGTCGCGCTGCTGCGCGGCTCGATCTACGGCGCGGCTGCCGGCTTCGCGGCCGGCCTGATCGTCGACACCGCGAACCTCGCGACCCTGGGCGTGACGTCGCTGCTCCTGACGATCGCCGGTTACTGGATCGGGCGCTACGGCGAGACGACCGGCCGCGACCGTGCCCACGCGCCGTTCGTGTCGGTCGCGGTCGCGACGATCCTCGTCCAGTTCGGCGCGCTGTTCCTGCACTACATGCTCGGCGACGCCGTGTCGGCGCGGGTCGTCCTGCTCGACGCGCTCTTCCCGAAGGTCGCGCTGAACCTGCTCCTGACTCTTCCGGTCTACGCGCTCGTGCGGCGCGTGCTCGCGTGGGCGACCGAGCCGGAGGGCGCGAGGGAGGTGCAGCTCCTTGGCTAGCACCGGCGCGCGCGCTCGTAGGCCCGGCTCCAACCGCTTCCTGCCGCCCGACCCGCGCGTCGAGGAGCCGTACCGCTTCACGCCGCAGCTCGCCCTGAGGCTCGGGATCCTCGGCGCCGTTGCGCTGGTCGCGTTCGGGATCCTCTTCTTCCGGCTCTGGGCGCTGCAGGTGCTCTCGGGCCCGCAGTACCTGCAGGCGGCGCTCGACAACCAGGTGCGCTCGGTCCGCATCGAGGCGCAGCGCGGCGAGATCCTCGACCGGAACGGCGTGCCGCTGGTCGCGACCGTGCCGGGCACGGCCGTCCAGCTCTGGCCCTCCGACATGGCCAAGAGCTCCTGGCACGCGCAGCGCGACGAGCTCCGGCGGCTCTCGCGGGTGCTCAAGGTCCCGGTTCGCCAGATGCTGGCCGACATGAGCAAGCACAAGGGCGACCCCGTGACGCCGGTCGTCGTGCGGGAATCGGTCAACCGCGACGCGCCGATCCTCTACCTGAGCGAGCATGCGGAGGAGTTCCCGGGTGTGCAGATCGTGCACACGTACCTGCGGAGCTACCCGCAGGGCACGCTGGCCGCCCAGCTGCTCGGCTACGTCTCGGAGATCTCGCCCCCGCAGCTCAAAGACCTCCAGCGCAAGGGTTACGAGCCCGGCGACAAGATCGGCCAGGCCGGGCTCGAGGCGACCTACGACTCGTACTTGCGCGGGCGGCCCGGCCTGAAGCAGCTGCGCGTCGACTCGCTCGGCCGCGCGCGGAGCCAGCTCGTCCTCAAGCGCGACCCGGCACCAGGCGAGTCGATCCAGACGACGCTCGACATCAAGCTGCAGCGCGTCGCCCAGCAGGCGATCCAGGACGGGATCCAGCTCGCGCGGAACAACCATCACTGGGCCGCCAATGCCGGCTCGATCGTCGCCCTGAACCCGAACGACGGCTCGGTCCTCGCCATGGCGTCCTACCCGAGCTACAACCCCGCGGTCTACACAGGCCAGGTGACGACGAAGCGCCTTGCCTCCTACGGCCTGACGCCGTCGACCGCCGAGGCGCACAACTACCCATCGCTGAACCGCGCGATCAGCGGCCTCTATCCGGCCGGCTCGACCTTCAAGCCCGTCACGGCCCTGGCCGCGCTGCAGACGCACACCATCTCTCCGTCGACGGTGCTCGAGTGCACGGGCTCATACACCGTCTACAAAAGCGACGGGACGGTTGCCCAGGTCTTCCACAACGTCGACCCCGGGGCTTTCGAGGCGATGACGCTCCCGACCGCGCTCGGCCAGTCGTGCGACACCTGGTTCTACCAGGTGGGCGACATGTTCTACAACGCGCCCCCGAGCGCAGGCCATCCGTTGCAGGCCTGGGCAGCGCGGTTCGGCATCGGGCACAAGACCGGCCTCGATGTCGGCCCGGAGTCGGCGGGATTGCTCCCGACCCCCGAGTGGCGCCACCAGCGGTTCACGGCGAAGACCGATCCGCGCAACTGGCAGATCGACCGCCTCTGGAAGCCTGGTGACTCGATCCAGCTCGCGATCGGCCAGAAGGACCTGCTCGTGACGCCGCTGCAGATGACGCGCTTCTACGCGCTGCTCGCGAACGGCGGCAAGCTCGTCAAGCCGCATCTCGTCGAGGACGTCCAGGAGGGCGGCGGCGGGCGTTCCGCGCCGCGGGTCGTTCACCGCTTCACGGCTCCGGCGCCGGTCTCGGTCGGGCTCGACCCGAGCAACCTCGCGGTCGTGCAGGACGGGCTCTACCAGGCGACCCACGCTTCCTACGGAACCGCCTACAACGTGTTCGGCAACTACCCCATCCCGATCGCCGGCAAGACCGGGACGGCGCAGAAGATCGTCAGCATCCCGGGCGCGGGTTTCCTCGGTGAGCAGGATCAGTCCTGGTGGTGCGGCTACGGCCCGGTGAACGAGCCAGAGCCGCCGCAGATCGTCGTGTGCGCGCTGATCGAGAACGGCGGCTTCGGCGCCGAGGCGGCCGCTCCCGCAGCGCTGCAGGTCTTCAAGCAGTTCTTCAGGGAGCAGGGAGGCGCTGCGGGCGGATGATCGAGGCCGTCGACACCCGCGCGCGAGGCCTGCGGCCGGTCAGGGCCGAGCGCCTCGAGATCGCCGCGTTCGTCCGGAGGCTCGACTGGATCCTGCTCCTCGGGGTCGGCGCGCTCCTCGGATACGGGCTCTGGGCGATCGCCGGGATCACGAAGAGCGACATCGCAGGCAACCCGAACTACTACGTCGTGCGGCAGGGCGTCTACGCGGCGGTCGGGCTGCTCGGCATGACGATCGCCGTCGCGATCGACCCGGACTACTACCGCCGCTTCAAGCGCGTCATCTACGGCGGCACGCTGAGCGTGATGATGCTCGTGCTGCTGGCCGGCACGGTCTCGCGGCACTCGAAGCGCTGGCTCGACCTCGGCTTCTTCCGCTTCCAGCCGTCGGAGTTCGGGAAGCTGCTGTTCGTCCTGTTCCTCGCAGGCTTCCTCGCCGACCGGGCGAAGCGCATGAACGAGAGCAGCGTCGTGCTGCAGGCGATCGGCTTCGCCGCCGGGCCGATCCTGCTCGTCTTCGTGCAGCCGGACGTCGGCACGGCGATGGTCTACGCAGTCGCTCTCGCGGGAGTCCTGTTCGTCGCGGGGACTCGCTGGACGCATCTCGCCGCGCTGGCGACCGGCGCGCTGGTTTTGATCCTGACCGTGCTCTGGCTCCTGCCGGCCGCGGGCGTGCAGGTGCTGAAGCCCTACCAGCAGGCGCGCTTGACGCACTTCACGCATCCGAGCGCCGATCCCTCGGGTGCGACCTTCAACGTCGCGCAGTCGATCAACGCGGTCGGTGCGGGGCGCTTCAAGGGACGCGGCGTCGCGGGGGCGACGCAGACGAACTACCACTTCCTGCCGGAGCACGCGACCGACTTCGCCTTCGCCTCGCTCGCAGAGGAGCGCGGCTTCGTGGGCGTCTCGATCCTGCTGCTGCTCTACCTGCTGGTCGTCTGGCGCGGTCTGAGGATCGTCGCGTCGGCGCGGGACGCCTTCTCGGCCATCGCGGCAGGCGGGATCGTGGTCGCGTTCCTGTTCCAGATCTTCGTCAACGTCGGCATGTCGATCGGAATCGCCCCGGTCACGGGTATCCCGCTGCCGTTCGTCTCCGTCGGCGGCTCGGCGATGATCGCCAACCTGCTCGCAATCGGCGTGCTGGAGGCGATCCACGCGCGCGGCCACGTACGCCGCCGCGGCGTCCTTCGCTGACTTACGTGGATCCAGACGACGTCGACCCGCGCTTGATCTCGAACTCGACGAAGTTCGCTGACGAGTCAAAGCCCGCTTCCCATTCGCCGCCGGAGCCGGGCTTTGCCCGGCGGGAGGCACACCAACGCTGGCTCCTTCGAGACGAGAGACAGTCGCCGGATCGTGGAACAGGGGTAGCTCGCATCCGGGTCCCCCGTGACTCCGTCCGGAGGCGGTCCTACGCTTCCGCCATGGCACCCAGACGTGAAGCCGAGGAGCTGCTGCTGATCGAGGAGGCCGACGCCTGGTTCGAGTACCTCGAAGCGACGCGCGGGCAGTCCGCGCTTCGGTACGGCGAGGTCGAGCCGTGGGCCTGGGCCCGCCTCTCCCAGCGGCTGCGAGCGGTCAGAGCAAAGCGCGCCAGGCTGCGGCCCGCGGCTGCCGCGTAGTCGTGTCGGCACCTCAGGTTGCTAGCCTGTGGGTGTGACCGAGTTTGCTTTCAACCTGCTGCGCGCGCTCCATCCGACTCGGGATGAACGCAGCGCGCGCGCTACCGACCAAGGAGATTCCACTTGCTTCGATTGTTCCGACGGCGCAAGCCGTCCCGTGACGAGCGCGCCGCCCAGCCGAGCGCGCCGCCTACCCCGACCCAGCCCGTAACGACCAAGCCCGCCACGCAGGCGGGCGCAACCGAGACCTCACCAGCACGCAAGCGTCGACGGCGCGGAAGCCGTGGCGGTCGAAACCGCAAGCGCCCGGCCGGTGCCGCGACGCAAACCCAGCCCGAGCAGCCCACGGCCAAGGCAGAGACGAAGCCCGAGCGGAAGTCGGCCGAGCGAAAGCCGGCCGAGCGCAAGCAACGGCAACCGCGCCGAAAGCCGCCGCCGCGCCGCCCGCCGCTCCCACCCGCGAAGCGCGAGCTCCTGATCTCCGTCGACGTCGGCGAGCAGCGCGTCGCCGTGCTCGAGGACGACCGCGTCGCCGAGGCCTACCTCGAGCGGCCGGAGCGCCGCTCGATCGCGGGGAACATCTACCTGGGCAGCGTCGACAACGTCCTGCCCGGGATGGAGGCGGCGTTCATCGAGATCGGCCTCGAGAAGAACGGCTTCCTGTACGTGGACGAGGTGGTCGTCCCCGAGCTCGAGGGGCGCTCCCACGGGCGCAAGATCCAGGACCTGCTGAGCCGCGGCCAGCAGGTGCTCGTCCAGGCGGTCAAGGATCCGATGAAGTCGAAGGGCGCGCGGCTGACCACGGAGATCTCGCTGCCGGGCCGCTTCGTCGTCTTCGTCCCGAGCGGCGAGGGCCTCGGCGTCTCGCGCCGGCTCGAGGACGCCGAGCGAACGCGCCTACGGGACATCCTCAAGAACCTCGACGTGAAGAAGGGCGGCGTGATCGTCCGCACCGCGGCCGAGGGCGCTTCCGCCGAGGACATCGAGCGCGACCTCGTCTTCCTGCAGCGCCTCTGGAAGACGATCGAGACGCGTGCGAAAAGCGCCAAGGCACCCGCTCTCGTCTACCAGGAGTCCGAGCTCCCGCTCCGTGTCGTGCGCGACCTCTTCACGGACGACTTCGAGAAGGCGGTGGTCGACCAGGAGCGCACCTTCAAGCGCATCGTCGGGTACCTGAAGAAGACCTCGCCGCACATGGTCGAGCGCGTCCAGCGCCACCGCGAGAAGACGCCGCTGATGGAGGCGCGCGGAGTCGACGAGGAGATCCGCTCCACGCTCTCCCGACGCGTCGACCTGCCGTCCGGCGGCTACCTCGTCTTCGACTACGCCGAGGCGTTCACGGTGATCGACGTCAACACGGGCCGCTTCGTCGGCTCGCGCGGCAAGTCGGCAGGCGGGCGGCTCGAGGACACGATCACGAAGAACAACCTCGAGGCGGTCAAGGAGGTCGTCCGCCAGCTGCGGCTGCGCGACATCGGCGGGATCATCGTCATCGACTTCATCGACATGGCGAACCCGAAGAACCGCGCGACGGTGGAGGAGGCGCTGAAGACCGAGCTCGAGCGCGACCGGACGAAGACCTACGTCGTCGAGATCTCGCCGCTCGGCCTCGTCGAGATGACGCGCCAGAACGTCACCGACGGGCCGCGCGAGATCCTGACGCGCAAGTGCACGATCTGCGGCGGCGACGGGGTCGTGCTCTCGGAGGCGTCGGCCGCGGTCGACGCTGAGCGTCATCTGCGCGAGCTCGCGGCCAGCGCGCCGCGCACGAAGGCGTTCAAGGTCGAGCTCAACGCCAAGGTCGCGAGCATCCTGATCGGCCCGGGCGCCGCTCGCCTTGCGGACATCGAAGAGGAGACGAAGCGGCGGTTCCTGGTCGAGTCGCGCGAGGACGCGCCGACCAACCACTTCGAGGTGCTCGGCAAGGGCACCTTCGAGAGCCTCGCGCCGGAAGGCGCGGCCCGGGAGGGCAAGCAATTCGACCTGAAGCTCGTCGAGGTCGGCCTGCACGACCTGAACGCCGGAGTCGGCTCGCTGGACGGGCTGGCCGTCTGCGTCGGCGGCGGCGCCAAGCTCGTCGGCAAGAAGGCGAAGGTGCGGATCGAACGCGTGGTCAACGGCACCGCCTACGCGACTCTCGTCGGAGGCGCCAAGGCTCCCGAGGCGCCGATCACCGCGGAGGGTGAGGCCGAGAAGCCGACCCGCAAGCCTCCTGCGCGGAAGGGCAAGACGGCCGTGAAGGAGCCGGACGCAGTCGAAGAGGAAACCGTCGACGCCGATGCCGAAGCCGAGGCCGAGGCCGAAGCGCAGGCCGAAGCCGAGGCCGAGGCCGAAGAGACCGCGGCGCCCGGGGAAGCGACGCCCAAGAAGAAGACGCGCCGAGGCTCGCGCGGAGGCCGCCGCCGGAAGAAGAAGCCTGCCACTGCGACTGCCGCGGAGACGAACGGCGAGGCCCCGAAGATCCATCTTCCGGACCCTGGCCTCGGCCGCGAGGAGCCGGAGCCGGAGCCAGAGCCAGAGCCGGAGCCCAAAGCCGAGGCTGTCGCCCAGGACGGTGCCGAGGCGCCGAAGCCCAAAAAGAAGACGCGCCGAGGCTCGCGCGGAGGGCGCCGCCGGAAGAAGAAGCCGGCGGAGACGAGCTCAACGCCGTCCGAGTAACGGCCTGCGCGCCAGGAACGCGGCGTAGACCACCCCCGCCGCGAGCAGCATCGCGGCCCAGGCGAGCGAGAGGCTCGGCTGCAGCACATCGGGCACTTCCCAGCTCGTCCAGCCGCGCTTCACGACCTGCTCGATCCAGAGGTCGTTGACCATGTTGGTCAGCGCGTAGACGAGCATCAGCGAGAGGATCGCGGCCGTCAGCGTCCGCAGCCGGCGCATGCCGCCGAGCAGGCGCGAGAGCAGCAGCGCCGTCGTGGCCAGCAGGAACCCGTCCAGGCCGTGGTGGTGGCCGTAATGGACTGCCGCATGAAGGTCACCTGACCCGGGCTCGGGCTTGATCACGCCGGTCTGGAAGAACCAGCCGAAGAACGGCACGCCATCCAGGTGGAAGCCCATCTCCGCGGCGATGTACGGCGTGGCCCAGAAGAGCACGACCAGCCAGAGGGCCAACCGCGCTCGGTCGCCGGTTCGGCTCGTCCGCACGCGCTCGGGCCTTCCGCGGGCGCTCGCCCACGCGGTGAGCGCGACCGCCAGCGCGACGCCGATCACGGGGAGCACGTTCGTCCACTTCGGGTCGAGGTGGCTCGGGGTCTGCACGAACGCCACCGTGGCGCAGAACCCCGCCGCGACGAGGGCGAGGAGGTCTGCGCGCCGTTCCTCCAGCCGGTCGGCGACGACAGGCAGGACGCCCAGGGCCGCGACCGCGGGCGAGAAGCCGACGAACACGAGCGCTCGCCCGATCCCGCCGACGAAGCCCGAGTTGTGCACCTTCCAGAGCTCGGCCGGCGGGATGCGCCAGTAGGTCTCGAAGACGGCGACCGTGGCGAGCGCGCAAAGCAGCCAGACGAGCCAGATACCCCGCAAACCCGCTCTTTGCGACCGGCGTGCGATCACCGCTACACTGCTTCCTCGCGGGCGACATGCCCGCGTTTCGGTGCCATGGCTGGCTACGCGATCATCTCACTCGGCGGCAAGCAGTACCGCGTCCAGGAGGGCGAGCGGCTGCTGGTGGACCGCGTAGCGACCGAGGAGGGCAAGACCTTCCATCCGGAAGTGCTGCTGCTCGGCGGCGACGGCAAGTTCGAGCTCGCGCCCAAGGGCACGCCCGTGACGCTGAAGGTCGTCGGCTCCACGCTTGGGAAAAAGGTCACGATCGGGAAGTACAAGCCGAAGTCGGGCTACCGCCGCAAGACGGGTTTCCGCGCGAAGCTCTCGCAGATCGAGGTTCAGACGATCGGCGGCAAGAAGGCTGCTGCTCCCAAGAAGGAGGCCCCCGCGAAGAAGGAGGAGGCCGCGGAGGCACCGTCGAAGCTGCCGGCCGGCTACGCGGACATGACCGTCAAGGACATCACCGCGAACGCCGAAAAGTGGTCAGCGGACGAAGTGGCTGCGGCACTCGAGTACGAGCAGGCGCACGCCAAGCGCAAGGGCGCGCTGGGCGCGCTCGAGGCGCAGGAGAAAGAGGACTAGATGGCTCACAAAAAAGGGCTCGGCTCATCCAGGAACGGGCGCGACTCAGCGCCCAAGATGCTCGGCGTCAAGATCTTCGACGGCCAGGGCGTGACCGCTGGGACGATCATCGTCCGCCAGCGCGGCACGCGCTTCCGGCCGGGGCCCGGCACCGGGATCGGCCGCGATGACACGATCTACGCCAAGCGCGACGGGCGGGTTGTTTTTCGCTCGAGCGGCGAGCGTCGGCTGATCTCCGTAGTCGAACACCAGTAGCTCGATGTTCACCGATCGCGCCCGCATCCACGTGCAGGCGGGGCGCGGCGGCGACGGCGCGCTCAGCTTTCGGCGCGAGAAGCACGTCCCGAAGGGCGGGCCCGACGGCGGCGACGGCGGCCCGGGTGGCGACGTGGTGCTCTTCGCGGATTCCGACCTGCGCGACCTCTCGGAGTTTCAGCGCCGCCAGTGGTTCAGCGCGGGCAAAGGGGGTGCGGGCGGGGGCTCGGGAAGGCACGGCGCCGCAGGTGCGGACGTCGAGCTGCGTGCGCCCGCCGGGACGCAGGTTCTCGACCTCGACGGGAACCTGGTCGCGGACTTGACCGGCGGCGGCGTCCGGGTCGTCCTGGCGCGCGGTGGGCCCGGCGGCCGAGGCAACAAGCGCTTCGCGAACTCGATCCGGCAGACGCCGCGCTTCGCGGAAACGGGCCTGCCCGGTGAGGAGGCGGACTTCGAGCTGCGGCTGAAGCTGCTCGCCGATGCCGCGCTCGTCGGCCTCCCGAACGCGGGCAAGTCGTCGCTCCTGCGCCGGATCTCGAACGCGAAGCCGAAGGTCGCCGAGTACCCGTTCACGACGATCCAGCCGGTGCTCGGGACGGTCGACTCGGACGAGCGCCAGCTGGTCGTGGCCGACGTGCCCGGACTGATCGAGGGCGCGAGCGAGGGCGCCGGCCTCGGCCACGAGTTCCTGGCCCACCTCGAGCGGGCACGGGTGCTCGTGCACGTGATCGATTCGTCCGAAGGCGATCCGGCCGACCGTTTCCGGCAGATCGACCACGAGCTCGATGCCTACGGCGCCGGCCTCGCGGAGCGGCCTCAGGTCATCGTGCTGAACAAGGTCGACCTGCTCCCGTCGACGCCGGCCCTAGACGTGGACGACGAGCGGATCGTGGGCGTCTTCGAGACCTCCGCGGCGACCGGTGCGGGGATCGACCGCTTTCGGCGGAGCCTGTTCGAGCTGATCCCGCCGGCGGAGGCTCCGGCCGAGACCTCGCTGCCCGACTTTCTCGTCTACCGGCCCCAGCCCGACCCTCGGCGGGCCTTCCGGATCTTTCGCACCGATCGCGGCTTCCGGGTCGTGGGGCGGCCTCCCGGCGAGGAAGAGCTCGAACGCGCGCTGCGCGAAGCGGGAGTGAAGCGCGGCGACGAGGTCGAGGTCGCCGGCGAGGCGCTCGAGTTCCAGTGACGACGGGAATCCTCGGCGGCATCTTCGATCCGCCGCACAACGGGCACCTCGCCCTCGCGCGGGCGGCGCTCCAGCAGCTGGCGATCGACAAACTCGTGGTGCTGGTGGCCGCCGACCCGGGCCACCGTCGCGTCTTCGCCGCGCCCGAGGACCGCCTGCGCCTTGCGCAGGCAACGTTCGAGGATCTCCCGGCGGAGGTCGCGCTCGACGACAACGCCTTCACGGTGGATGCGGTCCGCGACGGGCGCTTCGGCGATGCGCTGTTCATCGTCGGGGCGGATGAGGGCGCCGCGTTCCCGACCTGGAAGGATCCCGAGGAAGTGCTTCGTTGGGTGCGCCTCGCGGTCGGGACGCGCTCGGGCTTTCCACCGCCCGACCTGAGCCGGTATGGCGACCGCATCGTGTCGTTCGAGCTCGACTCGCCTCCTGTTTCGTCGACGCAAGTGCGGGAACTGGCCTCTCGAGGCGCGCCCCTCGCCGGGCTCGTCACGCCCGCGGTGGAGGCCGCGATTCTCGAGACCGGCCTCTACCGTGGCTACACTACGAACGCACCCGAGGACAGAAAGAGCCACTGACACCACTCGAACACGCCCGCCGAATCGCCGGCCTCGCTCAGGAGAAGCTGGCGCAGGACGTTCTCATTCTCGACATGCGGCCCGTGTGCTCCTACACGGACTTCTTCGTGCTCGCCACGGGGCAGAACCCGCGCCAGACGAAGGCGATCTGGGACGAGGTGCACGAGCGCCTGAAGCACGACGAGCGCTCGCTGCCGGCCTCGGTCGCGGGCGAGCCTGAGGGCCGCTGGATCGTCGCGGACTACCTCGACGTGGTCCTGCACGTCTTCACCCCCGAGGCGCGCGAGTACTACCGGCTCGAAGAGCTTTGGGGCGACGTCCCCAGCATCGAGCTGGACGCCGCAGCCGTTTAGTCGTTCGCCTCGTTCGCGGCTAGACTGAGGGCGCTTGGGGCCGTAGCTCAGCTGGGAGAGCGTTTGGCTGGCAGCCAAAAGGTCACGGGTTCGATCCCCGTCGGCTCCACTCTTTCTAGGCCAGCGCGCGCTCGAAAAATGTGGTGACGCGCTCGCCGGTCGTGGGCCCACCTGGCGCAAGCGTCTCCCCGTGCTTCGCGCCCGGAATTCGCCAGAGCTCCGCACCCGGCGCTGCAGAGAGGAGCGCGTCCGAGTCCTCCGGCAAGACCACGTCGTCGTCTGACCCGTGGATCAAGAGCACCGGCCGTCCGGCCAGCCGCTGCATCGCCTCCACCGGCCGGAGCTTGTCCAGGTCGATCCCGGTGCGCCACTCCGCGAACTTGAGAGACAGCCGGGAAAAGTGATCCCGAGGGTTCCAGCTGGGCCGCAGCCAGCTCTTCGCGGTCCGCCACGCGGAGTCGGCAACGACCGCCTTGATCCGTGGCTCGCGGGCCGCCGCCAAGAGCGTCGTCGCGCCCCCCATCGAGAACCCGAGCGCCCCGATCCGTTCCGCGTCCACGTCGTCTCGCCCGCTGAGGTAGTCGACGACCGAGACGAGATCGTCCTGCTCCTTCGCGCCGAAGGTCACCTGGCCGCGCAGGTTGTACGTGAAGACCGTGAAGCCGCTCTTGTGGAGCGCGTCGGCGACCGGCAGCATCTCGTCCTGGCTGCCGCCGTAGCCATGGGTCAGCACGACCGTCGCGCGCTCGCGGCCCGGGAAGAAGCGGCCGGCAAGGGTCGCGCCGGTGCTCGTCTCGACCCGAACGTCCTCCGGTTTGAGCTGCTGGTAATCGGCGAGGCTCCACGCGTACTGCGGCGGTCCTGGGTGGATCGCCCGGGACGAGGCCCGCCAGGCGAGCGCCGTCAGGCCGGCGGCCACGACGAGCACCAGCACGACGACGACCGCGATCGCGATCTTCATCGCGCCTGTGCGAGGACGCGGGCCGGGCTTCCCGCAACGGTTGCCCCTGCCGGCACGTCGCGCGTCACGACCGCGCCGGCGCCGACGATGGCGCCCTCGCCGATCCGGATCCCGCCGAGGATGACCGCACCCGACCCGAGCGAGGCGCGCCGTTCGACGATCGTCGGCAGCAGCTCCCAGTCGTCGTCCGTCTGCAGCGCGCCCTCGTCGGTGGTCGCGTGGGGCCGCTTGTCGTTGATGAACATCACGCCGTGGCCGACGAAGACCTCGTCGGCGATCTCGACCCCGGTGCAGATGAACGTGTGGCTCTGGACCTTGCAGCGGGCGCCGACGGTCACGCCGCGCTGGATCTCGACGAACGGGCCGACGCGGGTCTCGTCGCCGATCGCGCAGCCGTAGAGGTTCGTGAACGCCTGCACGACGACGCCGTCGCCGAACTGGACGTCGTTGAGCAGCCGGTAGGGAGCGTCGTTGACGGGCCCGTCAGCCATCGAAGAACGCCGACACGGCCGCAACGACCGCCTCCGCGTCGTCGATCGACATCCCGGGAAACATCGGCAGCGAGAGCACGCGTTCCCCGTGACGCTCCGCGAGCGGGAACGAGCCGGGGCCGTAGCCGAGCCAGCGATAGGCCTGCGTCAGGTGCACGGCGTCGGGATAGTGCCTGCCGGTGCCGATCCCGCGCGAGCGGAGGAACTCCCCCAGCGCTGCCGGGTCGGCCGTGCGCACGACGAAGAGGTGCCACACCGGCGAGCTGTTCAGTGGGACCGGCGGCAGCTCGAGGTCGCCCACGCCGGCGAGGCGCTCGAGGTAGTACGACGCAATCGCCCGGCGCTGGTCGTTCCAGTCGTCCAACCGTGCGAGCTTCGCGAGGAGCACGATCGCCTGGATGGTGTCCAGGCGGCCGGTCCAGCCCTCGCGCTCGTGCTCGTACTTCGCTCGCTGCCCGTGCTCGCGCAGCGACTTCAGGGCTGCCGCGAGCTCGGGATCGTTCGTCGTCACCGCACCCGCGTCCCCGAACGCGCCCAGGTTCTTGCCCGGGTAGAAGCTGAATGCCGACCACGCGCCCTTCGTGCCGGCGCGGATGCCGTCGCGGTCGGCCCCGTGCGCCTGGCAGGCGTCCTCGACGAGGATCAGCCCACGGCGCTCGGCGAGCTCGGCCAGCGGGCGCAGGTCGGCCATCTGGCCGTAGAGGTGCACCGGCATCAGGAAGCGCGTGCGCTCGCCGACGGCCGCCTCGGCGGCGGAGACATCGATGTTCCAGTCCGCCTCCGACATTTCGACCGGCACCGGGCGCCCGCCCGCCTGCGTCACGGCCTCGAGGGTCGCGACGAAGGTGTTCGCCGGGACGATCACCTCGTCGCCCGGCTCGATCCCGGAGGCGATCAGCCCGAGACGCAGTGCGTCGAGCCCGCTCGCGAGCCCGATCGCGGTCGACGTGCCCACGTACTCGGCGAATGCCTCCTCGAACTCGCGCACGGCCGGGCCGTTGATGAACGCGTTCGAGTCGATCAGCGCCGAAAAGGACTCGAGCAGCTCCTCCTTCAGGGCGCCGTGCATCGCGCCCAGGTCGAGAAAGGGCACGCGGATCTCGACGGTCTCAGCCATTGCCATCAGCGTATCCCGGTTAGCCGACGAGCTCGCTGACGTCGACGCGCGCGCCGTCGGCCTCGAGCGACTCGTCCACGGACTCGATGATGCGCACGACGTCGAGCCCGATCTGCGCGCTGGAGCGAGGCGTCTCGCCCGTCCGGATTGCGGAGCAGAAGTCGCCGAGCTCGATGAAGAGCGGCTCCGCGGCCGGCACGTTCGGCGAGACGATGTCGCCGGTGCGGTAGCTGAGCCGGTACTCGCCGAAGGTCTCGGGGTTCGGCAGGTCGACGCCGCTGTCGAAGACGCGCACGGGCTCGTTGCTCGTGTCGTCGTAGACGACCATCTTCTGCGAGCCCACGATCGTCGTGCGCCTGAGCTTGCTCGGCGCGAGCCAGGAGAGCTCGACGTGGGCGATCGTGCCCGAGGGGAACTCGAGGTTGATGAACGCGACGTCGGGCATGTTCGGGATCACGCAGCTGCGGCTGAGCGCGCTGACGTGCCGCGGGGTCTCGTCGAGCCAGTAGCGCAGGATCGAGAAGTCGTGCGGGCCGAGGTCCCACGCGACGCTGACGTCGCTCTGGTGCAGGCCGAGGTTCACGCGGCTCGTCGAGATGAAGTAGATGTCGCCGAGGTCGCCGTTCGTGATCAGGTCCCGGATCGTGTTGACCGGCGGGCTGTAGAGGAAGGTGTGGCCGGGCATCAGGACGAGGTTGCGCTCGGCTGCGCGCTCCAGGAGGTCGCGCGCCTCCACGGCCGATGCGGCGAGCGGCTTCTCGATGAAGACGTGCTTGCCGGCGTCGAGTGCCTTGACGGCGAGTGGGTAATGCGTCGAGACGGGCGTCGCCAGTGCGATCGCGTCGATCGAGTCGTCGGCGATCACCTCGTCGAAGGAGGTAGTCGTGGCGACGGCCGGATAGCGCCGGGAGATCGCGTCCAGCGCCTCCTGGCGCATGTCGCAGACCGCCGACAGCTCGGAGTCCGGCAGCTCGTGCAGGTTGCGGACGAGGTTCGGCCCCCAGTAGCCGAGGCCGACGACCGCGACGCGCGGCGTCAAGGGCATCCGCACCAGCGGAAAATGCTCGTTCACGTGGCCGTTTCCGTTGCCGTCGCTCACGCGGTGGCCCTCCGGTTGAGAACCTGGAGCGGCGTCCGGCAGAGGAGCCGCAGGTCGAGCCCGAGCGACCAGCCGCGCGCGTAGGCGACGTCCATGTCGAGCGCCTCCTTGAACGTCGACTGGGCGCGGGCGGTGACCTGCCACAACCCGGTGATCCCGGCCGGGACGAGGAAGCGGTCGTAGTGGTGCGGCTCGAAGTGCTCGGTCTCCCAGTCGATGCACGGCCGCGGGCCGACGAGCGACATGTCGCCGCGCAGCACGTTGATCAGCTGCGGCAGCTCGTCGAGGCTCGTCGCTCGGAGCCAGCGGCCGGAGCGGGTGACGGCGTCGCCGCGGTCGAGCTTGTACATGCCGTTGGTCGTCTTCGCGGTCGTCGGGTCCATCAGCGTCTTGATGAACTCGCGGTGGGCGGAGTCGTCGTTGTCGACCTTCATCGTCCGGAACTTGAGAACCTCGAACTCGCGCTGGTCCTGGCCGAGCCGCTTCTGGCGGAAGAAGATCGGGCCCGGCGAGTCGAGCTTGACCCGCAGCGCGATGAACGCGAACAGCGGCGCGGTCAGCAGCAGCGCGACGCCTGCGACGGTGGCGTCGATCGCGCGCTTGATCCAGCGCGAGGAGCGGGTGAGGCTCGGCGGAGGCAGCTCGACGAGCGGCAGGCCCTCGAGCGTGTCCACCTTGACGCCCGGGCCGACGAGCTCGAAGAGGCGCGGGACGATGTCGATCTGGACGTTGTGCTCGTTCAGCGAGCGGACGACCTCGAGGGTTTCCTCGGCGGAGTTGTTCGAGAAGGCGACGATCACGCGCTCGACGTCGAAGAGGCTGATCAGCTCGGGCAGATGGGCGGGAGCGCCGAGCACGGAGACGTGGCCGAGGCCCTCCTGCATCGCCTTCGGAGCCGTGTCGACGAAACCGACGAGGTTGATGCCGTACTCGGAGTGGCGCTGGAGCTTGCGTGCGACGCTCTGGCCCACGTCGCCGGCGCCGACGATGATCGTGTTCTGGATGTACGTGATCCTGCTCCGGCACCAGGCGCGCGCACAGGCCCTGGTGATGCCGATCAGCGCGACCGCGAGGAACCAGAACGCGATGACCTTCGCCGTTTCCGGGTTCGCGATGTTCGTCACCGTGACCAGGGCGTAGAAGAGCCACGTGCAGACGGTCACGAGGTGGAAGACGCCGACGAGGTCGTCGGTCGTCGGGTGGTGCGTCCGCTCCTCGTCCTGGTCGTAGAGGCTGTAGAGGCGCGCGATCACGATCCAGCCCGGGAGCGTCGCCAGCAGCAAGGCGTACTCGACGGCGGGGTGGAGCACGTTGCCGGTGCCGCTGCCCGGACCGAACACGAGCTCGATCGTCAGGAACGCAACGGCGAGCCCGACCACGTCGGCGAGCACGAGCATGCGCCGGACGAGCCAGCCGCGGCGCCGCGGCGTGCGGCTCGCGTGCCGGTGGCGGAGCACCTCGAGCGTGCGCGGATCCGCGTTCGAGAACAGCTCGAACACGGAACGCGGTCGACGTACCGCAACAGGTGCTTCGATCCCGATTTCAGTCATTGCCGCTAAGTTCTCTCCCTCGTGGCCCAAGGCACGCAGCAAGGGCCGCTACGAAGGAGACTACGGCCGTCGCTCCGGCCGTCCAAGACCAGAAAGGCCAGGAACGAAGCGGGTTTGCGGCTCCGAACCCTAGCCTTTTCGACGGGAAGTCCAGGTTCTGCGAACGCGGGTGCTGTGCCGGGTGATTGCGGACAGCGCCAGGACCGCCGTGGCCGAGTCCGCGAGCTCGTCGTCGCGGCGCACGAAGGCGTCTGCGTCGACCTCCGCGCCGAGCTCGAGCGCCTCGGAGTCGACGTCCCGCGCGACGAGCACGACGAACGCGGACGGGTACGTCTTCCGGATTTCACTCGGCAGCGAGGCGGGCGCCGGCGGGCCCGCGTCCACGAACACGACGTCCGGGTCAGGCTTCAGCAGGCGTGGCCGGCGACCGTTCTCGGCCGGCAGGTTCTCGCCGAGGTCGCAGTGCAACTCGGGGTCGTCGCTGTGAACTGTGATGAGCAGCCTGCGCACCGGATGCGGGTCCCCTATTGCCCGGTGAAGCGATCGAGGATGTTCTGCGTGATGCGCTGGGTCGCCGCGTTGGTGTAGTTGTGGAAGCAGCCGCAGTAGCCGTCGTTGTAGCCGTCGTCCACGCCCCAGCTCCACTGGATGGTTCCGGCGGAGAAGATCATCGCGCCGCTCGGGTGGTTCCAAAGCACCGCGTCAGACCAGACGTTGGTCGCGTTGCCGTCACCGGCGGGCACGAACGAATGGCCGACGGTGGTTGTGCCCGCGGGCTCGAATCCCGCCCACTGTGAGAGGTTCTGCGTGGTCGAGGCCCGCGAGTCGAACTCGTAGCCGATGACGCCCGGCAGCGCGTTCTGCCCCGCGCCGCTCGTGACGACGCCGCTCGTGCCGTTCCCGGTGTAGTTGGCGAGGCCGGTGCCGGCGTAAATCCAGCTCGAGTTGTTGGTGACGAGGTACGGCCGGTCGTTGGCCACGCCCTCGAGCATGACGCCGCCGATCTGGTTCTCCGGCTGCTGCGGCGTCAGAAGCCGCCATTCGAAGGTGGTGGAGCCTGCCAGCGCGTTCTTGTCGCAGTGGATGCGGCGATTGGCCGTGCCGCTCGCGTTCGGAGCCCAGGTGATCCGGTAATAGAAGTTGTTTGCGCTGAAGAGGGCCATGTCGACCCCGCTTGAGATGCCGTTCAGCAGGTTGTTGCGCATGTTGTCGGAGTAGTACTCGTCGTGGCCGGTGTTCATGAAGACCCGGTGACCGTTGAGCAGGGTCGGGTTCGACTCCAGGTCGACCGAGGTGACGTACGTGATGTCGTAGCCCTTCGACTCCAGGAAGCGGAGCATCGGGAAGTCCCAGTTGAAGAAGGCGCCGGCGCCGTCGGAGGCGGGCTCGCCGTCGTACGGACGGTCGAAGGAGACCGTGTAGGCGCGGCCGCCGGTGCTGTTGCCGGTGACGTCGTTGAAGCGGCCGTAGAGGTCGTAGCCGACGTTCTGGTTGTCCGAGCCGCCCCAGAAGTTGTAGGCCTGCCACGTCGTGACGTCCATCGAGTAGACGATGGCCGCCGTGCTCGAGTCGTCGCGGACGACGAAGGTCATGTAACTCTCGAGCGTCTGGCCGTCGAGGCGGCGCAGCTTGACGATGTAGTTGCCGGTCGTCCACGTCGTCGGGACATTGAGCGTGTAGCTCGGTGTCCAGCTGCACTCCGTGAGGCCGAAGTTCGGGTCGTTCTGCGTTGTCACCTGCGGGCAGGTCGCCTGGTGGACGCCGTTCAGCGGGCCGACGTGCTGCATGAGGCGGCCGCCGCAGGACGGGGCGCACGAGGTGCCGTCCGGGTTCGTGCCCTGCGGGTACCAGCCCATCCGGTAGATGTCCATCGTGTACTGCGCGTTCGACGAGAGCGAGACCATGAAGTTGATCGAGCCGCCCCTGTTGACGCTCGTGGCGCTCGCGTAGCCCTCGATCTCGTGGTTCGTCGCCTTGTGATCGATGTCGAGCTGCCAGCTCGTGGTGCCCTGGTTGCGGTTCTCGAGCACGATCGGGTTCGCCGGCGGGACGGCCGGAGTGACCGGCGGTGAGGGTGCGGAGTCGGGGCCGGTGCCGATCGCGTTGATCGCGGCGACCGTGAATGTGTACGTGGTGCCGTTCGTCAGGCCGGTGACCGTGAAGCCGGTCGCTGCGCCCGGCGTGGTGACCGGAGTCCGCGCGGAGCCACCGACGTACGGCGTGATGCGGTAGTTCGTGATCGAGCTGCCGCCATCCGAGCTCGGGGCGCTCCAGGTCAGCGCGACGCCGCTATCGCGGGGCAGGCCGCTGACGCTGGTCGGCGCACCTGGCACCGCCGGGGGCGCAGGCGTTACTGGGTTGGAGGGCTGTGACTCTGCGCCGTAACCGGACGAGTTCGACGCCGCGACGGTGAACGTATAGGTCGTCCCGTTGGTGAGGCCGCTGACTGTGTAGCTCGTCTGCGTCGAGCCGGTCGCGATCGGCGTCTGCGCAACGCCGTTGATGTACGGCGTGACGCGGTAGTTGGTGATCGGGCTCCCGCCGTCGGACGCAGGCGCAGTCCAGGTGAGCGAGGCAGACTGGTTTCCGGCCGTCGCGTTCACGCCGCTCGGCGGGCCCGGAGGCGGCGCGGGAATCGGCGTGACAGCATTGGAGGGCGAGGAGTCGGGTCCGGGTCCGGCCGCGTTCTGCGCCGCGACGGTGAAGGTGTAGGTCGTCCCGTTCGTCAGCCCGCCGAACCGGAAGCTCGTCGCCGTCGAGCCGGTCGGCAACGTCGTCTGCGCGACGCCGTTGACGTACGACGTGACCCGGTAGCCGTTGATCGGGCTGCCGCCGTCGCTCGCTGGTGCATCCCATGTCACCTGCGCGGCGCCGTCGAGCGGCGACGCCACCACGTTCTGGGGCGCGCTGGGTGGCACGGCGCCCGCCGGCGAGACGGTGGCGACCGAGACGTCGTCGAAGTCGTTGTTGCTCAGGCCCTCGTTCCAGAGCTGGACGATCTGCAGGTTGGCGGTGTGGCTGTAGTTGCCCGTCAAGCCCCACGCCGGCTGGGACACGCCGTTCAGGTAGAGCCGCGCCGCGCCGTTCGCCGCGCCCGTGTACTGGACGCCGACCTGCACCCACGTGCTCGCGGCGGCGCTGTTGGTGCCGGTGAAGATCTCGGTGCTGGCCCCGGCGCTGTTGTACGGGTAGAAGAGGAACCCGTGGCGCGTGCCGTCGTACATCAGCAGCCACATGTTGATGCTCGACGAGCCGTCGCGCGCCTGGGCGACCGTCACCACGCGTGAGCCGGTGCCGGGGCGGATCCAGAAGGTCGTGACGCTGTCGGAGACCGACCCCGAGAGGACCTTGACGTCGTAGGCGTACTGCGTCTCGAGCGTTGCGATCCGGAGGCCGTACCCGCCGGTGTGGGCCGCAGCCGCGACAACCGTGCTCGACCCAGTGCCCTGCGAGGTGTTCCAGTTGCTTAGCCCGCCCGACTCGAAGCCGTCCGAGAAGATCGTGTACGTGTACTGCGAGAGGGCTGCGCGCGGTGTCAGCGGCGGTGTCTGGCTCGAGCTCGGCCCCTGCCCGACGGCGTTCACGGCAGCGACGCTGAAGGTGTAGGAGACGCCGTTGGTGAGCCCGCTGACCGTGTACGTCGTCGAGGTCGAGCCTGTCGAAATCGGCGCCTGCGCGGCGCCGCCGACGTATGGCGTGACGAGGTAGTTCGTGATCGGCGAGCCGCCGTCGGAAGGCGCAGTCCAGCTCAACGCGACTTGCCCATCGCCGGCCGTGCCGGTGAGCCCCGTAGGTGCGCCGGGAGCCGTTGCGGCGGCAGGCGTTACCGGCGGCGACTGCGCCGAGTTGGCCCCGGTGCCCACGCCGTTGATCGCGGCGACCGCGAACGTGTAGGCGGTCCCGTTCGTCAGGCCGCTGACGGTGTAGCTCGTGACCGGGTAGTCGGTCGTGATCGGCGTCTGGGCGGTGCCGCCGATGTACGGCGTGATCCGGTAGGCGCTGACCGCGCTGCCGCCGTCCGAGGCTGGAGGCGTCCAGTTCAGGGCCACCGCGTGGTCGCGTGGAATCCCGGTGACGCCAGTGGGCGCGCCGGGCACCTGAGCGCCCGGAGGCGGCGGAGTCGCGACCCGCACGTCGTCGAAGTCGGTCGTGCCCGTTGCGTCGTTCCACAGCTGGAGCACCTGCAGAGCGCCGGAGGCGTGCGAGTAGTCGCCGGCTGCGTTCCAGCCGGCCTGCGTCGCGCCGTTCAGGAAGAGCGTCGCGCCGCCGCTGGTCGTCGCGGTGTACTGGACCGTGACCTTGTTCCAGGTGCCGGGCAGCACGCTCCCGTTACCAGTGAAGAACTCGTCGATGCCGCTGTTACGCCACGCGTCGAGGACTATGCCTTGCCTGTTCCAGTCGTAGTACAGATCCCACATGTGGGCGGCTGACGAGCCGTCGCGGGCCTGGGCGATGGTCTCGACCCCGCTGCCGGTCGTCGGGCGCACCCAGAGGCTGGTCGCGCTGTCCGTCAGAGCGCTCGGCAGCGCTTTGACGGCGAAGCTGTACTGGCCCGAAGCGTTCGTCATCCTGAGGCCGTAGCTGCCCGCCCTGGCAGCGGCCGCGAGAACGGAGACGGCGCCGGTGCCGGGTGTGCCATTCCAGGCCAGCGTCCCCGACTCGAAGCCGTCCGCGAAGACGACGTTCGAGTACCCGGGGCCTGGAGTGACGGGCGGGGAGGCCGAGGAGTCCGGCCCGGTGCCCACAGAGTTGATCGCGGCGACCCTGAAGGTGTACGCGGTGCCGTTCGTCAGCCCGGTGACGGTGTAGCTGGTCGCAGCCGACCCCGTCAGCACGGCCGGCTGTGCGGTGCTGCCGATGTAAGGAGTGATCCGGTAGCCGGTGATCGGGCTACCGCCGTCGGAGGCCGGAGCCGTCCAGGTCAATGCGGCCGAGCGGTCGCCCGCGGTTCCCGCGACGTTCGTGGGCGCGCCCGGCACCGTCGGAGGCACGAAGGGGCTCGCGACCTTGACGTCGTCGAAGTCGGCCGCGACCGTGCCGTCGTTCCAGAGCTGGAGGCGCTGGAAGTTCGTGGCGCGCGTGTAGTTCCCCGTGACGGTCCAGGAGGGCTGCGTCTGGTCGTTGATGTACAGGCGTGCGCCGCCCGTGGCCGTCGCCGTGTACTGGACCTCGATCTTTACCCACGTGTTGAGCGGCGCGGTGTTGTTGCCGGTGAAGATGTCGGGTGCGCCGCCCGTGGCGGGGTACGGATAGAAGTGGATGCCGTGCCCACGCCCGTCGTAGGCGAGGTCCCACATGTGCGCGCTCGAGGCGCCGTCCCGCGCCTGGGCAACCTGCTGGAAGCCGTTTCCGTTCCCGAAGCGCACCCAGAACGTGACCGAGCTGTCCGGAAGCGGGTTCGGGAGCGCCTTGACGACGACCTGGAACTGGCCGCTCGCGTTCGTCATCCGCAGGCCGTAGGTGCCGGTGTGGGCGGCCGCGGTCGTGACGGTCGCGGCGCCGTTTCCGAGGAGGCCGTTCCAGTTAACGAGCGAGCCGCTCTCGAAGCCGTCCGAGAAGACCGTCGTCGTGTAGCTGTTCGCGGGCCCGATTGCCGAGCTCTTCGTCACGCCGAGGATCAGCGCGAGCGCCAGCAGGGCCGCGAAGGCCAGGCTGGACCGACGAATGACGTAGTTGTGCCTCATGTCAGGCGTACCGAGAAGAAGAATCACACCGGGGCCCCCGGAGGCCTACTAGTCGTTGGGGGGGTTAGGAGTCCAGGTCTACTTCGGAGACCGGTGCCACGAGCTGCGGCGAGAGATGCAAATAGCGGGTCGTGCGCCGCTTCTGGTCGATGTCGTCGTAGACGCGCTGGACGTCCTCGGCGCCGATCCCGAGCGCCTCGGCGAGGTCCTCGGGCGCGATGCCGTTGTTACGGCCGTAGAGGCAGAGATCCATCTGGTCGAACGGGAGCGAGAAGTAGAACTCGTCCTGCCCCTGCGGCAGCGAGTACGTGTCCGTCGTCGGCTTGCGCGAGCGGATCCGCTCCGGCACCTCGAGGTACTCGGCGAGGGCGTAGACCTGCGTCTTGTAGAGATGCGCGATCGGCTTCGCGTCTGCAGCGCCGTCGCCGAGCTTCACGAAGAAACCCTGGTCGTACTCGAGCCGGTTCGGCGTGCCGACCACGGCGTAGTTGAGCGCGTCCGCGTGGAAGTACTCGAGCATCTTGCGCGTGCGCTGCTTGAAGTTCGTCGCGGCGACGATCGTCAGGTACTCGTTCGCCGGCAGCCGCGCCTCGACGCTCTCACCCTCGGGCGACTGCGCGACGAGCGTGAAGAGCCTGTAGGCGTCCGTCCCGAGCACGGACGGCAGCACGATCTTGAACTTCCAGCCCTCGCCGAACTGCGGGATCACCCTCCGTACGGCCTCGTCGCGCCGCTCGTAGCAGCGCGTCGCGCTCAGGATCTCGGTGATGTCCTCGAGGACCGTCTGGACGCCGAGCGAGTCGGCGACGAGCCGGCTGATCTCGAGGGTCTCGTCATCGGAGTCGGCCTCGGGCATCAGCACGGCGAGCGTGCGCTCGGGGCCGAAGGCGCGCGCGCAGAGCGAGACGGTGACCGAGCTGTCGATCCCTCCCGAGACCCCGACGACAGCGCCGCGCCGGCGCAGCTCGCGGCCCACGATGCGCCGCAGCGCGTCGACGATCGCGTTCGTCGTCTCCTCCGGGTCGATCCGGAGGACGTCTGCCGAGACCGCGGTGCTCACGCGGCGCTCTCGGCGCCGCTCTTGCGCGTCACGAACTGGACGATGTTGTCGATCGTGTCGAGGTTCTCGGGCACGAGCTCGTCATCCTGGATCCGGATCTCGAAGTGCTCCTCGAGGAATCCGACCAGCTCGAGGACACCGGTCGAGTCGATCACACCGGCCTCGATGAGCGACGCCGACCCGGCGAGGCCCGCCGGGTCGTCCCCCAAG
>DATDFL010000289.1:0-2565 GCA_036522595.1 Gaiellaceae bacterium
GACCCCGTCTGCCCTTCGGCGTTCCAGGTAACGGCACTCTCGTGTTGGCGGCAATCGCTTGCCGAGCCGACGAGGCGCATGTTGCCGTTGGTGTTGTTGACGCAAGCGGTCAACGTGCTCGAACCGCTTCCGCCGGCGGAGTACGCGACCCCTGCGGCGACGACTGCGGCGACGGCAACGCCCAAGAGGACGGCCCGCCGGCGCGGGTGCCCGATGCGTTTCAGCATTGGCTTTCCTTTCCGAGTTGGCGGCTCGCCTCGGCGCGTTCGCCGAGGCGGTTCTCGGTCGCGATATAGGTCGGGGCGGCGGCCTTTGCAAGGCCCGCTACGCTGGCCGAATGGATCCGCTTTCCGTCTTCAGCGAGGCGACGCGGTCGTGGTTCACGCAGGCTTTCGAGGGACCGACTCCCGCGCAAGCCCTCGGCTGGCCAGCGATCGCCACGGGCCGGCACACGCTGATCCAGGCGCCAACCGGCTCGGGTAAGACGCTGGCCGCGTTCCTCTACGGGATCGACAAGCTCAACCCCGAGCCGGAGCAAGGGCTCCGGCTGCTCTACATCTCGCCGCTCAAGGCGTTGAACTACGACATCGAGCGCAACCTGCGCGGCCCACTCGCCGGCCTGCGCTCCGAGCTGCGCGTCGGCGTCCGCACCGGCGATACGCCTCAGAAGGAGCGCGCCGCGATGCTGCGCGAGCCGCCGGACATCCTGATCACCACCCCGGAGTCGCTCTTCCTGCTCCTCACTTCACGCGCGCGCGAGACGCTGAGGTCGGTCGACACCGTGATCGTCGACGAGGTGCACGCGGTCGCCGGCACGAAGCGCGGGGCGCACCTGGCGCTCTCGCTCGAGCGGCTCGAGCGGCTCGCCGGCCCGGTCCAGCGCGTCGGGCTCTCGGCAACGCAGCGTCCGCTCGAGGAGATCGGCCGGTTCGTCGCGGGCGGGCGCGACATCCAGCTCGTCGACGCAGGCCGCGCGAAGGAGCTCGACCTGCGCGTGGTCGTTCCGCTCGACGACATGCGTGAGCCCGAAGAGCAGCAGTCGATCTGGCCCTCGATCTACCCCGAGATCCTCGACCTCGTCCGGCAGCACCGGTCGACGATCGTCTTCGTCAACAACCGCCGGCTTGCGGAGCGGCTCGCGCTGCGCCTCAACGACCTGGCCGAAGAAGAGATCGCGCGCGCCCATCACGGATCGCTGGCCCGCGAGCAGCGGCTCGAGGTCGAGGAGCTGCTCAAGCGCGGCGAGATCCCCTGTCTGGTTGCCACCTCGTCGCTCGAGCTCGGCATCGACATGGGCGCGGTCGACCTCGTCATCCAGGTGGAGTCGCCCAAGTCGGTCGCGCGCGGCCTGCAGCGGATCGGCCGCGCCGGCCACGAGCTCGGCGCCGTCTCGACCGGCCGGATCTTCCCGAAGTTCCGGGCCGACCTGCTCGAGTCGGCTGTGGTCGCGCGCCGGATGCTCGACGGCGCGATCGAGGAGACGAAGATCCCGCGGAACCCGCTCGACGTCCTCGCGCAGCAGATCGTCGCCATCTGCGCCGACGAGGAGATCTCGGTGGAGGAGCTGCACGAGCTGGTGCGCCGCGCCTACCCGTTCGCCGATCTCTCCAGAGTCCAGCTCGAGAACGTGCTCGACATGCTCGACGGCCGCTACCCGTCAGACGAGTTCGCCGAGCTGCGGGCCCGGATCGTCTGGGACCGAAGCGGCGGCGTGGTGCGCGGCCGCCAGGGCGCGCGGCGGCTCGCCGTCACCAACGCGGGCACGATCCCCGACCGCGGGCTCTTCGGGGTTCACCTCGTCGACGGCGGCGGCCGGGTCGGCGAGCTCGACGAGGAGATGGTCTACGAGGCGCGGGCCGGCCAGACGTTTCTGCTCGGGGCCAGCACCTGGCGCATCGAGGAGATCACGCGCGACCGCGTCCTCGTCTCGCCGGCCCCCGGGGTCCCGGGCGCGGTGCCGTTCTGGAAGGGTGAAGGCGTCGGCCGCCCCTACGAGCTGGGCGAGGCGATCGGCGCGGCCTCGCGCGAGCTGGCGGCGCTCTCCGATGAAAAGGCGATCGAGCGGCTCCAGACCGAGCACACGCTCGACGAGCGCGCCGCCCAGAACCTGCTCACGTTCCTGCGCGAGCAGGAGGCCGCGACCGGCGCGGTTCCGTCCGACCGAACCATCGTGGTCGAGCGCTTCCGCGACGAGATCGGCGACTGGCGCCTCTGCGTGCTGACCCCGTTCGGCGGCCGCGTCCACGCGCCGTGGGCGCTCGCGCTCGGCGCGCGCCTCCGCGAGTCGCTCGGGCTCGAGACGCAGGCGATCTGGTCGGACGACGGCATCGCGATCCACCTCCCGGACGCGGACGCGCCGCCGCCCATCGACGACGTGCTGCTCGACCCCGGCGAGGTCGAGGAGCTCGTTACGCGGGAGCTCGGCGACACGGCGCTCTTCGGCGCGCGCTTCCGCGAGAACGCGGGCCGGGCGCTGCTGATCCCGCGCCGCCGGCCCGGCGAGCGGACCCCGCTCTGGCAGCAGCGGCTCAAGGCGCAGTCGCTCCTCCAGGTGGCGCGCCGCTA
>DATDFL010000290.1:0-5239 GCA_036522595.1 Gaiellaceae bacterium
TGCTCGAAGACGGCGGCGCCGAGGTTCTGCTCGCCGACTCCGCGGCCAAGGGCAACCCGGACGCGATCTACACGTACGACCCGGCGATCGTGTCGAACGAGGGCGCGCTCCTGCTCAACCCCGGCAAGGAGATCCGCCGAGCCGAGCCTGTCGCGCTCGCAGAAGACCTCGAGCGCGCGGGGATCCCGATCGCCGGCCGCCTCGACGGCGCCGCCTGGGCCGAGGGCGGCGACTTCTGCTGGCTCGACGAGCAAACGCTGCTCGCGGGGCGCGGCTACCGCACGAATTCGGACGGAATCTGGGCGGTCGAGCGGCTCCTGAACGGCGTCGAGGTGCTCGTCTTCGATCTCCCGCACTGGCACGGACAGGACGAGGTCATGCACCTCCTGTCGCTGCTGAGCCCGGTGGACGACGATCTCGTGGTCGCCTACCCGCCGCTTTTGCCCGTGCGGCTGGCGCATCTCCTCGAGGAGCGCGGCATCGAGATCGTCCCGGTGCCCGACGAAGAGCTCGATTCGATGGGGACGAACGTCCTCGCTCTCGCACCACGCGTGGCTTTGATGGTCGACGGCAACCCGGAGACGAAGCGCCGGCTGGAAAAGGCAGGTGCGGAAGTGCTCGTCTACGAAGGCAAGGAGCTGTCGAAGGGCGACGGCGGCCCGACCTGCCTCACCCGTCCGATCCTGCGCGGCTGATCGAATCGGCGGCCTCGAGCATGTGCTGCGCGACCGGCTGCATGCCGACGCGCGTTCCGAGCAGGCCCGTCGACACTCGTTCGACGGCGCCCCACTCCCAGATGGCGGTCTCGTCGAGGCCCGTCCGATCTGCGAGCCACTGGGCGCGCTCGCGCAGGTCTCCCTCGAGCGGATCCTCGCGCATGATGATCCCGAGGTCGTACTCGGGCTCGGCGAGCAGGCCGTCCGGGTCGACCAGCTTGAACTCGTCGCCGGCCTCGAGTGCGTTCCACTGGTGCACGTCGCCGTGGACGAGGACGGCGGTCTCGTCGCGGTGAGCCGAAGCGCGCCGCTCGGCGCAGCGCAGGGCGTACTCGACCGCGCGCTCGCTGCAGGGGCGATCCAGCTCCTCCCACATCTCGGTGATGAACTCCGCGAGCCAGCGGGCTTTCGCTTCGCCGGTGGGCAGGCCGGAATCGGCAGCGGGCCGCCAGATCCGGGCCGCCGCGTCGACGAGAATCTCGTGGCGCTGCCGCAGCGGCAGGTCGAGCTCGAGCAGCGACCGCCCGAGCCGCGCGAGCAGCAGCGCGCCCCGCGCGACATCGTCCCGAAGGAGCAGCGGGCAGCCCTCACCGGCCGCGAGCCGCAGCGCCGTAGCTTCCCGCGCCGCCGCCTCTCCATCGCGCGGGACCATCAGCTTCAGCACCGTCTCGGTCCCGTCGTCGCAGACCGCCTCCGCGACGAGCGCCTCCGTCGAATTCGGGTAGACGCGGCCGACAGTGAGTTCCCAGTCCTCCTCGATTGCGCGGACGAGCTGCGGCAGCTCGTCGATCCACGCGCTCGCCCCGACCGCCAGCGCCTTCTCGCGAACGACGGGCGGAATCTCGATCAGGTACCACCCAGAGCCAGCTCGACCGCCTCTTCGGGCGACGAGGCTCGCGCGATGCCTTCGACCGGCAGGCCAGGCTCCAGGATGACGACCCTCCGTCCGAGCCTGGACGCGAAGCCGATCTCGGCCATCGTGCCCCAGCTCCCGCCCACGGCGATGACCGCGTCGCCCGATGCGACCACGGCGAGATTGCGCGCATGGCCGATGCCGGTCACGACGATGTGGTCGATCCATTCGCTCGCGTCCTCGCGCCGCTCTCCCGGGAGGATGCCGATCGTCGTCCCGCCAGCCCCCTTGGCGCCGCGAGCCGCGGCCGCCATCACCTCGCCGAGGCCGCCTGTCACGACTGTGCAGCCGCGCTCCGCGAGCAGCCGGCCGACCTCCTCGGCACGAGCCTCGTGCTCGCGGCCGCTGCCGATCACCGCAACCTGGATCCTCGCCACCGCGCGATAGTAGAGCCGTGGCTGAACACCTGAAGCGAGCCCACGCGTTCCTCGAGCGGGCCGACATGGCCGGCGAGCGGCTCGAGAACTCGCAGGTGGGCATCGCGATCTTCGACGACCGCGTGCCGAGGCGGCTCGACTGCAACTTCCTCCGCGTGGATGCCGAGGCCGACCCGGAGACGGTGCAGTCCGAGGCCGAGCGGCTCGGACGGCGGATGATCCACGTGCCCGACTCCGAGATCGGCGAGCGGCTCGTCCCACACTTCCGCTCGAAAGGATGGCTCGTTCGCCGGCACGTGCTCATGGCGCAGCTGCGCGACCCCGAACGGAACGCGGACGTCAGCGTCGTCAGCGAGGTGGACGAGCCATCGCTGCGGGCGGCCCGCCACCGGGTCGTGACCGGACAGCCGTGGGCGAAGCCGGAGATCATGGCGGAGCTCTTCGCGGGCAAGGAGCTGATCGGGCAGCGCGTCCGGGCCCGGTACTTCGCGGTCGTCCTCGACGACCAGGTGGTCAGTTACACCGACCTCTACCAGGACGGCGCCGACGCGCAGATCGAGGACGTCGGCACGCTGCAGGAGTACCGGAAGCGCGGCTACGCCACCGCGGTGGTTCTCGCAGCGATCGCCGCAGCGCGGGCAGAGGGTGCCGAGTTCGTCTTCCTCGTCGCCGACCTCGAGGACTGGCCGAAAGAGCTCTACCGCCGGCTCGGCTTCGACGAGCTCGGCTACTTCGTCAAGTTCATCGCGCCGCACGCGTAAGTTGTGGCCATGGCGGCTCTGGCCGTTCGAGGGCTCGCGAAGCGCTACGGGCGGGTCGAGGCGCTCGCCGGGGTCGACCTGGAGGTTCGCGATGGCGAGCTCGTCGGGCTGCTGGGTCCGAACGGCGCCGGCAAGTCGACGCTCGTCAAGATCGCCTGTGGGCTCGTCCGCGCATCCCGCGGCTCGGCCGAGGTCTGCGGCGTACCGGCCGGCTCCCGCGAGGCGCGCCGGAAGGTGGGCTACCTCGCCGAGCTCTTCCGTTTCCCGGGGTGGTACTCGGCGGACGAGGTGCTCGCCTTGCACCAGCGGCTGTCCGGCTCCGAGGGCGGAGAACGCGAGCGGCACGAGCTGCTCGAGCTGGTCGAGCTCTCCGAAGCGCGCGACCGGCGCGTGGAGGAGATGTCGAAGGGCATGCAGCAGCGGCTCGGCCTCGCGCAGGCGCTGGTCGGTTCGCCGCCGCTGCTTCTCCTGGACGAGCCGACGAGTGCGCTCGACCCGGTCGGCCGCCGCACCGTGCGCGTGCTGCTCGAGGAGCTGCGGTCTCGCGGGGTGTCGGTGCTGCTCAACTCGCACTTGCTCAGCGAGATCGAGCTGGTCTGCGACCGGGTCGCCATCCTCCTGCGTGGGCAGCTCGTGGCCGAAGGCTCACCGGCCGAGCTGGCGCGCTCCCGCGGGGTCGAGATCGAGACCGACGACGGAACGCGGCTCTTCCATGGAGCCTCGCGCGACGATGCGCCGCGGCTCGTGGCCGAGCTCGTCGCCGAGGGCCGCAAGGTCTACGGCGTCCGCGTCCTGACCTCGACGCTCGAAGAGACGTACCTCGAGGCGGTCGGAGGAGAGACTTCGTGAGCTCGGTGCTGACGATCGCCGGCTACGGCCTGCGCGAGGCGCTGCGGCGCAAGGTCTTCGTGGTCGTGCTGTTCCTGACGGCCGGCTTCCTCGGGCTGTTCTGGCTCGCGAACCACTTCCTCTTCGAGAACATCGCGAACATCTCGCCCCCGGCCAGCTCGGGCCTCGATGCGCGAGCCTTCGCGGGCGCGACGATCTTCGGGCTCGCGATGTTCGGGACGCTCTTCCTCGGAGTCGTCCTCGCGATCTTCCTGACGCTCGGGGTCGTCCGCGGCGACGCGGAGCGAGGGCTCTTGCAGCCGCTGATCGTGCGCCCGGTCGGACGGGTGACGCTGCTCGTCGCGCGCTGGCTCGGCGCGGTCGCGGTCTGTGCGCCCTACGTCGGCGCCGTCTACTTGGGGACGATGCTGATCACCGGCCTGACCGGGCACTGGTGGCCCGACCACCTCGTCATCCCGGGGCTGGAGCTCGCTGCCGCTGTCGCCGTCGTGGCCGCGCTGTCGCTGCTCGGTTCGGTCTTCCTGAGCTCGGTCGCAAACGGCATCGCGATCTTCATGATCTTCGGAGCCGGCCTAGTGGCCGGGCTCGTGGGCACGATCGGCCACGGGCTCGGCTCGCACCAGCTCGAGCACGGCGCGAGGATCGCGGCGTGGCTGCTGCCATTCGAGGCGCTCTACCAGGACGGCCTTCGCGAGCTCACGTCGAAGACGACCGGCATCACCGGCTTCTTGCTCGAGCTCGGCCCGTTCGGCGGCGGCTACACGGGCGGCCCCACGCTTCGGATCTGGGCGGCCGTGTACCTGCTGCTGATCGGGGCGGTGGCGGCAATCGGCTTCGCGCGGCGCGACCTGTGACGAAACGAGATGGCAGCGACGTAGGAAGCGTGATGAGGCTCGCGCTCGTGCTGACGCTCGTCCTGATCGTCGCGGGGTGCGGGTCTTCGAAGGCGTCGTCCCCGAAGACCCCGCCGCCGAAGGCGAGAGCCGGGCCCCCGCCGGCCTGGCTCGAGACGCACGCCGGGAGCCGCTGGCTGGGATTCTCCAGCTACTGCTGGAGTCGACTTGGTGAAAACGTCAGCACCTGCGCCGATGCAGCCGCGCCCAAATGCAGTCAGAAAAGCGTGCCGAAGCTCTCGGTCGAGAAGGGCGAGACTGTTCGAGCGCACTTCGGCTACAAGCCGAGCAAAGCGGCGGTCGACGACATGCGCCTGAAGGTGGAAGGCCGGACGGTGTCCTGGCGTATCGAGAAAGGCGGCCCGTTCGTGCTCTTCGCGCAAGCGCCTCGGGGTAACGACGCGAGCTACGTCGGCTGCGGCGTGCTCCCGTAAAACCCGGTAACGAACTACTGAAGCGCCTTGAGCGCTGTCGCGAGCGACTGCTTCGTCTTGAGCACACCCTCGAAGAGGTCCCCGTGCTCGGCGATCCGCTTGCGAACGACGTCCATCGTGAACGACGCGGGATCCAGCGACTCGTTCACCTCCTCCCAGCGGAGCGGCGTCGAGACCGGCGCGCCCTCCTTCGGCCGCACCGAGTAGACCGAGGCGATCGTCTTGCCCTCGCCGTTCTGGTTCGCGTCGATCAGCACACCGCGACGCTTCGACTTCGTCCACTCAGTCGTCACCAG
>DATDFL010000291.1:0-3305 GCA_036522595.1 Gaiellaceae bacterium
ATCTCGTGCGCGCCGCCGCGCACCAGCCGCATCTCGTCCACCCGCAGCAGCGCGTACCGGAGCGTCTTCTTCTCCTGGCGGAACACGAGCGTGTCGTGCCGCAGCGCGTCGAGCCGCAGATTCCAGACGATCGTGCCGTCCTTGAGCGTGATCTGCCAGATGTCGTCCGTCGCCTGCCCTGCTCCGACCAAGGCGAGCGCCGCAAGGAGGAGCGCTCTCATGTCTGCCCGGTTTTGCCCGCCTTGGCCGCGGCGGCAGCCTGCGCACGCCGCTTCTTGCCCTTCGGGCGCCGGTTGCCGTAGGTGCCGCGGAAGATCTTCCCTCGCTTGGTGCGAATGTCGCCTTTGCCCATGTGATGTGCTCCCGTGTCCGTCGTCCGTTACGTTGCGCCGCCCAGTTTCAGCAGGCGCTGGAACTGATCCGCCGACGCCGGCATCACCGACAGGCGGCCGATCCGCACGAGCGCCAGGTCGGCGAACGCGCGGTCCCCCTTAATCTCGGCGAGCGGGACGGGGTGCGGCAGTCTCTGGCGGGCTTTCAGGTCCACCACCGCGAGCTTCGGGTCCTTCTGCTTGGGATCGGGATACGCCGCTCGAGTGACCTCCGCCACGCCGACCACCGCCTTCTCGTCTCCCGTGTGATAGACCAGTACCTGATCGCCCGGTCGCATCGATCGCAGATGCTTGAGCGCGAGGTTGTTCTTTACGCCGTCCCAGACGGCGGTCTTCTGTCGGGCCAGGTCGTCGAAGCTGTACGTAGATGGCTCGGTTTTCACGATCCAGTAGCTGGGCATGCGGCCTCCGCGCGCTCGGGCGCCGGGCTCTCGCTCCGCGACAAAACGACGCAGTCGCTGCGCGAGAGCCCGGCACCCTCGCGCGACCAGGGTCGCGTGGGGTCTCCCGAAGCGACTGCGTCTTTTTTTCGCGCAGGGAGACCCCACGCGACCCGTCAAACGATCCGGGCTGTCCAGTCTACTATAGCACCGGCAAGCTCCGCCATCACCTCCGCCTCGTTCCGGCCCGACCGCTTGAGCACGTGAAACGAGTGGTCGCCGCCTTCCACCAGGCGCAGCGTGGCACGCTCCCCGAGTCGCTGTATCACCGGCCGCAACAGCTTCAAGTCCGCGAACTCGTCCCGCGTGCCTTGCAGGAACAGCATGGGTATTTCGACCTGGACCAAGTGCTCCGCGCGTGAATCACCTGGTCGTCCGGGAGGATGCAGTGGAAAGCCGAGGAACACGAGCCCACGCACGGCCGGCAGCGGCTCCTCTGCATGCGCCGTGGACGTCATGCGCCCGCCGAACGACTTCCCGCCTGCGACGAGCGGCAACCCGGGCGCGACCCGGGCTGCCTCCGCCACTGCCGCGCGTACGGTGGCCGCGGCGACGGCGGGCGAGTCGGGGCGGCTCGACCGTCGCTCCATGTAGGGGAACTGATAGCGCAGGGTAGCGATGCTCCGCTCCGCGAGCCGTTGTGCGATCGATTCCAGAAACGAGTGCCGCATCCCGGCGCCGGCGCCGTGCGCGAGCACATAGAGCAGGCGGGCGTCGTTCGGCAGGAGCAGCAGCGCCGAGACGCTGCCCGCACCTTCGCTAACGACGAACGTTAGTTCCTTGTTGCTCGAACGCGTATGAGCGCCTTTTCTGAGCCCTCGCTGCGCAGAAAAGATGACGCTTACACGGGGCGCGACGCTATGGTGGACTCGCGGCTCGGCAGGACGTGCGAGCACCAGCGTCTTCGACCTTCGGGTGTGCCTTGGTTCGCGCCGAACAGGTGCCGGCGTGGCGAAACTGGCAAACGCAACGGTCTCGCAATCCGTGGAGCGAGCTCTTGTGGGTTCGAATCCCACCGCCGGCACCGCCGCGTTCCTTGACGACAATCATGTCACCGCGTAGGTTCTGGGCACGGATTGCGAGAAGTTGCAGCCGCATTCGCTGCGCTTTGAGAGCCGAGGGGTGTTATGCCTCTCGGCTCTCGTTTCAGCGACCCTGGCTCCTTCGTTAACCGAGGCGGCCATGGAGCCTCTCGAGCGCCTGCATCAAGTCAGGCTTCAGGTCGAGCACCGGCCGCAGTGGGTCTTCGCCGACCTTCTTCATCCGGGTCGGGGCGGTCTTGATCGTGAACTGCTTGATGTCGAGCTTGGGCGTCACCTCGCTCCAGTTGAGCGGCATCGACACGGGCGCACCGGGCAAGGGCCGGACGCTGAAGGGGGCGACGAGCAAGCGTCCATGCCCGTTCTGCACGTAGTCCAGATAGACCTTGCCGCCGCGCTTCTGTACCTGGCGCGTGACGGTGGCGATGTCGGGGAGTTGGGCGGCGATGACGCGCGCCAGCAGCCCGCCGAGCGTGCGGGACTGCTCGTAGGTCACCTGCCGCCCCAGCGGGATCAGCACGTGGAGGCCGGTCGACCCGCTCGTCTTGATGCCCGCCGGCAGGCCGATGTCGTCGCACAGCGCCTTCACCGCTTGCGCGACGGTGACGACGTCGGTGAACGGCGCTTCCTTCGGGTCGAGATCGAGGATGCACCAATCCGGGGTCTCGAGCGTGTCGACGCGGGACGACCAGATGTGCAGCAGGATCGCCGCCATGTTGGCGATGTACAGGAGCGACGCCTCGTTGTCGCACACGAAGTAATCCAGCTCGCGCTGCGAGTCCTCGCTCCAGATGGTGACGGTGCGCACGAACGCCTGAGCATACGCCGGCGCATCTTTCTGAAAGAAGGACTTTCCGTCGATGCCGTCGGGATAGCGCGTGAGCACGAGCGGCCGCTCCGCGAGATAGCGCAGCATCCAGGGCGAGACGGCGCGGTAGTACTCGATCAAGTCGCCCTTCGTGTACCGCTCTTCCGGCCAGAACACCTTGTCGAGGTTGGAGAACTTGACCTCTCTCGGGAGCGGGGAGCTGGGAGCGGGACTCACCGTGGGCTCCGCGAGGTCCCGCTCCCCGCTCCCCGCTCCCGGTATTGCACACTCTTCCGGCTTCTTGTCATCCCGGAACCGGAGAAACACCGGCTGCCGCAGCAGGCCGTCTCCCGTGACCTCCTTGTAGCGCACCTCGGCCACGAGCTCCGGCTTCACCCAATGGCTCTCTTTCTCCGCGGGCACGGGACCTTCGAACGGCGGCCGGGGGATCTCCAGCGCCAGCAGCTGGTCCGCTACCTCTTTCAGCATCTGGCCGGTGAATCCGCTGCCCGCGCGACCGGCATAGACGAGCTTCCCGTCGGCGTAGCCCCCCAGGTGGAGCGCCCCGAACCCGCCCCGGCTCCCCTTGGGCGCCGTGTAGCCCACGACGACGAAATCGCCGGTC
>DATDFL010000292.1:0-10641 GCA_036522595.1 Gaiellaceae bacterium
TCTACCTGACGGGTTACACGACCCTCTACGGGCTCGCACCGCGCTAGTAGCCTCTGACGAGAAAGGAGCGCAATGGCAGAACTGACCGAAAAGGCACGAGAGTTCCTGCGGCAGCCGTACGTCGGCGAGGTCACGACGATCCGCCCCGACGGCTCGCCGCACACCACCGTCGTCTGGGTCGACGTCGACACGGACGAGGTGCTCTTCAACACCGCAGTCGGCCGCGCGAAGGAGCGGTACCTGCGCAAGGATCCGCGCGTCTCGCTGATCGTCGTCGATCCCGAGGATTCGTACCGCTGGGTGTCGGTCAGCGGCACGGCCGAGCTGGACACCGAGGGCGCCGACGAAGAGATCGACAAGCTCGCGAAGAAGTACCTCGGCGAGGACGAGTACCCGTGGCGGAAACCAGAGGAGCAGCGGATCAACGTCCGGATTCGTCCGGACCGCGTCGAGACCACCGGCCTGGATTAGTGCTGCTCTGCGACGTCGGCCCGCGCGACGGGCTCCAGAACGAGGACGAGGTGTTGGAGCCGCGCGTCCGGGCCGACCTCGTCAACCGCCTCGCCGCCGCGGGGCTGCCGCGCGTCGAGGCTGCGAGCTTCGTCCGTGCCGACCGCGTGCCGCAGATGGCGGACGCCGAGGAGGTCGTCGCGGCGATCGAGAGGCACGAGGGGACCGAGTACTCCGGCCTCGTCCTGAACGAGCAGGGTTACGAGCGGTTCGCGTCGTCGGGGCTCGACCGCGTCAACGTGACGCTCGGCGCCACCGAGGGGTTCAACCAGCGGAACGGCAACGCGTCGCTCGCCGACGCGACCGAGCGCGTCGAGCGGATCCTCGCCCGGGCCGACAAACCCGCGACGGTGACGATCAGCGTCGCCTTCGGCTGCCCGTTCGAAGGCCGCGTCGACCCGGTCCGCGTCGCCGAGCTCGCCGGTCGGTTCGAGGCTTACGAGGTCGTCCTCGCGGACACGATCGGCGTCGCAGCGCCCCGAGAGGTCAGCGCACTCGTTGAGCGCACGAAGGCGGCCGGGTTCCACGGCCACAACACGCGCAACACCGGGTACGCCAACGCGCTCGCCGCGCTGGAGGCCGGCGCCCACGTGCTGGACGCCTCGGTCGGCGGCCTCGGCGGTTGCCCCTACGCTCCCCGCGCGAGCGGCAACATCGCCACCGAGGATCTCGTCTACCTGCTCGAGCACGAGGGCATCGAGACCGGGGTCGATCTCGACGCGCTGATCCGGATCTCCGAATGGCTCGAGGCGGCGCTGGGCCGCAAGCTCGAGGGCCAGGTCTACCGAGCCGGCCCGTTTCCGAGCGAATAGAGGTCGACACGCTGCGGGAACGGAGCGGGGAGGTCTTCGCGCTCCAGCGTCTCGCCGATCTTCTCGGCGACGCGGATCGAAGCCGCGTTGCCGGGCGCGATCACCGAGACGAGCCGGTTCAGGCCGAGCTCTTCGAGCGCGAACTCCCGGCAGGCAATCGCCGCTTCCGTCGCGTAGCCGCGGCCCCAGTGCTCGCTGCCGATCGTCCAGCCGACCTCGGTCTCGAGCTCGCCGTCGAGCTCCTCGCGCATGGCGTTGACCCAGCGCTCCGGGTCCCACAAGAGGAAGCCGACCCGCCCGAGCAGCCGCTCGTCCTCCTTGCGCACGACGCTGAAGAGCCCGATCCCGTGTCGATCCCAGTGCCTGCGCATGCGCTCGACTGCCGCCAGGGACTCTTCGCGGGTCTGCGGCGCCGCCCAGAGGAATTTCGCCACCGCAGGGTCACCGAACACCGCGGCGTAGCCGCCGGCGTCACTCACCTCCGGTCGGCGGAGCAGCAGGCGTTCGGTTTCGAGCTTCACGTCTCGAGCGCGAAGAGCTTGGCGTCGCGCCGGCCGAAGCGGACGTCGCGCTCGTACTCCATCCCGAGCTTGCGCGCGACCTTCTCGGACGCGTCGTTCCCGTGGATGATCAGCGCGATCAGCCGTCGCGCGCTCAGGCTCTCGAGTGCGAAATCGCGGGCCGCCGCGGCCGCCTCGGTCGCGTAGCCCTGGCCCCAGTAGGGCCGCCCGATCGTGTAGCCGACCTCGAGCTCCTTCGGCCCTTTCGCGTCGAGCCGCGTCGTCTGCCACGTCTCCGGGTTCCAGACGATCAGCCCGACGCGCCCGATCACGGCCTCGTCCTCCTTGCGGACCGTGGTGTACAGGCCGAAGCCCTCCGCCTTCCAGCTCTCGATCATCCGCCGCACGGAGCGTTCGGTCTCCTCACGCGTCAGCGTGTGCCCGTCGCCGAGGTAGCGCATCACCTCAGGGTCGGCGTACATCGGGGCGAGCGGCTCCGCGTCCTCCGGGACGGGCGGACGAAGGATCAGGCGGTCGGTCTCGAGCGTCGTAGGCTGCGGCTTCGGCTGCTCGCCCGGCAGCGCCCGGCTGAAGGCGGCTTCGAGCTGTCGATGGACGTAGTCCTCGACCCTCGCGCTGAAGCTCTCCGCCATGCTGTCGACGCGGCCCTTTCGCTCGGCCTTCGGCGGCGGGAACTCCCTGCGCTCCTCGTCCAGCGCGAGCTCGTAGACGTGCTCGTGCTGGATGTCCTTCAGGTGCTGTTCTCCGAGGTCGCGCACGGAGACGCCGTCCGGAAGGTCGTTCCCTACCAGTGCGCGCGTCGTCTCGGAGGCGAGGATCTGGCCGCCGTGCCCCGCCGAGCAGATACGCGCCGCGCGGACGACGTCCATGCCGACGTAGCCCTCCTCGCCGACGGTCGGCTCCCCGGTGTGCAGCCCCATCCGAACGCGCACCTCGGCCCCGCCCGGCCAAGTGTGCCCGGCGAGCGCGCGCTGGCCGTCAACCGCGGCCGTGACCGCTTCACGCGCGCGCGTGAACGAGTAGAAGAACGCGTCGCCCTGGGTGTCGACCTCGTGACCGCCCGCCTTCTGGAAGACGTCGCGGAGGATCCGCCGGTGGTCGGCCACGACCTGGCGGTACTCGTCGCCGAGCTCCTGCAGGAGCCGCGTCGAGCCCTCGATGTCGGTGAACAGAAACGTGACGGTGCCGCCGGGGAAAGCCACGCCGTTACGGTACAAGCGTGAATCGCCTGGCGGGCGAGACGAGCCCGTACCTCCTGCAGCACGCCGACAATCCAGTCGAGTGGTACCCCTGGGGTGAGGAGGCTCTCGCGCGGGCCCGCGACGAGGACCGGCCGATCCTGCTCTCGATCGGCTACGCGGCCTGCCACTGGTGCCACGTGATGGCGCACGAGTCGTTCGAGGACGACGTCACGGCCGCCGTGATGAACGAGCGGTTCGTCTGCATCAAGGTCGACCGCGAGGAGCGGCCCGACCTGGACGGGATCTACATGGACGCCGTCGTCGCGATGACCGGGCACGGCGGCTGGCCGCTCACCGTCTTCCTGACCCCGGCCGGCGAGCCGTTCCTCGGTGGCACGTACTACCCGCCGGAGCCGCACCACGGGCTCCCGTCGTTCCAGCAGGTGCTCGTCGCGGTGTCTGATCTCTATCGCGAGCGCCGCGCCGACGTGACCCGCCGGACGGAGGTGCTCGTCGAGGCGCTCGAGCAGGCCGCGTCGCCTGCGCCGTCGTCGGAGCCGCTGACGGAGTCGCTGCTCTTCACGGCTGTACGGCGGCTGGGCGAGCTCTCCGACCCGGAGTGGGGCGGGTTCGGCCGGGCGCCGAAGTTCCCGCCGGCCTCTGCACTCGAGCTGCTCCTCCGCCGGGGCGAGGTGGAGCTGGTGACGAAGACGCTCGACGAGATGGCAGCAGGCGGGATGTACGACCTCGTCGGCGGCGGCTTCCACCGCTACTCGGTCGACGAGCGCTGGCTCGTCCCGCACTTCGAGAAGATGCTTTACGACAACGCGCTGCTCGTGCCGGCGTATCTGCACGGCTGGCTCGTGACCGGCAACGTTCGTTACCGCGAGGTCGCCGAGGAGACGCTCGAGTACATGCTGCGCGAGCTGCGGCTTCCCGAGGGTGGCTTCGCCTCGTCGCAGGACGCGGACACTGACGGCGTCGAGGGGCTCACCTACACGTGGGCTCCGGGCGAGGGCGCGCCGGAGGAGCTGTTCGAGCCGTTCGAGGACGGCCGCTACGTGTTGCGCGGCGAGCTCGACGACGAGACGCGCGCGCGGCTGCTCGAGATCCGCGCCGGAAGGCCCCAACCGGGGCTCGACGACAAGGCAATCGCGTCGTGGAACGGCCTCGCCCTCGCCGCGATCGCAGAGGCCGGCAGGCGCCTCGACCGGCACGATCTCGTCGAGGTGGGCCGCGCGCTCGCCGGGTTCCTGCTCGGCGCGCTCTCGGACGGCGAGCGGTTCCACCGTTCGCGCCGCGCCGGCCGTTCGAGCGGCACCGGCTACCTGGACGACTACGCCAACGTCGCGCACGGCCTCTACGAGCTGCACGTCGCGTCCGGCGAGCTGCGCTGGCTCGAGGAATCGCGGCGGCTGGCGCTGCTCGCGATCGAGCTCTTCGCCGACGAGGAGCGTGGCGGCTTCTTCCTCGCCCCCGCAGACGCCGAGCAGTTGGTCGCGCGAAGGAAGGACCTCTTCGACCACCCGGTTCCGTCGGGGAACGCGATGCTCGCGTACGTGCTGCTCCGGCTCTCGCGGATCTACGGCGACGACGGGCTCGAACGGCGCGCGGTCGGCGTCCTGCGCCTGCTCGGCGAGAGCCTGGGCCGCGGCCCGACCGAGTTCGCCTGGTCGCTGAACGCGCTCGACCTCTATCTGGCGACGCCGAAGGAGATCGCCGTGATCGGCCCGCCCGACAGCCCGGTCGCGAGAGCGGCGCTGGCGCCGTTCGACCCGAACGCCGTCGTCGCGTTCGGTCCGGCCGAGGGGGTGCCGCTGCTCGAGGGTAAGGAACCGGTTGACGGCGAGCCGTCCGTCTACATCTGCGAGCGCTTCGCCTGCCTGCAGCCGATCACGGATCCCGCAGAGCTCCAACCTCAAGCTTTTCCAGCCTGAACCGATAAGGGCTTGACATCTGGCATCCCCCTAAAGAGGTGCTTGGACATGCGGAATCCGAAAAGAAAACGAAATCTTGTCATCGCCCTCGTCGTCCTCCTGCTCGGCGTGGTCGCCGCGGGAGTCGGCTTCGGCGCCTGGAGCCTGGGCGGCAGCGGGAACGCCTCCGCCAAGGCAACCACCGCCTCCAGCATCACGCTGGCCGATGCGAGCGCCTTCACGACCGCCGATCTCTACCCCGGCGCGACGGGCAACCTGAAGCTGCGGGCCACGAACCCGAACCCGTTCCCGGTTCGGATCACCCAGGTCTCCGGCAACGGGACGATCACGTCGGACAAGGGCGCGGCGTGTGACGCGTCGACCGGCGTCACACTGGCGAACCAGACCGGGCTTACGCTTGATCTCGCCGCCGGCGCGACCGCCACGCTCACGGTGGCGAATGCTGTCTCCATGAGCAACTCGTCCGACACAACGTGCCAGGGAGCCATCTTCACGGTTCCCGTCAGCCTCACCGCCGTCAGCAACGCCCCGTAGGCCCATGCGGCTGCTGCCGGCCGTCGCACTCGTTGCGCTCGCGGCTCTGCTTGTCGTTGCGCTCGCGCAGTCTCGCGGGCCGCGCCAGGCAAAGCCGCGGATGCGACGTTCGTTGACGGTCTCCGGCCGGGTGCTCTCGCTTTTCCCGGGAGCGCACGCTCGACTGACGCTCTACGTGCGGAGCAACCGCGCGTTCCGCATTCGGCTCGGCGTGCTGCGGGTTCGTGTGCGGAATGCCCGGCCGGGCTGCAGCGGGAAGTACCTGAGCTTCGGGCGCTTGCGGCATTCGCTGGTCGTGCCGCCGTACGGGTACCGGATCGTCGTCCTGCCGGTGACGATGCTCCGCACCGCGCCGGACACCTGTCAAAACGCAATGTGGCCACTTCGTTTCACGATCGGAGCGCGCAGGGCGTGAGCCGTGCGTGCCTCCTGTTCGCGGCGTTCGCCGCGCTCGCGCTGCCCGCGACCGGCGGCGCCGCGTGGTCGGTCGGCCGGACCAGCACCGGCGCGATCGGGACGAAGACGATGCCCACGGCCGCCCTTCCAGCGCCGACCGGGTCGGTCTCGAGTCACGACGTCACGGTCACCTGGACGGCGAGCCAGTTTGCAGACGGCACGCTCGTTCCGAGCTACGTCATCAAGCGCTACAACGCGGTCACAAACCAGCTCCAGACCACCCTCGCAGCCTGCAGCGGCAACGTCGCAGGGACGAACTGCGTCGAGCACAGCGTCCCGACCGGGACCTGGAAGTACACCGTCACGCCCGCTGCAGGGACCTGGCGTGGAACGGAGAGCCCGAAGAGCGCGACCGTGACGGTACTCGTGTAACTGACCGCTTAGGGTTGACCCGTGGCGCTGCTCCGGGTCGAGGGGGTGACGCGGCGGTTCGGCGGGATCGTCGCCGTCGACGATGTCTCGCTCGACGTGGGGGAGGGCGAGATCGTCGGGCTGATCGGCCCGAACGGCGCCGGCAAGACCACCGTCTTCAACCTGATCACGCGGCTCTACCGCCCCGAGTCGGGTGAGATCGAGTTCGCGGGCGAGTCGCTCCTGCGCACCGCGCCGCACGGCGTCGTCCGCCGCGGGATCGCGCGCACCTTCCAGAACGTCGAGCTGTTCGGCTCGATGACGGTCCTCGAGCACGTGCTGATGGGACGCCACGCGCGGCGAGGCCGCCGCGCGCGGGAGATCCTCGGCTACGTCACCCTCGGGCCGCACGCCCACCGCCAGGCGCGCGAGCTGCCCTACGGGCTGCAGAAGCGGGTCGAGCTCGCCCGTGCGCTCGCGTCGGGCCCGCGCCTGCTCCTCCTCGACGAGCCTGCCGGCGGCCTGAACCACGAGGAGGTCGAAGAGCTCGGCGGGCTGATCCGCCGCATCCGCGACGACTTCGAGCTGACCGTGCTGCTCGTCGAGCACCACATGGGCCTCGTCATGGGCAGCGCCGAGCGCGTGCACGTCCTGGACTTCGGCCGCCGGATCGCGAGCGGGACGCCTGCCGAGGTGCAGAACGACCCGGCCGTGATCGAGGCCTACCTGGGGACGACCGATGGCTGAGCCCCTGCTCGCGCTCGAGGGCGTCGAGGCGCGGTACGGGCCGGTCAAGGCCCTGCACGGCATCTCGCTGAGCGTCGGCGAGGGCGAGATCATCGCCGTCCTCGGCGCCAACGGAGCGGGCAAGACAACGACGCTGCGCGCGATCTCCGGGACGGTGCGCCGCAGCGGCACGATCCGCTTCGCCGGCAAGAGCATCGCCGGCCGCTCCCCGGAAGCCGTGGCGAGGCTCGGGATCGCGCACGTGCCGGAGGGGCGCGGAACGCTGTCGGAGCTCTCGGTCGGCGAGAACCTCCGCCTCGGCGCCTACCCGCGCCGCGACCGGGCGGCGATCCGCGAGGACGAGGAGCGCATCCTCGTGAACTTCCCGTGGCTCGAGGAGCGCCGCAACCAGCGGGCCGGGACGCTCAGCGGCGGCGAGCAGCAGATGCTCGCGCTCGCCCGGGCGCTGATGCTGCGCCCGCGGCTCGTGCTCCTCGACGAGCCGTCGCTCGGCCTCGCGCCGAGGGTCGTCGCGGAGATCTTCCGCATCGTCGGCGAGCTGAACGAGCGCGAGGGCCTGACCGTGCTCGTCGTAGAGCAGAACGCGAACCTCGCGCTGGAGGCAGCCTCGCGCGCGTACGTCCTCGAGGTCGGCCGCGTCGCGCTCGAGGGCGGCAGCGAGACCCTTCGCCGAAACGAGTCCGTCCGCCGCTCCTACCTCGGCTACTAGCGTGGTCCTCGCCTTCGACTGGACACAGCTCGCCCAGCAGACCATCATCGGCCTCTCGTCCGGCGGGCTCTGGGCGCTCCTCGCCCTCGCGCTCGTCCTGATCTACCGCTCGACGGGAGTCGTCAACTTCGCGCAGGGCGAGATGGCGATGTTCTCGACCTTCATCGCGTGGTCGCTGATCCACCACGGCCTCTCGTACTGGGAGGCGTTCTTCCTGACGCTGGCGATCTCGTTCGTGGGCGGGGTCGCGCTCGAGCGGGTCGTGATCCGGCCGGTCGAGCGGGCGCCGGTGCTGACGGTGGTGATCGTGACGCTCGGGCTTTTCTTCCTCGTCGACGGCGCGGCGCGCTGGTTCTGGAGCTCCGAGACGCGGACGCTGCCGAACGCGTTCTCGACGCGGCCGATCAACGTGGCCGGAGTCGCGTTCTCGATCCAGGACCTCGGCAACATCGCGGTCTCGCTCGGCGTCGTCGCACTGCTCTTCGTGCTTTTCCAGTTCACGAAGCTCGGGCTCGCCCTGCGGGCTGCCGCGGTGAACCCCGACGAAAGCCGTCTGCTCGGGATCCGCGTGAGCTGGATGCTCGCGCTCGGCTGGGGCCTCGCCGCGGCGATGGGTGCCGTCTCCGGGATGCTGACCGCGCCCGCACTGGCGAGCTTCGACCAGAACCTGATGCAGCCCGTCCTGCTCTACGCCTTCGCGGGGGCGGTGCTCGGCGGCATCTCGAGCCCGTTCGGCGCGGTCGTCGGGACGATGCTGCTCGGCGTCTTCGTGAACCTGATCGGCACCTATGTCGACTGGATCGGCACCGACCTGCGCCTGCCCGTCGCCCTCGCTGTGATCCTCGGCGTGCTGCTCGTGCGACCAGCCGGGCTCTTCGGCCACGCCTCCGTGAGGCGCGTGTGAGACGAGCCCTCGGCATCGGCGCGTGGGCGCTCGCGGTCGCCGCGGGCCTCGCGGTTTTCCTGCTGCTCCCGCACCTCGTCAGCGACTTCCACTCGCGCGACCTCGCGGGCGCGGGCGTCTTCTTCATCGCGATCGTCGGGCTCAACCTGCTTACCGGCTACACCGGCCAGATCTCGCTCGGCCACGGCGCCCTGATGGCGATCGGCGCATACACGACCGCAGCGCTCGTGGTGCACGAGCACTGGCGCGACGTCTGGACGATCCCGCTCGCAGGCCTCGCCGCCGGGATCGTCGGCTTCATCATCGGCATCCCGGCGCTACGGCTCTCCGGCCTCTACCTCGCGCTCGCGACCTTCGGCTTCGCGGTCTCGATGCCGTCGCTGATCAAGAAGTTCCCCGGCCTCACGGGCGGCAGCCAGGGGTTGAGCTTCTTCGAGTCCGCGCCGCAGCAGATCACCGGGCTGACCGGGAAGGTCACGATCTTCGGCCACAACATGACTCAGGCGCACTTCCTCTACTACCTGACGTGGTCGATCGGGATCGTCGGCTTCGCCCTGGCCTGGCTGATCGTGCGCGGGCACGCAGGCCGGGTCTTCCGCTCGGTTCGCGACAGCGAGGTCGCGGCGGTCTCCAGCGGCGTCAACCTCGCGGCGACGAAGACGCTGGCATTCGCGCTCAGCGGCGTCTACGCGGGAGTGGCCGGCTCGCTGCTCGCGATCCAGGGCAACATCGTGAGCCCGCTCAGCTTCACGTTCCGGCTCTCGATCCTGATCCTGGTCGGCGCGGTCGTCGGCGGCCTCGGCTCGCTCCCTGGGCTCGTCCTCGGCGCGCTCTTCGTCCAGTACCTGCCGACGATCTCGACGCACGTCTCGACCCGCTCCGGTGTGCCCGATTTCATCTACGGCGCGGCGATCATCGTCGCGATGATCCTGCTCCCCACAGGGGCCGGCGGGCTGCTCCGCCGCGCCGCGAGACCGCTAACAACCTGGTTGTACACTCGTCCGTAGCAGGGGCATGAGCCGGGTCGTAATCGCAATCTTCGGCGCGCTGGCGCTCGCAACCGTTGCCTCGGGCGCGGGCACCGCGACGCCCGGGGTGAGCCCGACCGAAGTCGTGATCGGCGGGACGATCCCGCTCACCGGCGTGGCGTCGTCCTACCGAACGGTCGGGCTCGGCGCCGCCGCGTACTTCCGCTACGTCAACGCGCACGGCGGGGTCAACCACCGGAAGATCCGCTACATCATCAAGGACGACGCGTACGACCCCGGGCAGACGATGGCCAAGACCCGGGAACTCGTCGAGCAGGACCACGTCTTCGCCATCTTCAACAGCCTCGGCACCGAGCACAATCTCGCCACGCGGCCGTACCTGAACGCGCTCAAGGTGCCGCAGCTCTTCGTGGCCAGCGGGGCGACGACGTGGGGCAAGGATTACTCGCAGTGGCCGTGGACCATCGGCTACCAGCCGAACTACCGCGCCGAGGGGACGATCTATGGCCGCTACATCGTCAAGCACGCGGGAAAGTCGCGGATCGGCGTCCTCTACCAGAACGACGATTACGGCAAGGACCTGCTCGCGGGCCTGCAGCGCGGGCTCGGCAAGAAGGCCGGCCTGATCAAGACGAAGCAGAGCTACAACGTCGACGACCCGGACGTCCAGTCGCAGATCGCGAAGCTGAAGGCGGCCAAGACGAACACGCTGATGGTGTTCGCGACGCCGAAGTTCGCGATCCAGGCGTACGTCTACGCGCGCAAGCTCTCGTGGAAGCCGCTCGTCTACATGAACGCCGTCTCGAGCGCCGCCAACATCATGGGCCTCTCGAGCGCGGCGACGAACAAGAAGCAGACCGAGGGCACGATCTCGATCGTGTTCCTGAAGGACCCGACCGACCCGGCCTGGCGCAACAACTCCGGAATGAAGCTCTACCGCTCGATCATGAAGAAGTACAAGGGCGGCAACCCGAACGACGTCTACGCGGT
>DATDFL010000293.1:0-11976 GCA_036522595.1 Gaiellaceae bacterium
CGAGTACTCCCTCTTGAGCGCGAGCTCCAGCTGGGCCTCGAACTCGTCAAGCTCGTCGAGGTGAGACATCAGGCCGTCATACTAGCTCTGACAACAAGGCCTGGACCGGCCCGAGACCAGGAATCTCCAGGCCTGGATCCAGCTCAGCGAGCGGCTCGAGGGCGAATCGCCGCTCCGCCAGGCGCGGATGCGGCACGGTGAGGCCCGGCTCTTCGACGGTTTCGTCTCCGTAGACGAGGAGGTCGAGGTCGATCGTGCGCGGCCCGAAGCGGGGGCCTTCGCCGCGATCGCGACCGAGGCGGGCCTCGATGGCAAGCAGGCGCTCGAGCAGCGTTCGCGGGCCGAGCTCCGTCTCCACTTGCGCGGCGCCGTTGAGGAAGTTCGGCTGGTCGAGGTAGCCGACGGGCTCGGTCTCGCGCAGGCTGGAGACCGCCACGAGCTCGACGCCCTCCTCGGCCGCGAGCTCCTCGAGGGCAGCCTGGATTTGCCGCTCAGGTTGGCCGAGGTTCGAGCCGATGCCGACGAAGGCCGTGGGCATTACAACGATTCTGATCGGGCATCGGTACCTTGTGCGTCCGGTGCGCCGCCTTGTCCTCATCGCGACCTGCCTGCTCGCGTGCTCGGCTCCTGCGAACGCGGCCTTGCCGCTCCATCAGGGCCGCGCGGTCGTGCCGGACGCCCGGACCCCGCAGCGGCTGCTCCACTACCGGCACGCGCTGATCGGGCTCGACCAGCTCCGCGGCCCGGGTGCGACCTTCGCGCTGCGCCAGGCCGGCGGGCGCCTGATCGACCCGCAGCTCCAGCTCTGGTCGGTGCCGAGCCACGCAGCCGCCCGCATGCTCCCGGGCCTCCGGGAGGCGGGCCTCGTCCGCTCGGTCACTCCGGACTACCCGCTGCGGCCGTTGCGCGAGACGAGGGCGCTCAGCTTCTGCACCGACTACTTCTGCCCGCAGGAGTGGTGGATCCACGCAGTCGGCGCCGATATCTGGTCACCGCCGGGCCCGGGCGTGCCGGTGACGATGATCGACTCCGGCGTCGACCTCTCGCATCCGGAGTTCGTCGGCCGGCCGGACACCACCGCGCTCAACACGCAGACCTTCTCCGCGACCGAGGACGAGCTGCACGGCACCGCGACGGCCTCGACCGCGGCGGCGCCCGCGAACGTCGGCAGCGACGCCGCGAACCCGAGCATCGAGGGCATCTACCCGCAGGCGAAGCTGCAGATCTGGGACGCGAGCCCCGCGGGCTTGCTCACGGTCGGCGGCGAGATCGACGGCCTCGCGAATGCTGTGAAGCACGGGCGCACGGTGATCAACCTCAGCCTCGGCGGCTTCGACCGGATCGCGATCGAGGAGCACGCGATCCTGGCCGCCTTCGGGGCCGGCTCGGTGATCGTCGCGTCGGCAGGCAACGATCGCCAGCAGGGCAGCCCGCGCTCGTTCCCGGCCTCCTTCGCCCACGTGCTCACGATCGGCGCCACGGACGAGGCGAACCACGCGACCTACTTCTCGAGCTCGTCGCCGGACATGGACCTCGTCGCTCCGGGCCAGGACATCATGGTCGCGGTTCCGAAGATCTGGAACTCGTCCGGCTACGAGCCGCTCGACGGGACGAGCTTCTCCGCGCCGCTGGTCTCGGGAGCGGCCGCGGCCGTGTGGACCGTGCGGCCCACGCTGACCAACACGCAGCTCTTCGAGGTGATGCGCCGTTCCGCGCACCAGGTGAGCGGCCGCGGCTGGAACCGCAGCACCGGCTACGGGCTGCTCGACGTCAACGCGGCCCTGGCGCGGAAGGCTCCCGCGGCCGATCCGCAAGAGCCGAACGAGGACGTCTACCTCGTCAAGCCGAACGGGCTCTCCAAGAAGGGCCATCCGCGGGTGCGGGGCACGCTGTCGGCGCACCTGGAGCAGGGCGACGATCCCGAGGACGTCTACCGCGCGTACCTCCCGGCGCACGGCCGGCTGACCGTGACGCTGAAGCCGAAGGCGAACGTGAACCTGGAGGTCTGGGGGGCGAAGACGAGCACGGTCTTCGAGCGCGGGGCGGCTGCACGGCGCGACCTGCTCGGAATGTCTGGGCACCGCGGAGCGCGCCTGGAGCGCGTGGTTGTGCGCGGCGGCGGGGCCGGCCAGTACGTGTACGTCGACGCCTTCCTCGCCAAGGGCGCGGTCGACGCGGGCTACAAGCTCAGCGTCGTGAGCGCTCGGCGGTAGCGGCCGTCCACTCGACCGGGGCGTCGAGCCTGACCTCGGGCTTGCAAACACGCACGCGTGCGCGCTCGAGCGGGAAGCGCTCCATCAGCGCCTCCGCAACGGCCGCGGCGAGGGTCTCCAGGAGCTGTCTTTCTGTTGCCGAGACCTCGCGCACGACCCCGACGACCTCGCGGTAGTCGACGGTTTCCTCGAGGCGGTCGGCCCGCGGCTCGGGGAGCTCGAGCTCGAGGTCGTACAGGAACCGCTGGTCGCGCTCGTGCTCCTCGGGCGTGGCGCCGTGGCGGCCCGGGATCTCGAGGCCCTTGAGCTCGACGAGCACGGTCATCCGAGCGCCGCAGCGGCTGCGGTTAGCGCCTCGACGTGCTCGCGGACGTCGTGGACGCGGAGGATGGACGCGCCCCGCTCGTAGGCGGCGACGGCCGCACCGACGCTCGCTGCGGTCGTGCCGGTGGTCGCGTCGGGATCGCCCAGGAGCTTGCCGAGCGAGCTCTTGCGCGAGAAGCCGACGACGATCGGCCTGCCGAGCGCGGTGAGCTCGTCCAGGCGGCGGATCAGCTCGAAGTTGTGCTCGACGGTCTTGCCGAAGCCGATCCCCGGGTCGAGGCAGACGTGCTCTTCCGGGATGCCGGAGGTGACGGCCGCAGCGAGACGCTCCTCGAGGAAGCGCGCGACCTCAGCGACCACGTCGTCGTAGCGAGGGTCGCGCTGCATCGTGCGGGGCTCGCCGAGCATGTGCATCAGGCAGAGGTAGGCGCCCTGGTCGGCGACGACGCCGGCCAGCTCGGGGTCGCCTCGCAGCGCGGTGACGTCGTTGACGAGCTCTGCGCCGAGCTCGAGGGCACGGCGCGCAACCTCTGCCTTGGAGGTGTCGATCGAGACGGGCACCTCGCCCTGGAGCCCCTCCAGCACGGGACCGACCCGCCGCAGCTCCTCGCCGGCGCTGACCGGCTCGGCGCCAGGCCGCGTCGACTCGCCGCCGACGTCCACGATCGCCGCGCCTTCGTCGAGCATCCGCCGGGCCGCGCTCAACGCTTTTCCCGGGTCGAAGTGCACCCCGCCGTCCGAGAACGAGTCCGGGGTCACGTTCACGACGCCCATCACGGAGGGTCGCGGGAAACGGGCTTCGATCGAAGGCTGCACGCGCAGGTAGTTTGACTTGCGATGGAGGGAGCGGAAGAACGCCGCGCGTCCGCGTGGCGCTTCGTGCGCGCGATCGTGCGCTCTCAGGCCCACGGCGTGACCGGCGCCGCGGCCTCCGGCCTGCTCTGGCAGGTCGGCGCGGTCGGTGCGCCGCTGGTCGTCAAGTACGCGATCGACCGCGGGATCGTCACGCACGACCACCACAACCTGCTGATCTGGCTGATCGCGCTGCTTGCCGTCGGGCTGCTCGAGGTCTGCGCCGGCGGCGTCCGCCACATCTATGCGATCCGCAACCGCTCGGCCTCCGACGCGCGCGTCCGCGACGCGATCTTCGCCCATGCGCTCCGCCTCGACCCCGCCTACCACGACCGCGTCGGGCCGGGCGAGCTGCTCAGCCGCGCCTCGTCGGACTCCACGCACGTCGCGCGGATGATGGACGCGATCGGGCACACGATCGGCTACGCGCTGACGGTGGTCGCCGTCGCGGCCGTGATGCTGATCCTCGACCCGAAGCTGGCACTGCTCGTCCTGATCCCGGTGCCGATCATCACGGTGGCCGCGTGGCTCTATTCGAAGAAGTACGAGGTCGGGACGCGCCGGCTGCAGGAGTCCTGGGCGGATGCCGCGACGCTCGTCGAGGAATCCGTCGCGGGGATCCGCGTCGTGAAGGGGCTCGGCGCGGGCGCGGCGCTCTCGGGCCGGTTCCGGCGCAAGAGCGACGACGTCTACGACCGCGCGATCGTCCTGGCGCGCCTGGACGCCGTGTTCAACCCGCTGCTCGAAATGCTGCCGCTCATCGGCATCGCCGCCGTGCTGTGGGTCGGCGGGCGGCAGGCGATCTCCGGCCACCTCTCGACGGGCACGTTCGTCGCTTTCAGCGCCTACGTCGTGATGCTCGTCTGGCCGCTCCGCGTCCTCGGTCAGCGCGTGACCACCGTGCAGAAGGCGCTCGCCGCGAGCGCGCGGATCACGGAGGTGCTCGAGGTCGAGCCGAGGCTGGTGGAGCCTCGCCATGCGGAAACGCTCGATGCCAAAGGGGACGTTCGGCTCGACGGCGTGCGCTTCGGGCATGCGGGCGACCAGGCGGTGCTCGACGGGCTCGACCTGCACCTCGCGCCTGGCGAGTCGCTCGCGCTGGTCGGCGCGACGGGCTCCGGAAAGAGCACGGTCGCCGGCCTGCTCGCGCGGTTGTACGACCCCGACGGCGGGCGCGTGCTCCTGGACGGCCACGACCTGCGCGACCTGCGTCTCGCCGACGTGCGTCGCGCTGTGGCGCTGGTCTTCGAGGAGACCTTCCTGTTCAGCGAGAGCGTGCGAGAGAACATCAGGTTCGGGCGGCCGGACGCGGGCGACCCGGATGTCGAGCGCGCGGCGGCGCTCGCCGGCGCAACCGAGTTCATCTCGCAGCTGCCCGACGGGTACGACACCGTGCTCGGCGAGCGCGGCTTCTCGCTCTCGGGCGGACAGCGCCAGCGGATCGCAATCGCGCGCGCGATCCTCGCCGACCCCGCGGTGCTGGTGCTGGACGACGCGACGTCCGCGGTCGACGCCACGAAGGAGCACGAGATCCGGGCTGCGCTCGCCGAGGTGATGCGCGGGCGTACGACGTTGGTCATCGCCCACAGGCCGGCGACGATCGCGCTCGCCGACCGCGTCGCCGTGCTCGAGGCGGGAAGGATCGTCGAGGAAGGGGCGCACGAGGAGCTGCTGCGCGGCTCGGCCCGCTACCGCACGCTGCTCGCCCTGGAGGAGGCGGCCGCGTGAGACGTCGCTTGCGATGTCGATGCCAGGCCGTGCGGGCTCTGCCTGTGCGGCCGTCTGAAATGACCGGTCGACGCGCGGGCCGCGAGGGACGCAACCGATGAAAGAGCAGGCGCCTTTGAGGGAGGTCTGGCGCGTGACGCGCGAGATGATCCGCGAGGTGCAGCCGCGCTACCTCGGCGCGGCGGCCGCGGTGATCCTGTCGACCCTGATCACGCTCGCCGGTCCGGCGCTGGTGCGCTTCGCCGTCGACTCGGGGATCGAGAAGCACGACCGCCACGCCCTGAACGTCGCCGCGCTCGTGCTGCTCGGCCTCGCGATCGTCAAGCCGTTCGTCGTCCGTGCGCAGGTGCTGCTGGCCGCGACCGCGAGCGAGCGCTTCCTCAACTCGCTCCGGCGCGCCGCGTTCGACAAGCTCCAGGCGCTGCCGCTCGGTTTCTTCGAGCGTGAGCGGGCGGGCGTGCTCGTCTCGCGCCTGACCTCGGATGTCCAGGCGCTCGACGAGTTCCTCCGTGAGGCGCTCGTCGAGGTCGTCGGCAGCGGCCTGCAGATCGTGCTCACGGTGCTTGCGCTCGTGTACTTCTCCCCCATCCTCGCGGCGGTCTCGCTCGTCGCGCTGCCGCTTCTGATCGCCTCGAGCTGGTGGTTCCACCACAGCGCGGGGCGTGTCTACCACGCGATCCGGGACCGGGTCGCCGAGACGCTGACCGCGCTACAGGAGGGCCTCGCCGGGGTGCGCGTCGTGCAGGCCTTCCGGCGCGAGCACCGGACGATGGAGGCGTACAAGCCGCGCAGCCGCGCCCAGATCGGCGCCTGGCGGCGCGCGTCCTACGTGAACATTCGGCTCTTCACGATGATCCCGCTCGCGCAGACGACGGCGCTCTTCGCGGTGCTTCTCGTCGCGGCCTCGATGTATCGCAACGGCTCGATCTCGCGCGGCACGATCGCCGCGTACGTCCTCTACCTCGTCCAGCTCTTCGACCCGATCGCCCGCTTCAGCGAGTGGCTCGGCGACTTCCGCCAGGGGCTCGCCGCGCTGGGAAAGATCGTCCGCCTGCTGCAGACCGAAAACGCGGTCGCGGAGCACGGCGAGGCGGTGGAGCTGCCGGCCGACGGCGAGGTCGAGCTGCAGGACGTCACCTTCGGCTACGAGCACGGGCCCGCAGTCGTGAAAGGCGTCTCGTTGGCGTTCGAGCCCGGCGAGCACGTGGCCCTGGTCGGCGTCACCGGCGCCGGGAAGTCGACGCTCGCGAAGCTGCTGACCCGGCAGTACGACCCGCAGGCGGGTCGGATCCTGTTCGGTGGTGTCGACCTCAGGCACGGGACGCTCGAGTCGCTGCGGCACCGGATCGTGATGCTCCCGCAGGAGGGCCACCTGTTCAGCGGCACGATCGCCGACAACGTGCGGCTCGCCTACCCGGAGGCCTCGGACGACGACGTCCTCAGGGCGCTCGAAGAGATCGGCGCGCGGGAGCGCTTCGAGTCGCTGCCCGACGGCATCCATACCGACGTCCAGACGCGCGGCGTCCGGCTCTCGGCCGGCGAGCGGCAGCTGGTCGGAATCGCGCGCGTGGCGCTCGCCGACCCGGCGGTGATCGTGCTCGACGAGGCGACGTCGAGCCTCGACCCGGCGACCGAGGCTGCCGTCGAGCTGGCGCTGGCCGCGGTCGTCGCCGGGCGCACCGTGATCACAATCGCGCATCGCCTGTCCACCGCCGAGCGCGCCGACCGCGTGGTCGTGATGGACGCGGGCCGCGTCGTCGAGGTCGCGTCGCACAACGAGCTGGTCCAGCAGGGCGAGCGCTACGCGCGGTTGTGGGCGTCCTGGCAGGCGGGCGTCGCGGGAGCGGCGGGATGAGCGTCGAGAGCTGGGACTGGTCGCTCCGGGTCTTCGACCACGTCGACGTCCACGCGAGCGACTACGCCGAGAGCGTGCGCTTCTACGAGACGATCCTCGCGGCGATCGGAATCCCGAAGCTGGCCGAGGGCGACGACTGGACGTGCTTCGCCAACCTGAACGTCGCCGACCGGCAGCCGCCCACGCAGAACCTCCACGTCTGCTTCTACACGCGTGCGCGGGAGCAAGTCGACGAGTTCCACAGCGCGGGCGTCGAGGCCGGCTTTCGCTCGAACGGCGAGCCCGGCTACCGCGACTACGCGCCCGGCTACTACGCGGCGTACCTGCTCGACCCCGACGGCAACAACGTCGAGGCGCTCTACCGCGACGAGGGCAACATCGGGCACGACGCGAGCCCGATCCTTAGCTAGGGCTTGACGGCTCTCAGATAGGCCTGGGCCATGCGCCAGACGCCCTTGCCCTCTTCGACGACCGTGCGGAGATGCGCCGCGAACCGCGTCCTCTCGTCGGGTGTCAGCGCCTGGTCGATCGCCTCGGCGATCGTCGGGATCTTCGGATTGCCCGAGCTGTTGAGGAACGCCTCCCACGGCTTGGGCTCGATCGCCCGGATCTCGGCGTGCAGCTCGAGGTCGATCGGGAAGAAGCCGGCGCCCTCGGCGAGCCGGATCAGGTCGCGCTCGTCGAAATCGAGCATCGGGTCGTCGGGCGGCTGGATCTCCTCATACACCTGCTCGACCCGCTGGGCCAGATCCGACAGCCCATCGGCGGGATAGCCCCAGAAGCCCGCAGTCCGCTCTTCCATCTGGAAGCGGTTGATCGGCTCGAAGCACGAGAACCGCCCGCCTGGGCGCAGCACGCGGAAGAACTCGCGGAACGCCTCGCCCTTGTCGGCCACGTAGATGAGCACCGAGCGCGTCGTGACGACGTCGACGGAGGTTTTCCTAACCGCGGCGAGATCGTTCGCGCCCGCCCGCACGAAACTCGCGCGGTCCGAGAAGCCGAGCTCCGCTGCGGCCTCGCGGCAGAACTCGAGCAGGTCGTCCGAGATGTCCGAGAAGACGACGTGCCCGGCGCCGCGCTCGAGCGCGCCGAAGCCGATCATCCCCTCACCGCAGCCGACGTCGAGCAGCGTCTCGCCCTCGGCAAGGCCCGCCCGGTCGAGCACCTTGTCGCGAATCGGCCCAAGATGCTCCGCGAGCCGGCGACGCATCTCGGGGTCGCCGCCGTGCCGCCGCTCCGCGAGCCACTCGGCCCAGATGTCGCGCCGGCCTGCCGTCAGCTCTTCGCGCCCTCAGGGGGCGGAGGCTGCATGGTCGCGCCGGGGAAGGGCAGTGGGCGCGGCCGCGGCTGCGGGCGGCGCTTCGGCTCTTCGGACGGCGTCTCCTCCGGCAGCGCGGGCGCTTCCTCCGGGAAGACCTGCTCCTCGGTCTCGCCGGCGAGCAGGCGCTCGAACTGGTCCTTGTCGATCGTCTCGCGCTCGATCAGGATCCCCGAGAGCCGGTGCAGGTCGGCCATGTGCTCCTTGAGCACCTTGACCGCGAGATCGTGGCCCTCCTCGATCACACGCCGAATCTCGTCGTCGATCTCCCGCGCGATCTCCTCGGAGTAGTCGGGCTCGTTGCCCATCTCGCGGCCGAGGAACGGCATGTCGTGGTTCCGCCCGAGGACGCGTGGGCCGAGCTTCTCGCTCATCCCGAAGCGCATGATCATCTGCTTGGCCGTCGAGGTGACCTTCTCGAGGTCGTTCGCCGCGCCGGTCGTGACCTCCTGGAAGACGAGCTCCTCCGCGGCCCGGCCGCCGAGCGTCATCGCCAGCTGCTCCATGAGCGCGGTCTTCGTCGTCAGGTAGCGGTCTTCGCGCGGCAGCGAAATCGTGTAGCCGAGCGCCTGGCCGCGGGAGATGACGGAAATCTTGTGGACGTCGTCGGTGTGCTCGAGGTAGTGGCCGACGATCGCGTGACCCAGCTCGTGGTACGCCGTGATCTTGCGCTCTTCCTCGGAGAGCAGGCGCGTCTTCTTCTCCGGGCCGGCGATCACGCGCATGATCCCTTCCTCGAGCTCCTCCTGCTGGATCGTCTTCTTGCCGCGGCGCGCGGCGAGGAGCGCGGCCTCGTTGACGAGGTTCGCGAGGTCGGCGCCCGTGAAGCCCGGGGTGCCGGCGGCGAGCGTGTCGAGATCGATCTCCGGCGCGATCGGCTTGCCCTTCGCGTGAACCTCGAGGATCTTGCGGCGACCCACACGGTCGGGCCGGTCGACGACGATCTGCCTGTCGAAGCGGCCGGGACGCAGCAGCGCCGGGTCGAGAATGTCGGGCCGGTTCGTCGCGGCGATCAGGATGATGTTGTCCTTCAGCTCGAACCCGTCCATCTCGACGAGGAGCTGGTTCAGCGTCTGCTCGCGCTCGTCGTGCCCGCCGCCGAGACCTGCGCCGCGATGACGGCCGACGGCGTCGATCTCGTCCATGAAGACGATGCACGGAGCGGCCTGCTTGGCCTGCTCGAAGAGGTCGCGAACGCGCGAGGCGCCGACGCCGACGAACATCTCGACGAAGTCGGAGCCGGAGATCGAGAAGAACGGCACCCCCGCCTCGCCGGCGACCGCGCGGGCCAGCAGCGTCTTACCGGTGCCGGGCGGCCCGTAGAGCAGGACGCCCTTGGGGATCCGCGCGCCGAGGGCCTGAAACTTCTTGGGGTTCTCCAGGAACTCCTTGATCTCCTGGAGCTCCTCCACCGCCTCGTCGACCCCGGCCACGTCCTTGAAGCCGATCTTCGGCGAGTCGGGTGCCATGCGCTTGGCACGGCTCTTTCCGAAGCTCATCACCTTCGAGCCGCCGCCCTGCACCTGGTTCATGAGGAAGATCCAGAACGCGAACAGGAAGACGAACGGCAGCAGTCCGATCAGCGTGCCGACCCACGAGAAACCGCCGGTGGCCTTGGAGTCCCAGCCGATGCCCCTGTCATCGAGGACCTTGGTGATCTGCGGCACCGACTGGTCGGCCGGGTAGTGGACGGTGACCTTCTTGTCCTCCGAGATCAGGTCCGCGCTGATCGAATGCTTGCCCGGGCTGAAGACGACATTCCTGACATCGCCGCTCTGCGCGGCCCGGATGAACCGGGAAGTCGTGAACTTCTCCGCGCCCTTCCCGTGCGGAATCAGCGTCTGGCTCGCCAGGTAGACGAGCAGGACGATTACGAAAAGCGGGAAAAGCGCTGAGCGGAAGAATCGGTTCACGGGCCCTCTATCGGCAAAGGGTACCAGCGGGCATGAATCTCACATTCCCGCCCTGGGCTGGATTCAAAGCCCTTCTGGGATCAGTTCCTCGCTCAGCACGTCGACGTAGGTCAGGTTCCTGTAACGCTCGCCGAAGTCGAGCCCGTAGCCGACGACGAAGCGGTTGGGGATCTCGAAGCCGATGTAGCGGACCGGCACGTCGATCTCACGGCGGTCCGGCTTCGTCATCAGCGCGCAGACCTCGAGACTCGCCGGCTCGCGGGATTCGAGATTGCGCATCAGGTACGAGAGCGTGAGGCCGGAGTCGATGATGTCCTCGACCACGAGCACGTCGCGGCCCTCGATGTTGATGTCGAGGTCCTTCAGGATCCGCACGATCCCGGAGCTGTCGGTCGAATCGCCGTAGCTCGAGATCGCCATGAAGTCGACCTCGCACGGGACGGCGATGTGCCGCATCAGGTCGGCCATGAAGAAAACCGCGCCCTTGAGAACGCCGATCAGGAGCAGGTCGCGGCCCTCGTAATCGACCGAGACCTCGGCGCCGAGCTCGGCCACCCGCGAGCTGAGCGCGTCCTCGTCGATCAAGACCTCGCCGACGGCGCGCTCGAGCTCGGTCTGGCTCACTCTGGCTCCCTGGTTGCGGTGACTCCGGGGGCCTCGACCAGGCCGGGCACGGCGACGACCTCGCGCCCGCGTACGACGAGGGGCCACGCCTCGCGTTCGGATCGCGGGATCTTGGCGTCGACGAACACGTCCTGGATCTTCTTCCGGCGGCCTGCGAGCCGGTCGCCCGGCCGCCAGCTTCGTACCTTAAGGCCTGGCAGCTCGGATTCAATGCGCCACCGGCCCCAGCGCACCGCCTGCTCGAGCGCCACGGGGGTCTGCTCGAGCCAGACCCGCTCGTATTCGCGGACGGCTGTGAGGCCGTTGCCGAGGTCCAGGCGCTTCGAGCCCGTGAGGTCGGCAAGCAGCTCGTCGAGCTTGGACGGCCGTTGCTCGGCAGCCCGGAGGAGGTTCTGCTCGGCTGCCGGATGAAGGCGACGCAGCAACGGGAGGATCTCGTCGCGGATGAGGCCGCGCTTGGTATCTGCGTTCGAGCTGTCCTCGCGGTACGGCAGGTCGTGCGTGCGGCAGTACGCCTCCGTTTCCTCGCGCCAGAGCGGCAGGAGCGGGCGGACGACTCCGTCCTCGCGCTTCGGCTTGATGCCTTTCGCGGTGCCGCTCGCGGCGAGGCGGTAGAGGACGGTCTCGACCTGGTCGGTCGCCGTGTGGCCGGTCGCGCGTAGACGGTCCCGGGCGAAGGAGTAGCGGAGCTCACGGAGCGCGTCCTCGGTTGGGCGATCGGGGGGCGGGGCTTCGACGACCTCTGCTTGGAGGTGTTCGCGGCAGAAACGAGCGTCTTCTTCCGACTCGGAGCCGCGGAGCTGGTGGTTCACGTGGAGTGCGTCGACGTCGTAGCCGAGGGCCCGGAGGACGTGCCAGAGCGCGGTCGAGTCGGGGCCGCCCGAGACGAGGGCGACGATCTCGCCGCCCGGCGGAATCAGCTCGTGGCGGCGGATGTGCTCCTCGACGCGCGCGTGAATGTCCTCGCTCACGCCGAAAGTGTTGCACCCGGAAGAAGTCACGCTTTCTTCACGGTTTCGTGACAGACACGTACGACCTTTCCGAATATGCTCGCCTCGGGGAGGAGGCCGGGCGAACCGTATTAAGGGAAGCTCAGAAAATGAGCGAGCGATACGAGATCGTCTGCCGCATCCCGATTGCCTCGTAGAC
>DATDFL010000294.1:0-2775 GCA_036522595.1 Gaiellaceae bacterium
AGGGTGTTCGGCGCGGTGTCGGCTTCGCCGTCGGCTTCAAGAACATCGCGTACTCGGAGGGTTTCGACGATTACTGCGCGGCGCGCGTCCGCCTGTTGACTGACGGAACGGCGGAGGTGCATTGCGCGGCCGCCGAGGTCGGCCAGGGCGTGAGCGGCGTCATCCTGCAGGTTGCGCGCACCGAGCTCGGCTTCGACGACGTGCTGCTGGCGCCGGGCCAGACCGGCACGGTGGATTCGTCGGGCTCGGCCTCCGCATCGCGGATGACGTGGATGGCCGCCGGCGCCGTGCGCGACGCCTGCCGCGCGGCGCTCGAGGAGCAGGCGCGGCGTCCGGGCGAGGAGATCGACGTGGAGCGCATCTACCGCCATCCGAGGACGACTCCGCTCGATCCCGAGACCGGCCAGATCACGGGCGAGCGCTCGCACGTCGCCTTCGCGGCGTGCGCGATGAAGGTCGTCGCCGAGGTCGATGTCGACCTCGGGCTGACGCGGGTGGTCTGGATCGGCGCCGCACAGGACGTCGGCAAGGCGATCAACCCGCAGCAGGTCGAGGGACAGATCGAGGGCGGCACGGCCCAAGGGCTCGGCCTCGCGCTCATGGAGGAGATCCAGACGCGCGACGGCCTGATCACGAACGCGAGCTTCACCGACTACCTGATCCCGACCACGCTGGACATGCCACCGGTCGAGGCTGAGCTGATCGAGGAGGAAGACCCGGACGCGCCCTACGGCGTCAAGGGCGTCGGCGAGCCGCCGACGGTCGTGTCGACCGCCGCGGTCGTCTCGGCGCTGCGCGCAGCGACCGGCCGCGAGCTGACGCGCGTCCCAGTCAAGCCGGACGAGCTCGTCGGGCTCTAGCGACGGCCTCGTCGAGCGAGAGCCGGCTGCCCTCGGCCCACTCGGCCTCGAGGCCGATGACGTGAGCGTAGGTCTCCTCGTATTCCTCCGCGGAGCCGGGGTCGATCGCCGCGCCCGCCCGGTCGAACGCCGACGTGGTGGCGGCCAGCAGCCGGGCCGCCTCCTCGCGATCACCGCGCAAGAGCGCTGAGCTTGCCGCCCCGAGGAGGCAGTACGGGAGCAGATAGTCGTCGTTCAGCTCGGCGCCGATCTCGAGGCTCTGGTGGAAGCGATCGATCGCCAGCTTCTTGTCACCGCGGTGGAGCGCGACGTAGCCGAGATTGAGCAGCTCGACTGCTTCATGGAGACGCAGCTCGAGCCGCCGCGCCAGCGCGAGCGTCTCGCCGTAGAGCTCCTCCGCGCGTTCGTAGTCGCCGTCCGCTCTGGCTGCCGCGGCCAGCAGGTGGCGCGGGCTCCACTGCCCCGCCTCGTCCTCTGCAAGCCCCAACGCCTGCAGCGCCAGGTCGCGCGTGCGCTGCGTGTCGCCTGCCCGGAGTGCGACTCGCGCGAGGCCCCCCAGGGCCTGGGCTTCCAGCTGAGGGTCACCCGAGCCGCGCGCGCGCTCGAACAGCTCCTGCGCGTCGGCGTTGCGGCCCTGACGGAACGCGTGGAATCCTTCCTCGACCATTACCGCCGAAGCGTCAGCGCAGCGCCAAGCGCGAGTAGCACGAAACCGAGGACACGCGGCCAGCCGAGGCCGACCCGCTCGACGCCGAACAGGCCGAAGCGGTCGATGATCGCGGCGCTGACGAGGTTCCCTGCGATCACGACCGCGACGGTGGCCGTCACGCCTATGCGCGGCGGCCCGATCGTGACCGCGAAGATGATGAAGACGCTCATCACGCCGCCGATCCACAGCCAGGCGGGCTCGTGCGCCGCAGCCCGCAAGCCCGCGAAGCTCCGCTCCCAGACGAGCAGCGCGACCATCCCGCACGCGAGCGAGACGAGCACCGACACGGCCACCGCGGGAACGATCCCCACCCGGTCGCCGAGCTCGCCCATCACGGCCGCCTGAACCGCGCCTCCGAGCCCCGCGGCACTAGCCACGACGACCGCCACAGCCGATCCGCTCGCCATGCGCCGACGCTATACGCTCACGCGCGTCCCGACAAAGGAGCCGCATGGTCCGAGTCTTCGTTCTCTACGAGCAGGAGCCCGACGCCGAGCGCTACGAGCGGCACGCGGAGCTCTGCCGCAAGGTTCCGGGCGGAACGTTCCGGCACGGCAAGGTGTTCGGCGCTCCGATGGGCGAGCCGCTCTACCCGTACTACGCGGAGTGGGAGTTCGCCGACCAGGACGCGTTCCGCGCCGCGGCCCGCACCGATGAGTTCATGGCGACCGGCAAGGACGCGATGGAGATGGGCGGCCGTTTCCACGTCCACTTCGCGGAGATCGCATGAGCGAGCCCGAGGCTCCACGCCCCGTCTCCCCCGACGAGCTCGGCTTCGAGCGGATCGTCTACGAGAAGGCGTCGCCCCGGGCGACGATCACCCTCAACCGGCCCGAGATCCTGAACGCCTTCGACTTCAAGATGCTCCGCGAGATCGCGCGGGCTTGCGAGGACGCGTCGTGGGACGACTCGATCCGCGTCGTGGTCGTGACGGGGGCGGGGCGCGCCTTCTGCGTCGGCGCGAACCTGCGCGAGTGGGCGGACGGCTACCTCGGCAACCCGACCGAGTACTGGAAGTGGTTCGGCGCCTTCAAGGACATGCACGACCGGCTGCGCGAGATAGGGAAGCCGACCGTCGCGCGGATCAACGGGATCGCGGTCGGCGGCGGGAACGAGCTGCAGATGGCGTGCGACCTCGCGGTGATGGTCGACGACGCGTTCATCCGGCACGTCGGCCCGGAGCACGGCTCGGTGCCGGCCGGCGGC
>DATDFL010000295.1:0-22762 GCA_036522595.1 Gaiellaceae bacterium
TCCCCTCGAGCTGCCGAACGAACTTGCGATCGCCGATCCACCTCTCGTACTCGTCGAGGAGGATCAGGAAGAGCAACGTCGCGTCGTGCGTGCCGTAATAGACGCCCGGGATCTCGCCGAGGGCGGCCAGCATCCCGCGCCGCAGCTCGTGCGCGATCTTCCCCGGCTGCGCGTCGGCGAAGTCGTCCCATTCGGTTGCCTGCAGCTCCGCGAGCGCCTGGAGCGTCGCCTCGGCCAGCTCGGGCCGGAAGGGCAGCGCCTCGTACGCGGCGATGATGCTGTCGCGCCCGAAGACCGTCATGAACCAAGGCAGGCCTCCCGCAGGCATGGCGTGGCGCAGGTGCTCCTCGCGCGGGCGGATTCGCAGGGCGGCGAGGTCGATCAGGCTTTGCTCGTAGATGTGCCGCAGCGGGTCCCAGTCGGCCTCGATCGTCGGAGCGCCCGCCACCCAGTCGGCCTGGCTCAGCGGCAGCTCCGGCGCCCTGCGGCCGAACGAGTCGCAGCCGAGCAGCGGGCTGGCGCGCCGCGTCCCGACCACGGGAATGACGTCGACGCAGGTGTCCCAGCTCTCGCCGGGCCCGAGCTGCAGGTCGAATACGGCGCGGTCGCGTCGCAGCTGCCCGCGGCGGCGGAAGCGGATCGACGTCCCGCGGCGCTGGCCGTTGCGCTTCTGCCAGAGCGTCACGACGTGCGCGCTCGTCTCCGACGAGTGGCGTCCCCGTCGAATCGTCCCCTCCTGCTGCGCCTCGAGGATGTCCGCGAAGTCGGAGCCGAACGAGAGCTCGAGCCGCACCGACTGGGGCTCGGCCGCGTGATTCGTGACCACGATGTCCTCGTGCAGGCCCTCCGCGACGAAGCGGTCGCGCTTGACGGAGAGCGTCGGCTCCTGCTCGCCTTCCACGGCTCCGACGAAGCGGGCCGAGAAGTGGTCGACGACACGGCTCGTGAGCGCGTCGAGCGGCTTCCCGTCCACGGTCAGGCACCAGCGCGAGATGTGGCGCACGTCCTCGAAGAAGAACCCCTCGGGCCGGTCGGCGGCGATGTCGCCGTTGCGGCTCGAGAAGACGAATGTGGCGCCGTCGACGATGATCAGGCGGTCTTCCATCGCTACGCGGTCTACCCCGCGCAGGCCATCGATACGCTCAGCGCGTGGAGGTGCTGAACCAGCTTGGCCAGGGCCTTTGGAACGCGTTCCAGATGGCGTGGGAGGTCTGGTGGGCGCTCGTGCTCGGCTTCCTGCTCTCGGGGATCGTGCAGGCCTGGGTGCCGCGGGCGCAGATGTCCCGCGCGCTCGGCGGTCGCGGGCCTCGGTCGTTGGCGCTCGCCACTGGGCTCGGTGCGGCCTCGTCGTCCTGCAGCTACGCGGCCGTGGCGATCGCGAAGTCGGCCTTCCAGAAGGGCGCGAGCCTCGCCGCGGCGATGGCGTTCCAGTTCGCCTCGACGAACCTCGTCTTCGAGATCGGGATCGTGATCTGGATCTTCATCGGCTGGCAGTTCACGGCTGCCGAGTTCGCGGGCGGGCTGATCCTGATCGTGCTCGTCTGGTTGGCGGTGGTGGTGCTCGTCTCGCGTGAGGAGGAAGAACGGGCGCGTGAGCACGCCCTCGCGGCCCAAACGGGGCACGCGCACGGCGCGGCCGGCGGCTCGCCCTGGCGCTCGCTCGCCGCCTGGCAGGAGGTGGCGCGGAACTTCATGCACGACTGGAAGATGCTCTGGAAGGAGATCCTCGGCGGCTTCTTGATCGCCGGGTTCATCGCGCTCCTGCCGCTGCGCGTGTTCAACGACCTCTTCCTGACGCACACCGGTGGAACGGGCCAGCTGCTGGAGAACGTCCTCGTGGGACCGCTTGTCGCGGTGCTCTCGTTCGTCTGCTCGGTCGGGAACGTGCCGCTGGCGGCGGTCCTCTGGGCCGGCGGGATCTCGTTCAGCGGCGTGATCGCCTTCATCTACGCCGACCTGATCATCATCCCGCTCGTCATCGTCTACGCGCGCTACTACGGCCTGCGCGTTGCGGCGCTGATCGTGGCGGTCATGTTCGGGGCGATGGTCGCGGCCGCGCTCGCGGTGGACGGGATCTTCAGCTGGGCCGGGCTGATTCCGTCTCACCGGCCTTCGATCGACTCGGTCGCGAGCCGCGGCATCGCGTGGAATTACACGACCGCGCTCAACATCGTCTTCAGCGGCGTGGCCGTGGCGCTCGTGTGGCTGAGCAGGAGGCCTAGGGGAGCGGGAGCGGCGGCAGAGGCGGCAGAGGCGGCACACCACCCGGCACATTGATCGGCGGCAGCGGTGGCAGCGGCGGCAGGTCGATCGGCAGCTGCACCGGCAATTGCGGCGGAGCGGGCGGCGCCACCGGCGGGACCTGAACGTTCGGCGGCGGGGGCGGGGGCGGAGAGCCGTGGGACGGCGGCGGAGCCTGGGCGGCAGGCCGTGCTGAGGCCGGCCGTGTCCGCTTCGGCGGTGTCCGAGGTGCTCTTCCCCGGACGTGTCGCTTTCGCAGGGTGGTAGCGGGCGACTTCGCCGGTGCCGACGCCGGCTTCGCCTGCGTCACGGATTGGCTCCGAGGCTCGGGCGTAGGCACGGCGGCGCTCGCAACGGCGGTTTTCGTCGAAGAGGGTCCTCCCAGGTCGTGCCGCACGGCGGGCGTTGCGACCGCGATCCCTGCGACCACCACCGCTGACGCGGCGACCTTCGCGGCGGCCCCGCCGAAGAGCGACTTCGCCCAGGCGCCTGCCGTCCCGATGCTGCCCCAGGCCCGCCCGCGCGAGCGGTCGAGCTTGCGCGCCAGCGAGCGACGCGCGCGGAAGAGCAGCGTCTCGACGGCGCTCTCCGTCACCTCGAGCTGCTCCGCGATCTCGCGGTAGGACAGTCCCTGCCACTCCCGCAGGAGGATCGCGCGCTGTTGGTTCGGCGGCAGCTCGGCGAGGGCGTCGGCGAGCCCCGCCAGCTCGTCATGCGTCCTTTGCGGCGCGACTGCTAGGCCCGCAATCCCGTCCGGGTCCTGAACGAGCTCCAGCTGGTTCCGCCGCCACGCCGAGCGCCGCCGTTCGCGGCACACGTTCTCCGCGATCTTGAACAGCCACGCCGCCTCCGAGCGAGGCACGATCCCCCGGCGGAGCCCGCGGTAGGCGTTCATGAAGGTGTGCTGGACGGCATCCTCCGCCTCCTCGCGATTCGGCAGCCGCCGGAGGCAGTAGCCGAGGATCCGTCCCGAGTACGCCTCGTAGAGCGCACCGGCCAGCTCGGCCTCTCGCGGGGTCGCGGCGTTCTCGGGGATGGAGGGGAGGGCACTCATCACTGGGCGGAGACGTGAGCCGTTGCCTCGCTCTCAGTGTGCGAGCCTCGCCCGGAATTGCAAGAGGCCGGGCGGAAGGGCCGGCGAGTAGGAATCGGAAGGGCTCGGCGGGCTCGCGAGCTCCAGCACGGTATCGACGACTTCCTCCGCCGAGGCCCCCTTCGTCAGGTAGGCCGCCGCACCAGCCTCCCGAGCGCGAAGGGAGTCCTCGGGGAGCGGGGAGGCGGTCAGCACCGCCACCCGCGCGGGGAGAGAAGCGCTGATGACGCGCGTTGCCTCGAGGCCGTCGACCAGCGGCATGTCCAGATCCATCAGGACGACGTCTGGATCGAGGGCCAACGCGAGCTTGACCGCCTCCCTGCCTTCTCGCGCATACCCGACGACCTGCAGCAGCGGATGCGCATCGAGCGCGAGCCCAAGCGTCTCCGCGAACAACCGGTGGTCGTCGGCGATGAGAACGCGAATCGGCGGCTTCGGCGTCATTGGTGCGGGATAGAAGCGCCCCCGCCCGGAACCTTGCGCGGCGTGGACGAGAATCACTCATTCGGGGTACGGTTCGGGCGAGAGGAGGTAGCTGGTGCGCATCTGCGCCGAGTGCGGTGGGGAGCTGGCGGTGTCGTTCCGCTTCTGCCCCTGGTGCGCGGCTCCGCAGCGGCGCAAGCTGGTCGAGTTCTTTCGAGCGCATCCTCGCGACGAAGGGAAGGCGCTGCGCGTCTCGCGCTACCTGACCGAGGAGCCGCACGTCCGCTTCAGCGTCTGGAGCTCCGAGGGCGTCGCCGAGGGGGCGGTGTCGCTGGACGAGGACGAGGCCGAACGGCTGGCCGGGTTCCTCGCGACGCCGCAGCTGTCACGCCCCCGGCCGTTCGACCGGCTCCGTGCGTTGATTCCGCGCTAGCGCTTAGCCCGGCGCGCGGCCTTCGCGCTGCGCTCGAGCGTCTCGAGCTCGTCGAGGCTGCGGCCCGCGCCCTCGGCGACGCAGGTCAGGGGCGAGTCGACGCGCTGCACCGGCAAGCCGACCTCGTGCCGGAGGCGCTCGTCGATCCCGCGTAGCAGCGACCCGCCCCCGGCGAGGACGATCCCCCGCACGCCGAGGTCGGCGGCCAGCTCCGGCGGCGTCCGCTCGAGCGTGTCCTTCACCGCGGTCACCACCCGGGCGACCGGCGGCTCGAGGGCGCGTCGCACCTCGTGGGCGCCGATCGTTACACGCCGCAGCAGCCCGGTCATGATGTCGCGGCCCGCGACCTGGGTTTCCTGCGGCGCGTCCTCGACCTCCCAGGCAGACCCGATCGCGATCTTCGCTGTCTCCGCGGTCTCCTGTCCGATCAGGAGGTTGTGCGCGTTCTTGACGTAGTCGACGATCGCCTCGTCCATCTCGTAGCCGCCGACGCGGATCGACTCCCACACGACCATCGCGCCGAGTGCGATCACCGCGACCTCGGTCGTGCCGCCGCCGATGTCGATCACCATGCTGGCCACCGGGTCGGCGACGGGCAGGTTCGCGCCGATCGCGGCGGCCATCGGCTCCTCGATCAGGTAGACAGCCCGCGCGCCGGCCGAGCGCGTCGCCTCGTCGACGGCGCGGCGCTCGACGTCGGTGATCCCGCTGGGGACGCACAGAACGACACGTGCGAAGGCGAAGCGGCTACCGCCCGCCCTGGAGATGAAGTGGCGGAGCATCTGCTCGGTGATCTCGAAGTCGGCGATCACGCCGTGGCGTAGCGGACGCGTGGCTCTGATGGTCGCGGGCGTGCGGCCGATCATCCGCCTCGCCTCGGCGCCGACGGCGTGCACCTTGCCGGTCTCCTCCGAGAACGCGACCACGGACGGCTCGAAAAGCACGATGCCGCGGCCGCGGATGAACACGAGCGTGTTCGCCGTGCCGAGGTCGACCGCCATGTCGCGGCCGCCGCCGAGAGACCCCCGCAGTCGCATGCGCCGGGACACTAGCCGTCAGCGCAAAAAGAGAGGCCGCGCGAGGCGGCCTCTCTTCTCGGGGAGCGGGTAGAAGTCCTAGGGCGAAGTCACGTCCGCGTACGGCTCGTGGTCGCCGACGTGGTTCGCTGCTGTTCCCTCGACCTGGGCGAGCGTGGACGCCTGCGGTGCGCGGATCCGGACCGAGACCCGGTCGCCGACGACGAGCGCGCTGGGCGAGATCACGTGCGGAACGCCGCCCTGCCAGAGGACGAAGATCGTGTGCGCGTCGTACGTGAACGTCTGGTTGAGGCCCTGTCCGAGCAGCGCCCTCAGGGCGCGGCGGTTCCCGTCCGTCATGCTCAGCGTGAAGTGGTGAGCTGAGGCCGGTGCCTGCAGCGTGCCGATGAAGAGCCAGAGCGGCTGCCGTGGCGAGTGCCCGAACGGGCCGCGATCGGCGACGCGCCAGGCCGGAGTGCCTTCGATCTGGGCGAGCGTCGAGCTCCGGGCCGCGCGAACGTTGACGGTGACGCGGTCGCCGGCCACGAGATTCGACTCGTCGACGACCTGCGGGACGCCGTGCGACCAGCGGATGTACTGCGTTCCCGAGCCGACCGCGAATTGCTGCGTATTGCCCTGGCCGAGCAGCTTCTTGAGCGCCGGCTTGTTGCCGCCCTTGACGTCCACGAAGAGCGTCGAGGAGCTGCCGGCGTCGGCGAGCAGCCTGCCGTTGAACTGGAAATTGATCGTGCCGGTGTTCCGCGCAGCGAGCGTGCTCGAGGCACCTGCAGTGAGCACGGCGATCGCTACGAGGGCGAGGTATGCAAGGTGCTTTTTCATTCTCTCCGACTCCTTGTCCGGGATCGCACGAATACTCGGCCGGGCTTGTCAAGCGGCGATGAGGCACCCGTTAGGCACGTGTAAGCGTCCCGTAAGACTTGTGGGACGATGTGCCGATGGCGGAAGGGCGCATCCCGTTCTCGATCGGCGAGACTTGGTACCGCATGGTCGGAGCGCAACGGGACGAAGGACGCGTGCCGCTCCTGTGCCTCCACGGCGGGCCGGGTGCGAACTGGCTGCACATGAAGCCGTACGAGGCGCTTGCCGACGAGCGCCAGGTCGTCTTCTACGACCAGCTCGGAGCGGGCAACTCGGCCGTTTCCGAGCCGCATGACCCCGCGATGTGGACTCCGGAGCTCTACGTCGAGGAGGTCGACGTCGTGCGCGAGGCGCTCGGCCTCGACCGCGTTCACGTCTTCGGCCACTCGTGGGGCGGGATGCTCGGCATGCAGTACGCGGCCGGGCGGCCGGACGGGCTGGTGTCGCTGATCGTGGAGAGCTCGCCGCCGAGCGTGCCGGCCTGGATGCCCGAGATCGCGCGGCTCCGGTCGGAGCTGCCGCCGGAGGTCGAGGCGACGCTGCGTGAGCACGAGGAGGCGCGGACGACGGACGCCCCGGAGTACGAGGAGGCCGTGATGGTCTTCTATCGGCGTCACCTCTGCCGCGTCGATCCGTGGCCCGACTGGTTCGTCGAGTGCTTTCAGCTGCTCGACGCGAATCCGGAGGTCTATCACTCGATGAACGGGCCCTCCGAATTCCACGTGATCGGGACGATCAGGGACTGGGACATCACCGGCCGCCTCGGCGAGATCGAGGCGCCCACGCTGATCTTCTCCGGCCGTTACGACGAGGTGACGCCGGCCTCGACGGAGGCCGCGCACCGCCTGATCCCGGGCTCGGAGTACGTCGTCATGGAGGAGAGCTCGCACATGGCGCAGGCCGAGCAGCCGGAGGAGACGCTCGCGCTCGTGCGGGATTTCCTCAGCCGGGCGGAGGCGGCCTGAGCACCGCGTCGCGTTCTGCGTCTTCTCGCTGTTTCGCCTTCCAGAAGATCCAGCAGATCACGCCGAGAACCGGGATCGGGATGACCATCGCGGCAACGACGATGGCGTCCAGGGCCGTCACGGCTTCGAGCGTAGCTACTCGAGAGTCCGGCGTTGCCGCTTGCGCTCGCTCCGGCGGCGCTTCTGGTCGAGGCGCCGCTCGACCGAGGCCTTCGTGGGCTTTGTCGGCCGGCGCCGGCGCGGGACTCGCAGTGCCTCCCGGAGCTGCTCGACCAGACGCTCGGTCGCGAGCTCGCGGTTGCGCCACTGGCTCCTCTCGTCCTGGGCGATCGCGCGGAGCACCGGCCCGGCCTTCGCGACGACGCGGCGCTTCTGCGTCTCGCTGAGGGCGAGCGACGACTCCACGTCGAACGACGCCTCGACGCGCGTGTCGCTCTTCTGCGCGTGCTGCCCGCCCGGGCCGCTGGAGCGCGAGTAGCGGAAGTCGATTTCGGAGCGCGGGAGGGAGACGGATCGGGTTACGCGAATAGACTCGCCGGCCATGGGTGCGATTCTGCTGGACGTCGACGGGGTGCTGCACGTCTCGGGACACCCGATCCTGGGCGGGGCCAAGGCGGTCTCCCGGCTGCGGCAAGCCGGCTACCAGCTGCGCTTCGTCACCAACAACACGACGCACTCGCGTAAGGCTCTCGCAGACGAGATCCGCTCCTTCGGGGTCGAGCTCGAGGACGACGAGCTTCAGACGACGCCGGTTGCCGCCGCGCACGCCCTCGCCGGCAAGCGGGTGCTCGCGCTCACGATGCCCGCGATCATCGATGACCTCGCGGGTCTCGAGCTCGTCGGCGAGAACGCCGACGCGGTGCTCCTCGGCGGCGCCGACGAGAGCTTCGAGACAAACCGCGTCTTCAGCTACTACAACCTCGCGCGCGCGTTCGCGGAGCTCCAGGACGGGGCGGAGCTCTACTGCCTGCACAAGAACCGCTGGTGGCAGACGTCACGCGGCGCGCTGCTCGACGCGGGCGCGTTCGTCGCCGGGCTCGAGTATGCGGCCGAGACCGAGGCGACGGTGCTCGGGAAGCCGAGCGCGGCCTACTTCGCCGCGGCGCTGGAGGCGCTCGAGTACGAGCCCGAGAACACCTGGATGGTCGGCGACGACGTCGAGGCCGACGTGGGCGGCGCCGAGGCGTTCGGGCTGCGGAGCGTCCTCGTCCGGACGGGCAAGTTCCGCGAGGAGGCGCTGGACGAGGCAACCGTCAAGCCGGACGGCGTGATCGACTCGATCGCCGGGCTGCCGGACTGGCTGGAGTCGCTGCAGGGGTGAGGGTTGGGATCGACCTGATCGAGATCCCGCGGATCGCTCGCGCGCTCGAGCGCTATCCGGGGTTCCGCGAGCGCTGCTTCACCGAGGCCGAGCGCGCCTACTGCGACAGCAAGGCGAACCCGCCTCAGCACTACGCGGCTCGCTTCGCCGGCAAGGAGGCGGTCGGGAAGGCGCTCGGGTCGGGTGTCTTCTTCACTTGGCGCGAGATCGAGATCGCCGGGCGGCCGAAGCCCGGGGTGACGCTGTCCGGAAAGACGCGCGCCTGGGCCGAGCGAGTGGGAGCCGGGAAGATCGAGCTGTCGATGACGCACTCGCGGGAGCTCGCCTCCGCTGTTTGCATCATTTGTGGATCCCAGGACGCGTAGCGTGCTTGAGCCGCTCTATTCGGCCGACGAGATGCGCGCGGCCGAGGCGGGTCACGACGTCGACCAGCTGATGGCCCGCGCCGGGCGAGCCGTTGCCGAGGGGGCGATGCGGAGGTTCCCCCAGGCGCGGCGGTTCGTCGCGGTCTGCGGCGGCGGCGCGAACGGGGGCGACGGGCGGATCGCGGTGGAGGTGCTTCGCGCGGCCGGGCGCGATGCGGAGGCCTCGGACGACGTGAGCGGCGCAGACGTGATCGTCGATGCGCTTTTCGGCACCGGATTCCACGGTGAGCCGCGCGAGGACGCCGCCCGGAAGATCGAGGCGATCAACTCGTCTTCCGCGCCGGTCGTCGCGGTCGACCTGCCCTCGGGCCTGAACGCCTCGACGGGCGAGGTCGAGGGCCCCTGCGTCGACGCCGAGCTGACCGTGACCATGCACGGGCGCAAGGTCGGCGTCGAGGTCGCTCCCGGGCGCTTTCATGCCGGCGAGGTCGTGGTGGCCGACATCGGGCTCGAGCCGGGCGAGACCGAGCACCGTGTGGTGACCCCGGCGATCCTCGGGGAGGTTCCGCGCAGGCGGGCCGACCAGAACAAGTACTCCGCAGGCACGGTGCTGGTCGTCGGCGGCTCGCGCGGCCTGACCGGGGCGCCCTCGCTCTCTGCGGAGGCTGCCTTCCGCGCGGATGCCGGCTACGTCGCGGTCGCCGCCCCGGAGTCGACGCTGCCGGTCTTCGAGCAGCGCCTGCTCGAGGCGGTGAAGCTGCCGTGCCCCGAGGACGACGGCAAGATCTCGCCGCGTGCGATCGAGCCGATCGTCGAGTTCGCCGGCAAGGCCGGAGCCGTCGCGCTCGGGCCGGGGCTCGGACGTGGGCCGGGGCCCCAGGAGGTGGTCGCGCGGCTGCTTGCCGAGCTCGAGGTGCCGGTGGTCGTAGACGCGGACGCGCTCTTCGAGCTCGAGCCGTTCCAGCGCTCGGCGCCGACGGTGCTCACGCCGCACGAAGGCGAGCTCGGACGCCTGCTCGGCGAGGAGTCGGGCTGGGTCGCCGCGCACCGGCTCGAAGCCGCGAGGCGCGGGGCCGAGAAGTTCAGCTGCGTCTGCCTGCTGAAAGGCGCCGACACGCTCATCGCCGAGCCCGGCCGAGGTGTCTGGGTCTCCGCGCTCGGCACGCCTGCGCTTGCGACCGCGGGCAGCGGCGACGTCCTCACGGGCGTGATTGCAGCGTTCCTGTCGAAAGGCCTGGAGGCGCGGACCGCCGCCGCGGGCGCTGCGGCCGCCTGCCAGCTCGCGTCGAGAGAGATTTCGCAGCGCGGCGCCGTGGCCGGCGATGTGATCCAGGCGCTTCCAGCCGTCCTGGACTAACTGGTTCAGTCCGGTCGAACCAGTTGGTTCAGTTCCGCCGAACCAGCTGCTAGCGTGCGGGCATGGCCGACGTCAACCCGTTCGTCTACTCGCGACCCCTCGCGCCCGAGGACGTGCTCGACCGCGAGCCCGAGATCCAGCAGCTGCTCTCGCTCGCGGCGGGCGGCCACTACGTGCGCCTCTACGCGCCGCGGCGCTTCGGCAAGACGAGCCTTCTGGGCAAGGCGCTGGCGCAGGCGGAAGCGGGCGGCGAGCTCGTCCCGGTGCTGGTCGACCTCTACGGCGTCCTCAGCTACGCAGACGTGACGATCCGGATCGAGCGCGCCTACGCGCAGCTGAAGGGGCCGATCCGCAAGACGATCGAGGCGATCCTCAGGACGACCGGCCTCGGCCTTTCACTCGGGGCTCCCGGGATCTCGGTCAAGCTCCAGCTCGAGCCGCGCACCGACCCGCTGCCGGCGCTGCATGCACTGCTCGATCTGCCGCAGCGCGTCGCCGAGCGCAGCGGCACGCGCGTCCTGGTCGCGCTCGACGAGTTCCAGGACATCGCGAAGGTGCAGGACTTCGACAAGCTCCTCCGCAGCCACATTCAGCATCAGGGCGAGTCGGCCTCGTACATCTTCTGCGGCTCGGAGCCAGGGATGATGCGCGAGCTCTTCGACGTCAAAGGGCGGCCGCTCTACGGCCAGGCCGAGCCGCTGCGGCTCGGGAGGCTGCCGGACGACGAGGTTGCCACCTACATCGCCGAGCGCTTCGCGCGGACGAAGCGCAGCGCGGATCGCGTCCTCGACGCGCTGCTGGCCACCGCGCATGGGCATCCTCAGCGGGCGATGCTGCTGGCGCACAGGCTCTGGGACGAGGTCGCTCCGGGCAAGGCCGCCGACGAGGACGACTGGCAGACGGCGCTCGCTCGGACGCGGAACCAGGTCGCGGCCGAGTTCGACGCGCTCTGGCGCGGGCTCGAGGCGAACGAGCAGCGGGCGCTGCGGGCCATTGCGCTCTTCCCGGACGCGCCCTACGGCGCACGGGCGCTCGGCGCGGTCGATCTCAAGAAGTCGGGCGCTCACTACGCGGTGCGCTCGCTGCTTGCGAAGGGCGAGCTCGAGGAGGAGAACGGGCGCGTCGTCTTCGTCGACCCCTTGTTCGAGCTCTGGCTCAACGACGTGCAGCGCGGGAGGGAAGATGCACCGGAGTGAGGTGACCGTCGACCTCGGCGCCGTTCGGCGCAACGCCCGCGCCTTGCTGCGCGCGCTCGAGGGTGCCCAGCTCTGGGCGGTCGTGAAGGCGAACGCGTACGGGCACGGCGCCGTCGAGGTGGCCGGCGTGGCAGTGGACGAGGGCGCCGGGGCGCTGTGCGTCGCGACGGTCGCCGAGGGGCTCGAGCTCCGGGAGCAGTTTTCCCTGGCCCGGATCCTCGTGATGGGACCGACCGCCACGAGCCGCGAGATCGCCGAGGCGCGGGAGGCGAAGCTCGAGCTCGCGATCTGGGACGAGGAGATCCCCGAGGGCGTCCGCGTGCACCTGAAGCTCGACACCGGGATGGGCCGCTGGGGGCTCTCCGAGCTGCCGAAGCCTGGCGCGGAGGTCGTCGGGTTGATGACGCACCTTGCGACCGCGGACTCCGATCCCGGGTTCGCGGAGGCACAGGTCAAGCGGTTCCGCGAGGCGACCGAGCCGTACTCCGACCTGATGCGCCACGCCGCGAACAGCGCGGCGGCGCTGCGTCTTCCGTCGTCCCGGTTCGACGCCGCGCGCTGTGGAATCGCGTTGTACGGCCTGTCGCCGTTCATGGAGGACCCGTCGGTGGACGGGCTGGAGCCTGCGCTGTCGTGGCGGAGCTACCTCGCGCAGGTCAAGCAGCTCCAGCCCGGCGAGAGCACGGGTTACGGGCGACGCTTCGTCGCCGAGCAGCCGACCTGGATCGGGATCGTCCCGGTCGGCTACGCGGACGGGTTCCGCCGCGACCTGACCGGAACCGAGGTGCGGGTGAGCGGCGAGCCGCGGCGCGTGGTCGGCACGATCTCGATGGACGCCTTCGCCGTCGAGCTCGACCACGAAGAGCCGGTCGGCGCGCCGGTGACGATCCTCGGGCACGGCGTCCTCGCCGAGGAGCACGCGCGCGTGGCCGGGACGATCAACTACGAGCTGGTCTCCGGAATCCGCGCGGATTCGAGGCGCGCGCGGAGGGTGGTCGTCGATGCTTGAGACCGCGCAGGAGGTGCTGGCCGGCCAGGAGGCCTGGGTCGTCGGCGGCGCGGTTCGCGACGAGCTGCTCGGGCGAGAGCTCGTCGACCTCGACATCGCCGTCCGCGAGCCGAAGAAGGCAGCGCGCGCCTACGCGAAGCGCTCCCGCGGCGCGCCGTTTGCCTTGTCGGAGCGGCACGGCGCCTGGCGGGTGGCGCTGGACGGCGGGCGCACGGTCGACTTCACGCCGCTTCCGGGATCCGTCGAGGACGACCTGGCGACGCGGGACTTCACGATCAACGCCATCGCGCGGCCGCTCGCCGGCGGTGAGCCGGTCGATCCATTCCACGGGCGCGAGGATCTCGAGGCGCGGTGCCTGCGGGCGGTGCGCGAATCCATCTTCGAGGACGACCCGCTGCGGCTGCTGCGCGCGGTGCGGCTGGAGGACGAGCTGGACGTCCGGCTGGACGAGGCGACGGAAGCCCTCGTGCGCGAGCACGCGAGCCTGGTCACGGGGCCGGCAGGCGAGCGGATCGTCGCGGAGCTGCGCCGGCTCTCACCGGGCGGCTACCGAAGGCTCGACGAGATCGGCCTGCTCGGGCCGTTGGGCGGCGCGATCACCGATCGTCTCGAGCGCGTCGACTCGCCCGACTACCGGCTGGTGGCCGCCTTCGGCGACGGGCTGCGGCGCTTCCCGGTCTCGAATGAGCTCCGGCGCTACGCGGCGGCGCTGCTTCGCGCGGAGCGGCCCGAGCCCGACGCGCGCTCCATCCATCGATTCCGCCGCGCGACCGAGCCGTGGGCGCTCGAAGCGCTCGCGTTCATCGGCGCGGAAGCGCTGGTCCCGGATGTCGAGGAGGCGCGGCAGAACGATGCGCCGCCGCTCCTCCGAGGCGACGAGCTCGGGCTCCCGGCCGGGCCGGAGATCGGACGGCTGCTCGCCGAGATCGCAGAGGAGCAGGCCGTGGGTACGATCGCCACGAAGGAGGAGGCGCTCGACTATGCAAGACGCAACACGCGAGCGGTTCGCGAGGACGGCTGAACGCGTAGCCGAGCTGCAGGACGCGAGGGCCGCGTCGCTGGAGAAGGACATCCTGCGGTTCGTCGCGCCGTCCGGGGACGAGCGGGCGCTCGATTCCGGCACCGGCTCGGGCGCGCTGGCATTCGCGCTGGCTCCGCACGTGCGTGAGGTCGTCGGCGTCGACATCGTTCCGGAGCTGCTCGAGCAGGCCCAGAAGCGGGCGGAGCGCTTCCCGAACGCCACGTTCGTCGAGGGCGACGCCACGAAGCTGCCGTTCGACTACGGGTCGTTCGACCTCGCCGGCACGCTGCGGACGCTGCACCACATCGCACGGCCCGAGCTGGCGATGGCGGAGCTCGTTCGGGTCACGCGACCGCGGGGCCGCGTCCTCGTCGTCGACCAGATCGCGCCGGTCGATCCACCCGCGGCGGCAGAGCTGAACCGCTTCGAGCGGGCACGAGACCCGTCACACACACGCGCGCTCGCGGACGTCGACCTGCGCGGGCTCTTCGAGGCGAACGGCCTCGTCCTCATTCGCGCGGAGTACGAACGCGAGCCGCGAGAACTCGACGCCTACCTCGACCTGGCCGGCTGCGAAGGCGACGCGCGCGAGCGAGCGGAAGGCCTCGCCCCGCCCGGCTACACCGCCGACCTCGGCTGGTACCTGCTCGAAAAGCGCTAGTCCCGGACCCAAATCTCGTTGTCAGACACCGTCACGGAAGTGTCACGCGAGACGGCCGAGGACCAAGCCGAAGAGCAGGTGCCGCCACGTCTCCTGCGCGAAGGCGCGCGGGTTCTTCAGCAGCGGGCGGTCGATGAAGTAGAAGAGCGGATAGAGCGCCAGGTGCTCGCCGAGCGCGGCCGCGACCGCGAGCTTGCGCGGACCGATCGGCACCCGCTCGCGGAGCTCGTCGAAGGCGAGCCCGAAAATCGCGCCGTTGACTGCGTGGATCGCGAATCCGGCGGCCCGCCCGCGCCCTACCGCTTTGCCCAGCAGCGCGATGTCCGAGAAGCCGCAGCGGAAGACACGTTGGTCGAGCGGCTCCTGAAGGCCCCAGATCGTCGCGGCCGCTACGCCGGCCGCGGCGGCTCGCTTACGCCGCCTGGAGCGCTTCCAGGATCTCGCCGTCTTCGGGAAAGCGACCGGTCTCATGCTTCGAAAAGACCATTGCCCCGTCGGCGAGAACGTCGAACTGCCCCTTGCCGCCCGGGATCGCCTTCGCCTCGAAACCTTCGCCGGTGAGCTCGGCCGCGAGACTCGCAGCCCGTGTGTCGTAGCCGCTTCAGGTGGGGCAGTAGTGGATCTCGACGGCCACGGAGAGAGCCTAGCCAGCGATGACGCGGCCGCGGATGCTGTCGAACGCGTCGAGGAGCATCTGCCGCTCCGTGGCGTTGCTCGAGAACGTCTTCCCCAACCGCCGCTCGCCCTCGGCCGTGAGCCGCAGGTGCGCGATCCGGCCGTCGACGGACGAGCGCTGGCGCTCCACGAGCCCAATCTCCTCAGCGCGGCGAACGAGCTCGGTGACCGTGCTCTGCGCGAGCTGCAGGCGGTCCGCGAGCTGCGTGACCGTCGACTGCTCCGAGTGGTCGGCCGCGCCTTTGATCATGAGCAGAAGCAGATACCGCTGCGGCGTCAGGCCCGCGGCGCGCGCGTTGCGCTCGGAAATCCGCAGGAATCGCCGCAGGGCAGCCCGGAAATCCGCCACCCGTGCTACCTCTTCGGCGCTGAACGGCTCACTCATGGCCCGGGAGTCTAGTCTCCCGCCGGCCGAATTCCACGCTTCGCTGCTCTTGCGACAAGGCCGGGAGCAAAGGCCTGCGCGAGCGTGGCGACCCGGTAATAGCCGGGCACGAAGACCTCGGGGCGGTCTCGCTCGACGGCAGCGACGATCTTCTCGGCTACCTGCCCAGGCTCGGCGACGACGGCCTGCCAGAGCCGGCTCGAGGAGCGCGAGCGCTGGGGGAACCCCGGCGTCTCCACGAACCCGGGCAGAACGGTGTGCACGTGAACCCCACGCGGGCGGAGCTCGGCCCGGGTCGCCCGCGAGAACGCGAGCTGCGCGTGCTTCGAGGCGCTGTACGGCCCCGCCGAGCCGGCCGAGACCGTCCCGGCGACCGAGACGACGTTGACGACGTGCGACGGCGCCGCGGCCTCAAGCCCCGGGAGGAACGCGCGCAGGCACCAGACTCCGCCGAGGTAGTTCGTGCGCGTGACGCGCTCGATCAGCTCCGGCTCGGCTCGCAGGAAGCTGCGGCGGCCGGGAATGCCCGCGCTGTTGACGAGCAGCCCGATCCGCGGGTGCCGTTCCTGCACCGACGCCGCGACGCGCTCGACCTCGCCGCGGTCGCCGACGTCGCAGCGCTCCCATTCCGCGCCGAGCTCTTCCGCGACGGCGCGCAACCGCTCCTCGTCGCGCGAGACCAGCACGCACGTCCACCCCCGCTCGGTCAGCCTCCGCGCGACGGCGGCCCCGATCCCGCTCGAGCCGCCGGTGACGACGGCTACTTGCGGCACACGCGAACGACTCGCTGTGCCTGCGCCCGCCGGCCCTTGCGGTCGATGAGCACGACCCGCAGGACGTGCTTGCCGCGCGAAGCCTTCTTCGTCCGCCAGGTCGCGGCGTAGATGCCCAGCGGGCTGCCCTTCTGCTTCGAGATCCGCCGGCGCCCGACGAAGAACCTGACCGAGCGCACGCCGCGTGGAGAGCCTCCCGCCACGACGAGCGGGGCCGACCGCCGCACGCAGGCGCGGGCGGCGGGGAGCAGCCAGCTGACTGTGGCCGAGCTCACGGCGCGGAGCCGCAGCTTCCGGAAGACGCTGTTCGGAAGGATGTTCCCGCCGGCCTGGTCGACGTTCTTCGACTCCTGGTAATCCGAGGCGACGACGGTGAGCGGCGTCTTGCCGCGCTGGATCTTCGGCGCGCCGTCGAGCAGCCAGACGGCGAGACCGGTCGACCGGTCGTACAGCGCGGCGAGCAGCAGCACCTGCTTGTAGCCGACGACGAGCGAGAGCGGGTCGACGCCGGCGCCGCCGTCGCGGACGATCGCCGCGAGGGCCGGGCGCCCGGCGCTGACGCGCGTCGTCAGGAAGCGCAAGCTCGGCGGCTTCACGTCGTTCTGCCACGAATGGAGCCGGTACGTGCCGCGCAGCGGCTGGTCCGTGTACGGATCCGCTCGGGAGTCGACGGCGACGTAATAGCGGCCCTGGTGGGGGAAGTCGATCGCGGCCGCCCCGGTGTCGAACTGGTACTCGAAGGTCAGCCCGTTGACGTTGACGGGTGTGCCCGGGTAGCCCTGGACGTCGTCCTCGTTCAGGGAGCCGAGCAGCCAGGGCTCCACGAGCGCGTTCAGTCCGCTGGAGACGATCGCCGCACCGGCATTTGCCGCTCGAGGCTTCACGTCCAGGGTGTAAACGTGCTCAGCGCCGTTCTCGAGCTCTCCCGGCCCCGTGTAGTCGCGCGGCGGGCCGAACGGGAAGGCCGGGAAGCGATAGACGTCGACGTAGTCCGTGCCGATGCCCGTGTTCCCGCTCTGGTTGCGTTTGATCGCGGCGCGCGGCGCAGAGCCGATCTTCGGCTGCGCGACCGAGAAGTAGTACGGGACTCGAATCCGGTCGGCGCCTCGCTGGAGGACGACGAACCCGTAGTCGTCGCCGCGCGCCGAGCCGGCCGCGGCGGCCACTGCGATCAGCACGTTAGCGGCGCCGCCCGGTGGGACGGTGACGCTCGAGGCTCCGGGTGTGACAGTGGCCCCGGTGCTCGCGGACTGGGCTGCGATCGACACCGTCCAGGCGCCCGCGCCGCCGCCGGCGTCGGAGAGCGAGATCAGCTGCGACCGGGTCGCGGCACCCGCGCCGGCGTCGAGATAGCCGAACGACAGCGAGGACGGGCTCGCGAAGAGCTTCGGGCTGTTCGCGGCGAAGACGTTCACGAGGCCGCCGCCCTCGAGGAGCACCGAGGCCTCCTGCGTCCGCGCGGTGTTCGCCCAGGCCGGGCCGGCCGTGGTCATCAGTGCCGACTTGACCTGCTGCGGCGTCCAGGCCCCGTGCTGCTGGATCAGGAGCGCGGCGGCGCCGGAGACGTGCGGCGCGGACATGCTCGTCCCGTCGAAGACCGCGAAATCCGAGCCGGCGAACTCGCGCAGCGTGGACGAGAGGATCGCGCCGCCCGGCGCGGCGAGATCGGGCTTCAGGCGGTGGTCGAAGTTCGTCGGGCCCGCCGAGGAGAAGCTCGTCACGATCCCGCTGCGTCCGGTCTGGATCTCGAGCGGGTTGCTCGCGCTCGTCGCGCGGAAGGTCGTTCGGCCGCCGTGTGCGTCCATGAACGCGCGCAGGTTGGCACCGTCGAGGTCGGCGATCATGCCGCCGCCGATCGGCAGCAGGAGCGGAATGAAGTTGGCCTCGCCCGCGCGGTTGTCGACGATGATGATCCCCGTTCCGCCCGCGCGCGCGACACGCTCCGCTTTCGAGTCGAACGTGCAGCCGCCGCGGGAGACGAGCGCCACGATTCCGCCGAGCGAGCCGGAGGGCAGCGGCGAGATGGTCGGGTCGTTCGGGTCGCCGCCGCTCGCGCAGAGGTGGCGTTCGACGGGCTGGCCGTTGGTCCCGGTGATCGTCCCGACATCGACGAGGATGTGGTCGAACTGCGTCCAGGCCGGCGGCGTGCGACCGTTGTAGGCGAACGGGATGTGCTGCGTGTTGGCCGGCGCGCCCGCCGCGGTGGCGTTCAGCTCCGGGCCGAAGACGTGCAGGTTCGAGACCGCCGCTACCGAGATCGCGTCAGGCGCGTTGCTGGGCGAGCCGACCGAGCCGAGGCCGAAGTCGTCGCGGTCGTTCCCGGCGGAGATGACCGGCACGACGCCGGCCGCGGCGACATTGTCCATCGCCTCGATCAGCGCATCCGCGGAGGGGTCGACCTCGGGGCCGCCGCCGGAGAAGTTGATCACGTCCATGCCGTCGGCCACGGCCGACTCGAAGGCCGCGACGATCTGCGGCGTGAATGCGTCGTCGCCGCCGGTCGGAACCGGCGTGTTGAACACGCGGTAGTTGCCGAGCCACGCCCGCGGGGCGATCCCGGAGAGGCCGGTCACCGTCGGGTGGTCTGGCCCGGCGCCCGCGATCGTCCCCTGCACGCCCGCCGCGATCCCCGCGACGTGCGTCCCGTGGAACGAGTCCGCGCGGTAGAGCGGCAGGCGCCCCTGCTTGCCGGAGCCGGGGCCCGGGAAGGCGCGCGCGACGATCACCTTCGGCGACGTGTACCTCGTCTGGCCCTTCGGGAAGCCCGCCGGGTACGTGAAGCCGGCCGGGTTGAAGAACGGGTTCTTCTGGTCGATCCCGTCGTCGACCACGCCGATCTTGATCCCCTGGCCGAGGCCGCCCGTGTTGGCCCAGAACTGGTCGGCGTGGATCACGGACGGGCTTTTGTCCGTGTCGAGCTTGTAGCCGAGGCTCGGGAAGATCCGGCGGACTGCCTGGACACGCGCGAGCTTGGGGAGGTCGCGGTACGGGAGCCTGAGCGCGAAGCCGTCCAGGACGAGGCGGTAGCGGTTCTGGATCCGCGCCTGGGGGATCGCGCGGCGGATCTCGGCGGCGGCCCGGGCCTGGAGGCGGCCGAGCCGCGCGAGGTACGCGCGCGACGAGCGAGTCCTGGTGCTCAGCTTCCGCTGCGGCGAGAACGCGAGGAGGCCGCTACCGCGCGCGGCTGCAAGTGGCGGCAGGCTCAGGTCGACGAGAACGGTCACGCGGCCGGAGGCCTGCTCCGCGGGGATGCGGATCACGCCGTGGCGGACGCGCGGAATCGTGCGGTCACCCTGGTGCGGAAGCCGGACCGGCTGGAGCTTCGCTGCTGCGGTGGCGGGGACGAGCGCCGCCACGAGGACAAGAAAGGGCAGTAGGCGGCGCAAGACATTCAGCGTAGCCGAGAATCTAAAAATAGACTCGTCGCGTGGCCGGTCTCTTCGAAGGCAAGCGCGGGCTGGTTCTCGGCGTCGCCAACAAGCGCTCGATCGCGTGGGCGATCGCGAGCCGGCTCGCCGACGGTGGGGCGGAGCTCGCGTTCACCTACCAGGGCGAGCGGATCGAGAAAAACGTGCGCGAGCTCGCCGATTCCGTGGGCTCGCCGCTCGTAACGGAGTGCGACGTCCGCTCCGACGAGGACCTCGAGCGCGTCTTCGGCGAGGTCGGCGGGCTGGATCTCCTGGTGCACTCGGTGGCCTTCGCGGCGGCCGAGGATCTGGAAGGCCGCTTCACCGACACGCCGCGTGACCGGTTCTGGATGGCGCTGGAGGTCTCCGCCTATTCGCTCGTCGCGTGCGCACGGCTGGCCGAGCCGCTGATGGAGGCTCGCGGCGGCGGCTCGATCCTGACGATGACCTATCTAGGCGGCGTTCGCGCGGTGCCGCACTACAACGTCATGGGCGTCGCCAAGTCCGCGCTCGACTCGTCGGTGCAGTACCTCGCCTGGGACCTGGGCCAGAAGAACATCCGCGTCAACGCCGTCTCGGCCGGGCCCGTGCGCACCCTCGCTGCGCGCTCGATCGCGGGCTTCCCGACGATGGAGGCGATCGTCGAGGAGCGCTCGCCGCTCCACCGCCACATCGAAGCCGACGACGTGGGCGCCGCGGCCGCCTACCTGCTTTCCGAGGACGCGCGCAACGTGACCGGGACGACGCTGTACGTCGACTCCGGGTACCACGCGATGGGGATGTAGGTGCTCTACGCGGCGGGCCAGTTCGAGCCGCTGATCGACGAGCCCTGGGATCCCGCACGCGTCGAGAACGCGATCGCCGCGATCGTCGCCGACACGGACGCCGCGTTCGATCCGGGCGAGCTGTGGCCCGCGCACGAATGGGACGCCGGCGACGCGCCCTTGCCGTTGAAGCACCTGTACGTCGGGGCCTCGGGTGTGATCTGGGCGCTCGACGCGCTTCGGCGCCGCGGCCGCGCCGAGACGACGCTCGACCTTTCGGCGGCAGCCCTGCGCACCCTCGAGCTCTTTCGCGCCGAGCCCGACATCGAGCCGGGCGAGACGCACTATCGCCCGGGGGCGCTGTTCCAGGGCGAGACGGGGCCGCTGCTCGTCGCCTGCAAGCTTGCGCCGAACGCCGCGCTCGCCGAACAGCTGCAGGCGCTCGTCCGGAGCAATCACTCCAATCCGACCGACGACATCGCGTGGGGCATCCCCGGCACGCTGCTGGTCGCGCTCGCGATGGGATGGACGGAGACGGCACGCGAGTCGGCGGCGGTGCTGCGCAAGCGCCGCGGTGAGGACTCCCTGTGGCGGCAGGACGACGATTACCGCGGCCTGGGCACGCTGCACGGCGCGGCCGGCAACACGCTCGCGCTGCTCCGAGTCGAGCCCGACGATCAGCTTGCCGGGGAGACCGCGGCCGTCCTCGCGCGGTACGCGGCGCGGGAGAACGGCCTCGCCAACTGGCCCGGCGCGCCGACCCGGGAGCCGGAGCGCCTGCAGTGGTGCACCGGCGCCCCCGGCATCCTCGCCGGCGCGTGGGACTACCTCGACGAGGAGCTCGTGCTCGCGGGAGCAGAGCTGATCTGGCAGGCCGGCGCGCACGGCGACGACAAGGGCCACGGCCTTTGCCACGGCACCTCTGGGAACGGCTTCGGGCTCCTGAAGGCCTTCGCGCGCACCGGCGACGAGCGCTGGCTCGAACGCGCGCGCCGCTTCGCGATGCATGCACTCGCCCAGGCAGAACGGATCGCGGCTGCGAACGGCCGCCGTCGCTACTCGCTCTTCACCGGCGACGTCGGCACCGCGCTCTTTGCCGCGGCCTGTCTGGAGGCCGACGCGCGCTTTCCCGTCCTGGACAGCCTCTAGGCGTACCCTGAGCCCGATGGGCATGTTCTTCCACGCGGCCTCCGAGCCGCCCGAGCGAGCGGCGGACCCCGCCGTCCGACGCGCGAACCTGCGCCGGATCGGGCCGCTGTTCACGCCTTACAAGCTGCGGCTCGGCGGCGTCCTGCTGCTGATCGTCGCCTCGGCGGGGCTCGGCGTCGTCCCTGCGTTCCTGCTCAAACACGTGCTGGAGGCGATCGCCCGGAACGACACCAGGTCGCTCTCCTGGAACGCGGGCGGGATGATCGCGATCGCCGTCGCGACGGGCGTGCTCGGCGTCATCCAGACGCTGCTCTCGAACCAGGTCGGCCAGCGGGTGATGCACGACCTGCGCGCGGCGGTCTTCCGCCACCTGCAGCGGCTCTCGCTCGCGTTCTTCACGCGCACGCGCACGGGCGAGGTGCAGTCGCGGATCTCGAACGACATCGGCGGCGTGCAGAACGTGGTCACGAACACGGCGACGTCGATCGCCTCGAACGTGACGACCGTCGTCGCGACCATGGTCGGCATGCTGCTGCTGAGCTGGAAGCTCGCGCTGTTCGCCTTCGCGTTGATCCCGTTGTTCGCGTTCCTGACCCGGCGCGTCGGCCAGGAGCGGCGCCGGATCGCGAAGACGACCCAGGAGACGCTGGCCGACATCTCGAGCCTCGTCCAGGAGTCGCTGTCGGTCTCCGGGATCCTGCTCGGGAAGACGATGGGCCGCGGCGGCGAGCTGGCCGATCGGTTCGAGGCCGACTCGCTGCGCCTGGCCGAGCTCGAGGTGCGCCAGCGGATGGCCGGCCGCTGGGTGATGGCCTCGATCCAGACCAGCTTCGCGATCATGCCCGCGGCGGTCTACTGGTTCGGCGGGCTCGCGCTGGCCCACGGGTCGAGCGCGGTGTCGATCCCGCTGCTGGTCTCGTTCACGACGCTGCAGACGCGGCTGTTCTTCCCGGTCGGCTCGCTCCTCGGCGTCGGCCTGGACGTGCAGACGTCGCTCGCGCTCTTCGACCGGATCTTCGAGTACCTCGACCAGCCGATCGACATCCAGGAGAAGCCGGATGCAATCGAGGCCGCGGAGGCGGGGGACGTCGTCTTCGACCACGTCTGGTTCCGCTACGGGGACGACTGGACGCTCCAGGACGTCTCGTTCGCGGTGCCCGCCGGCTCGACGACCGCGCTCGTCGGCGAGACCGGCTCCGGGAAGACGACGCTGGGCTACCTGACGGCGCGGCTCTACGACGTCACGCGTGGCAGCGTCGCGATCGGCGGCGTCGACATCCGCGACCTGAGCTTCCACGCGCTGAGCGACCTCGTCGGCGTCGTGTCCCAGGAGACGTACCTCTTCCACGAGTCGGTGCGCGAGAACCTGCGCTTCGCGAAGCCGGACGCGAGCGACGAGGACATCGAGGCCGCTGCCGAGGCCGCCCGGATCCACGACGTGATCGCAGCGCTGCCCGAGGGCTACGACACCGTGGTCGGCGAGCGCGGCTACCGCTTCTCGGGCGGCGAGAAGCAGCGGATCGCGATCGCGCGGACGATCCTCCGGAACCCGCCGATCCTCGTGCTCGACGAGGCGACGAGCTCGCTCGACACCGAGACTGAGCGGCTGGTGCAGGAGGCGCTCGAGCG
>DATDFL010000296.1:0-5996 GCA_036522595.1 Gaiellaceae bacterium
ACATGCGCCTGAAGGTGGAAGGCCGGACGGTGTCCTGGCGTATCGAGAAAGGCGGCCCGTTCGTGCTCTTCGCGCAAGCGCCTCGGGGTAACGACGCGAGCTACGTCGGCTGCGGCGTGCTCCCGTAGAAGCCGGTAAAAACTACTGAAGCGCCTTGAGTGCCTTCGCGAGGGACTGGCGGGTCTTCAGCACGCCCTGGAAGAGATCCCCATGCTCGGCAACCCGCTTTCGCACGGCCTCCATCGTGAACGCCGCTGGGTCGAGCGACTCGTTCACTTCCTCCCAGCGCAGAGGGGTCGAGACCGGCGCGCCTTCCTTCGGGCGGACCGAGTAGACCGACGCGATCGTCTTGCCCTCGCCGTTCTGGTTTGCGTCGATCAGCACGCCGCGACGCTTCGACTTCGTCCACTCAGTGGTCACCAGCCCACGATTCGTCACCGCCAGCGCACCGGCGATGATCTCCGCGAACTGGCGTGTGTCGTCGTAGGTCGAGCGCCGCTCCACCGGGACGAGGACGTGGATTCCGTCGGCGCCGCTGGTCTTGCAGAACGAGACGAGACCAAGCGCGTCCAAAGCCTCCTTCACGAGCAGCGCAACCTGAACCGTCTCCCTGAAGCCGACGTCCGGTGACGGATCGAGGTCGAAGAGCACGAAGTCCGGCCGGCCAAGCTTGTCGACCCGCGAATACCACGTGTTCAGGTCGATGGAGGCCATGTTGACCATCCAGAGCAGCGAGAGCTCGTCGTTCACCAACGGCGCATCGATCCGCCGCCGCTGCCGAGGCCGCTCGCGCGTCGAGACCTCGATGTTGACGGTCTGGATCCACTCCGGCATGCCTGCCGGCTTGTCCTTCTGGAAGAAGAACTTGCCCTGCCAGCCGTCGGGGTAGCGCTTCATCGTGAACGGCCGGTCGCGGATGTGCGGGATGACGACCGCGGCAACATCCCGGTAGTACGCGAGCAGATCGCCCTTCGTGATCCCCTCGTCGGGCCAGAACGGCTTGTCGAGGTTGGACAGGCGCAGCACGCGCGACCCCTTGCGGATCACATCGGGGATCGGCGCCGCCGGCAGCTCCCGGCGCACCTCGCTCGCGTCCTTGTCCTCGCGCAGGCCCTGGTAGACCGGCGCGCGCAGCCGGCCGTCGTGCGTCCACTCGGCGAACGAGACCTCCGCGACGAGCTTCGGCTCGACCCAGACGACGTCGCCCTTGCGAATGCGCGGCATCTTCGGCGCCTCCGAGAACGGCGCCTCCTTTTGCGCCAGCGGCTTCAGCTTCTTGAGCAGCTCCTCGATCGTGTCGTCGTCGAAGCCGGTGCCGACGTTGCCGGCCCAGCGCAGCCCGTCGCCGTCGTCGGTGCCGAGGACGAGCGAGCCGAACGACCACTCGCGCCGCCCCTTGCCCTTCGTGTAGCCGGCGATCACGAACTCCTGCTCGCCGTGCGTCTTGAACTTGAGCCAGTCGCGCGAGCGCCTGCCCGGGAAGTACCGCGAGTCGAGCTTCTTGCCCATGATCCCCTCGAGCCGCTGTTCCTTGGCCGCCTGCAAGAGGGCTCGCCCGTCGTCGAAGGGCTCGGAGAACTTGATCGTTCGGTTGCGGCCGTCGAGCAGCTTCTTCAAGCGCGCCCGCCGCTCCGAGAGCGGCAGGTCGACCAGCGGCTCGCCCTCGACCTCGAGCAGGTCGAAGACGTAGTAGACGACCGGCGTCCCGGGCTTGCCCTGCTGCATCGCGGAGAAGCTCGGCCGCCCCTCCTCGTCGAGCGCGCAGACCTCGCCGTCGACGACCGCGTCGGGGGTTTTCAGCGCCTTCGCGAGCTCCTTCGCGACGTTCGAGAAGCGCTCCGTGTAGTCCTGGTCTTTGCGGCTGAGCAGTCGGGCCTCGCCGCCGGCCACCCGCGCAACGATCCGGTAGCCGTCCCACTTGATCTCGAACTCCCAGTCCTTGCCATGCGGCATGTTCTTCTCGTCCTCGAGCGTCGCGAACATCGCCCTGTACTCGCTCCGCGCCGCGGCAGCCGGCGCCCCGTCCTCGCGTTTGCGCAGAAGCAGCCAGTTCTTCGGATCGCCGGAGAGCTTCGCCGGCACGAGCGTCCAGACGCCTTCGAGCTTCTTGCCGTGCAGCCGGACGGTGAGCCCGCCGTTGGGCTTCTCCTCGAGCAGCTCGTACGTGCCGTTGTCCCAGATCTCGACCGTCCCGGCGCCGTACTGGCCGGCAGGGATCTCGCCTTCGAAGCTCCCGTAGTCGAGCGGGTGGTCCTCGACGTGAACGGCCAGGTGCTGCTGCCCCGGCTCCAAGGGCACGCCCTTCGGCACCGCCCAGCTCGCGAGCGCGCCGTTGCGCTCCAGCCGGAAGTCGTAGTGGAGCCGGCGCGCGTCGTGGCGCTGCACGACGAAGGTCGGCTGCTTGCCGCGCTTCTTGCCGCTGAAGGGCTCCGGGGTCTTCTTACGGTTGCGCTTTCGCTCGTATTCGCCGAGGCTCACGACGCCTTTTTAGCGCGTGAGCGTGAGCCGCTCTTCTTCTGCGTGCGCTCGACCGACTCGCGGAGGGCCGCCATCAGGTCGACGACCTCGCCTTCCTCCTCGGCCTCGGGCTCGGGCAGCGGCTTGCCCTTGGCCTTCGCGCGCAGCAGGTCGAGCAGCTCCTTGCGGTAGGTGTCGTCGTATTTCTCCGGCTTGAAGGGCTCGCTCAGGTTCTCGACGAGCGACTTCGCCATCTCGACCTCAGGTTTCTGAAGACGAACCTTGCCGTTGACCTTCTCCGGCTGCCGCACTTCGTCGGCGTAGTACATCGTCTCGAGGACTAGCGACCCGTTCGAAGACCGCAGGGCGGCGAGGTGCTGTTTGTTCCGGATCACGACCTTCGCGATCCCCACCTTTCCTGTCTCCTCGAGCGCCCGCACGAGGAGCTGGTACGGCTTCTCCGCGCCGTCCTGCGGCGCGAGGTAGTACGCCTTGCGGAAGTAGATCGGATCGATCTCCTCGAGATCCACGAAATCGCAGATGTCGATCGTCTTCGTCAGCTCGATGTCGAGGCGGTCGAGGTCCTCGTCCTCGAGCGTCACGTACTGGCCCTTCTCGACCTCGAAGCCGCGAACGATGTCGTCCGGATCGACCTGCTTGCCGGTGTCGCGCCGGACCTTCTCGTAGCCGATGGGCTGCAGGTCGTGCTTGTCGAGGAAGTGGAACCGGAGCTCCTTCGACTCGGTCGCGCTGAACATGCGAACGGCGACGCTGACGAGACCGAATGAGATGGTTCCGCTCCAGATCGGACGGGCCATGAGGGCCGTCTACCCGGGCTGGTGGTACCCGAAAACCGTTGCGTGTTTAGATGCTTTGCAAGGCGGATACCCCTTGATTACAAAGCTTCTCCACCTAACGGGGGGTTAGCGTCGGGGCCCGCTACAAGCGGGCCTCGACTTGTGTAAGGGCAGGGGATAAGCCTGTGGAAGGTGTGGAAAAGCACCGCTTTAGCGGCTGTTTTAGCGGGTTGCGGACAACTGGCCGATTGTGCGGAATCGCACACGCCGCTGTCGGCAAAGGTCCTCGCCTGACACGCCCTCGAAAATCTCCAGCGACTCGGCCAAGGCGTCGCCCAGGAGCCTCGCGGCCTCGTCGTAGTCGGCGTGCGCGCCGGGCTCAGGCTCGGGCACGACGGCGTCGATCACGCCGAGCTCGAGGCAGTGCGCCGCGTCCGGTTTGAACGCGGCAGCCGCCTTTCGCGCCTCGCCTGCATCGCGCCAGAGGATCGCCGCGCAGCCCTCCGGCGAGATGACCGTGTAGATCGCGTTCTCCTGCATCAGCACGCGGTCTGCGAGCGCCGTTGCGATCGCGCCGCCGGAGCCGCCCTCGCCGATCACACAGGTGATGACGGGAACCTGCAGCCGGGCCAACAGCGCCTGCGACCTGGCGATCGCCCCGCCCTGGCCGTGCTGCTCGGCCGTGACGCCCGGATAGGCGCCCGGGATGTCGACGAGTGAGATCAACGGGAAGCCGTGCCGGCCGGCGAGCTCCATCGCCCGCATCGCCTTGCCGTAGCCCTCCGGGTAGGCCATGCCGAAGTTGCGCCGCGTGCGCTCCTTCACATCGCGGCCCTTCTGGTTCCCTACGAGGACGACGGTGCGGCCGCGAAAACGCCCGAGGCCCGCGACGAGCGCGGCGTCGTCGCCGTGATGGCGGTCGCCGTGGAGCTCGAACCAGTCTTCGAGCAGCCGCTCGATGTAATCCAGGGTGTACGGCCGGTCCTCGTGCCGCGCCAGCTCGACGGACTGCCAGATCTCGTCGTCAGTCGGCTCCGCGACGAGGTGGTCGAGCTGCCGCTGCAACCGCTCGAGCTCGCCCTCGAGGCGCGCACCCCGAAGCAGCGGCAGGCTCTTCAGCTTGCTCAGCTGCTCCCGCAGGCGGAGCTCGGCCTCACGCGCCATTCGAGAAGAGCCTCACCAGCCGCGAAACCGTCGGCCGCAGCTCGGGTCGGGGGACGATCGCGTCGACGTGCCCATACCGATAGTTGGACTCGGCGAGCCCGAAGTCCTCGGGCAGCTTCTCGCGCGTGGTCTGCTGGACGACGCGCGGGCCGGTGAACGAGAGCAACGCACCCGGCTCGGCGACGATCACATCGCCGAGGCTCGCGAAGCTGGCGAGCACCCCGGCCGTCGTCGGGTGCGCCATGACGCTGATCAGCGTGCCGCCGGCGTCGTGCAGGTCCTCCACCGCGCAAACGGTCTTCGGCAGCTGCATCAGCGAGAGGATTCCCTCCTGCATGCGCGCGCCGCCCGAGGCGGTGACCGAGACGAGCGGGACGCCGCGCTCGGCCGCGCTCTCGCAGGCCCGCGCGAACTTCTCGCCGACGATCCGACCCATCGAGCCACCCATGAAGCCGAACTCCATGACCGCCATCTCGCAGGGCTGATCCTCGATCGCCGCGCGGCCGATCACCATCGCCTCGCCGAGCCCCGTCGAGAGCTCGGCCTCCGCAAGCCGCTCGGTGTACGGGCGCAGGTCGAAGAAGCCCAGCGGATCGTCCGACCGCAGCTCCGCGGCTTCCTCGGCAAAGCTGTCCTCGTCGGCGAGCTGGCGGATCCGGTCGCGTGCGTGCACCGGGAAGTGGTGGCCGCAGTGCGGGCAGACGCGGAGGTTGGCCTCGAGCTCGTCGTCCCGGTAGTGCGAGTCGCAGTCCGGGCACGTGTTCGGATGCGGGCGGCCTCCGTCCTCCGGCGGCGCGTGCTTGTGCTCAATCGAGACGTCGATCCGCTCGGACATCCGAAGCTGTGAGTCTAGAGGCCGAGCGCGGCCAAGAGACGGGCGAGAGGCTCGACATTGGACGGCTCGGCCGCGAGGCCGCTCAGACCCGCGCCGAGAACGGGCGCGCGCTCGGTGATCGCGGCGAACAGTTCCTCGGCTTGCTCCAGCGAGTAGCCGCCCGGCTCGGGCATGAAGGCGCGGATCCCGTTCGGCTCGAAGACGTCGCAGTCCAGCGCGACGTAGACCCCTTCGGTGCCCTCGAGGACGCGGTCGAGGTCGCTCGACTCCGTCGGCAGGCCGATCGACGCGATGAGCTCGCGCTCGGGCGGGTCGAGGCTCCGCGCGCCGAGCAGCAGCACGTCGCTCAGCTCGACCGACCCGGAGTCGAGCAGCATCCGCAGCGGCATCCCCCAGAGGTTGCCGGACGGCGAGGACTCGGGCGTGTTCAGGTCGCCGTGCGCGTCGAGCCAGACGAGCGCGAGCCGGCCGTAGCGGTTCGCGAGCCCCTCGACGGCGCCGATGTGCGAGCAACAACAGCCGCCGAGGACGATCGGCCTCTCGGGAAGCTCGGTCGCGATCGCGAGGTTCTGCTCGCCCAGCGTCTCCTCCTCGACCACCGCAGCCTCGGGATACGGGAGCGGCAGGCGCGCAGCCTCGGCCATCGACTCCCCGCCCTCGCCCCAAGCCTGCGGGACGCGGACGAGCCCGGCCGCGAACTCGCGACCGCACGCATGGCACTCGTAGCCTGGGCCGAGCGCGAC
>DATDFL010000297.1:0-2234 GCA_036522595.1 Gaiellaceae bacterium
TCGTCCTCCTGCTCGGCGAGGAGCCAGTCGCGCCCGCGGCGCACCGCTTCGTCGTAGCCCCGCTCCGGGCCGAGCGCCTCGAGCGCGTGCGCGGTGACATCGGCGCTCGGCTCGTCCGTGACCTTGCCGAAGTCGCAGAAGGGGAGCCTGTAGAGCCAGAACGCCTCGTTGTCGACGTCGAACGCGCCCCAGCCGCCGCTCTTCGACTGCATCCCTGCCGTCCAGTCGAGGCCGCGCCCCACCGCCTCGTGGCCGCGGTGGCAGCGCCGCAGCGCAAGGGCGACGACGACCGTGTCGTCGACGTCGGGGTAGAGGTCGTTCTGGAACTCGAAGGCCCAGCCGCCGGGCGCGAGGGCGGGCCTGCGCACCGCCCAGTCGCCCTTGACCGTGACCTCTTCCCTGAGGAGCCAGTCCGCTGCCCGGACGAGCGCGGGATGCTCGGGCCCGAGACCGGAGTCGCGGAGCGCGAGCACCGCCAGGCCCGTGTCCCAGACCGGCGACTGGCAGGCCTCGGGGCGCAGGCGGTCGCCCTCGTCGATCGTGAACCCCTCCCAGCCCTCGACCGCGCGCCTGAGCGTCTCGTCCTCGAAGCCGTGACCGAGCGCGGCCAGCATCACGATCGACCAGACCCACGGCGGCTGGATCCCGCCCCACGAGCCGTCGGCTTCCTGGTGCTCGCGCACCCACCGCTCGGCCTCCCTGATCGCGATCTTCCGCAGGCGCCCTGGCGGCGGCGCGGCCTTGGTGCTGCCGGGCCGCGCGCCGATCTCTCGGAGCTCGACGTTCGCGTGCCGAACCGGCCGCAGCGCGCGGCAGGCCGCGAGCGGGACGAAGGTGCCGCGTGCCCAGCACGAGAAGTCGTAGATCGAGACCGGCCCGTTCGGCGGCAGCAGCACCAGCTCGACGGGAATCGGCGTGACGCGCTGCCACGGCCACTGGCCGATCAGCGCCAGGAAGCACTTCGTGAAGATCCGCGTCTTCGGAATGCCGCCCTGCGAGCGGATGTAGTCCCGGGCCTTCTGGCCCGGATCGACGCCGGCGAGCTTCAGCGCCGCGTAAGCCTCGACCGAGGTCGAGAGGTCGGCCGGGCCGTCGAACCAGATCGACCAGGTGCCGTCGTCGCGCTGCCGGGCGAGCAGCTCGTTGGCGATCTTGCGGTCGAGCTCGGGCGTGCGCAGGCCGAGGACGTGGTGCCAGAAGAGGTGCTGCGCGATCATCGTCGCGTTCGACTCGAGCTCCCCGACCCACCAGCCGTCCGGGTGCTGGAGCTCGAGCAGGCGGTTCGTGGCCCCCTCGATTGCCGCGTCCAGGCGGGTCTCGATGCGCTCGGGCGCGACGGTCACGCGGCTACTCCTTCACGCGCGCGCGTGAGCAAACGGGCTGCCGTGCGGCCGCTGCGCACGGCGCCCTCCATTGTTGGCGGCCAGCCGGTCGCGGTCCAGGCTCCGGCACGAACGACGTTCGGCCGGTCGGTCTCGGGCCCGAGGCGGTGCGCGTCGCTTCCGGGCCGCACCGCGATCGTCGCGGTCGGCTCGCGGCTGACCCGCGACCAGAGCAGCTCGGCCTCGCCGAGTCTCGCGGTGAGCCCGGTTGCGATGTGATCCACCAAGTCCTTGCCGCGCAACTCCATCAGCTCCGGTGCGCCGGAGGAGACCACGGTCAGGTACTGGCCGCGCTCTGGAGGGTTCCCCGTGAGGCGCCCGCGATCGAAGACCCAGTGTGCGTCGCTCCCGAGCAGCGCTGCCAGCGGGGTCGTCAGGAGCGCGCGGTCGAACCAGAGATGGACGCTGACAATCGGCGAGTACTCGAGCTCCGACTCGGGGAGCGGAACCGCGAGGACGACAGCGTCTGCGTCGAGGCCGCTCGGGTCCTCGATGCGCACGCCGGTCTCGATGGTCGCGCCCGCTTGCTCGAGTGCGCGACCCGCCGCTTCGCCGTGCATGGCACCTAGCGGCCTCGTGGGCAGCACCAGGTCGGAATCGCTCCGCTCGCCGAGCAGCGCGGTGCGCACGGTGAAGATGCCTGCCTCCGCGGAGGCCTCGCCGGCCGGAAGGTTGAGCGCCGGCCTGATGAAGACGTCCCAGAAGCGGTCGACAGCGCGGCCCGACTGGCCTCGCGCGCGCAGCTCGTCGCCGAAGGTCGCCGCGCGCGGGCGATCGTCCCAGCGGGCAAGCGCCCTCAGGAGCCGGAGCCGCTCGCCGAAGGAGATGTGCCGGTAGCGCAGCAGCGCGGCT
>DATDFL010000298.1:0-4860 GCA_036522595.1 Gaiellaceae bacterium
AACCTCGGCGAGGCGCTGCGCCGCATCTCCGAGGGCGCCGCGATGATCCGCACCAAGGGCGAGGCCGGCACCGGCGACATCGTCAACGCGGTCACGCACATGCGCTCGGTCTTCGGCCACCTCCGCAGGCTCCGGTCGCTGAGCGAGGACGAGCTCTACTCCGAGGCCAAGGAGCTGCGCGCGCCGATCGAGCTCGTCAAGTGGGTGGCCGAGCACGGACGGCTGCCGGTCGTGACGTTCACCGCGGGCGGCATCGCAACCCCCGCCGACGCGGCGCTCTGCATGCAGCTCGGCGCGGATGGCGTCTTCGTCGGCTCCGGGATCTTCAAGTCGTCGGATCCTTCGACCCGCGCGAAGGCGATCGTCGAGGCGACCACGCACTTCCAGGACGCGGAGATCCTGGCGCGGGTCTCCCGCGGGCTCGGCGACGCGATGGCGGGCCTCTCCGCCGCCGCGCTCGCGCCCGAAGAGCTGCTCGAGACGCGCGGCTGGTGACATAAAGCGATAGCTGTCCGGCTCGAGCCTCACGCTTAGCGTGTGCAGGCGATTCGTGTTCCGTGGACGAGCGCGTCGTTTCTCGTCTACACGGGCGCACTGACCGTCCTCGCCAGCGGTCTCTGGCTCGACTCGATTCTCTCCGACCGCTACTCGGCTGCCGGCTTCGTCGGCCTGGCCGTCCTGGTCTTCGTCTTCGCCGCGGCCTGCGCGCTCGCATGCAAGAGCGCCGGACGGCCGCTCCTCGCGGGCCTCTTCGCGTTCGTCTCGGTCGCGTTCTTCGCCGTGGCGATCGGTGCGATCGAGGACTGGTGGGGCTGGCTCTCCCACGACTCGCCGCTCCACGGCTTCCACTGGAGCCTGCTCCTGCTCGAGCTCCTGACGCTGATCGCCGCGCTCCGGGCGCTGCGCATCTTCCGCCACCCGCTGCTCGCGCTCGCCGTCGCCGGGGTGGCCTGGTATTTCGTCACAGACGTGCTCTCGAGCGGCGGCAACTGGTCGGCGTGGGTGTCGCTCCTCTACGGGTTGGTCCTGCTGATGATCGCCGGCGGCGTGAACCGCGTCTACGCGTTCTGGCTGCACGTCGTCTCCGGCTTGGCGATCGGCGGCGCGCTGCTCTGGTTCTGGCACGAGAGCGACTGGAACTTCATCCTGATCGGGCTCTTCGGCCTCGTCTACATCCTCTTCGGGGCGGGTCGCATGCGGTCGAGCTGGACCGTGCTCGGCGCGCTCGGGCTGTTCCTGACGACCGTGCACTTCGTCGACAAGTGGTTCGGCGACGTCAACCCGTTGAGCCTCATCTTCGGCATCGGCGAAGAGCCGAAGCACGACTGGGCCCGGCCGCTCGGCTTCGCGGTGCTGGGCTTTGCCTACGTCGCGCTCGGAGTGCTAGTCGCCGGCCGGGAGCGCCACCGTGAAGCGTGAGCCCCTGCCGGGCTCCGATTCGACCTCGAGCCGCCCGTCCATTCGCTCCACGAGCTCGCGGCAGATGTAGAGGCCGAGCCCGCTCCCGCCGACGCCTCGCGTCTGCTGCGGGTCGAGCCGGTAGAACTTCTCGAAGATCCGCTCCAGCTCGGAGCTCGGGATCCCGAGCCCTTCGTCGGCGACCACGATGAGGCACCGGTCGTCCTCGGCCGCGAGCAGGACCTCCACCTCGCCGCCGTCGGGCGAGTACTTGATCGCGTTGTCGATCAGGTTCGTGAGGACCTGGCGGAGCTTGTTCTCGTCGCAGACGATCGTGTTCGATCCGTTTCGCGTCAGCCGCAGCGAGATGCCCTGAGGCAGGTGCATCGAGGCGGACTCGATTACCGACGACGCGATGTCGGCCGGGTCGAATTCGTCGAGCTCGATCTCGAGTGCGCCCGCGTCGAGCTGGCCCGCGAGCAGGATCTGGTCGACGATCTGGGACAGGTGCCCGGTCTCGCTCTCGATCATCTCGAGGAACGCGGCCTCGTCCTCCTCGGATAGCTCCAGGTCGTCGCGACGCAGCGTGCGGATTGCGCCGTAGACCGCGGCGAGCGGCGTGCGCAACTCGTGCGACGCCGTGGCCACGAACTCGGCGCGAGCCGTCTCGAGCGCGTGCTCGTCGGAGACATCGCTGAGCGCGTAGACGGTGCCCTCGCCGAAGTCGACTCCGGAGGCCGAGACCCACAGCTCGCGCCCCTGAAGCGTCATCGGCACAGTCACCGGCCGCGCCGCCTGTTCGCCCGGGCCCACCAGCGGAACGTGCGAGGCGAGCAGCTCCCAGGCCGGCAGCACCTCCTTCACGGGGCGGCCGACCGCCTGCTCCTCGGAGACCCCCGTGATCGCGGCTGCAGCAGGGTTCCAGCTCCTGACAACGTCCTCTTCGTCCAGGAGGACGACCCCGTCTGCGACGTAGGCAAGCGCTCGGGCTGCGTTGGCGCCTCTCTCGACCACGCGGAACAGCCGCGCGTTGTCGACGATGATCCCGGCGCGGCGGGCGAGCTCGACCGCGAGCGCGAAATCGGCCTGCGTGAAGGGCGGATGCGATTCCGCCGCGATCAGCGACAGGGCGCCGAGCACACGGCCGCGCGCGCTCAACGGCACCGAGATCGAGGAGTGGAGCCCGAGCTCGTTCACGATCCGGCGCAGCTCCTCGTCGTCACCGATCGACGCGTCGAGCAGCTCGGGCGGGATCTCCGGCAGGAACTCCGGCTCGCCGGTGCGGATCACGTAGGAGACCCCGTGGGGAGCGTCCGGATCGGGCGGATAGCGCTCCTGCAGCTCGTTCGCCCAGCGCACCTTCTCCGGATCCTCGTGCGCGACGACGAGCCGCTCGATCGCGCCGTCCTCGCCGACCATGTCGATCGAGCACCAGTCCGCGAGCCGCGGGACCGCGAGCTGAGCGAGGGCTGCGAGCGTCTCCTCGTACTCCATCGACCTGGACAGCAGCTCGCTTGCCTCCGCGATGAATGCGAACCGCTCGCGCGCCGCGCGCTCCGACTCGTAGAGGCGTGTTCGCTCGAGCGCCAGCGCCGCCTGCCGCGCCAGCGTGATCTTCATCTGGCGGCGGCCCTCGCTGAACTCCATGTCCTGGCCGAAGGAGAGCCCGATCACCCCGATGATCCGCCCCTCGAGCGTGAGCGGCAGCACGGCGAGCGCGTGACCGTCGTCGCCCTTGCCCTCGAGCGAGGGGAAGAGCGAGTTGCGCTCCCGCATCGAGCTGAGGAAGAGCGGCTTGCCGGTCCGGACGACGTGCGACATGGGCAGGTCGGCGGAGACGGGGAAGCGGGCGTACTCGCCGAGCACGTAGTCGCGGTAGCCGCGCTGGGCAAGCAGCTCGATCGTCTCGCCGTCCTCGCTGAGCGCCCCGATCGCGCCGGCCCGCGCCTCGGCCGCGCGGAGGCCTTCGGTCAGGACCGCGTCGAGAACTTGCTGCGCCGTGAGTGCCTCGGCGAGGCGCTCGCTGACGCGTTGGAGCCTATAAGCGCGATCCGCGGCATCCTCGATGGAGTCCGCACGCGGCATCTCGCGCTCCGGTTGAAGCTTCACGTGTCCCTCCTGGCCGCCGGTCGGATTGTACGCGCGACCTTGCCTAGAATCGAGATGTGAAAAGGATTGGAATCCTTGCGGTGCAGGGCAACGTTCGCGAGCACGCAGCGGTGCTGCGAAAGCTCGGAGCCGAGCCCGTCGAGGTGCGCAAGCCGGAGCAGCTCGCGGATCTCGACGGCCTGATCATCCCCGGCGGCGAGTCGACGGCGATTGCGCGCCTGGTGCGGCTCTACGGCCTCGAAGAGGCGATTCGCGGCTTCGAGCGGCCGATCTTCGGCACCTGCGCCGGTATGATCCTGCTCGACCGCCGCCACCTCGGGCTGCTCGACCTGGAGGTCAGCCGCAACGCCTACGGGCGGCAGGTGGCGAGCTTCGAGGCCGACCTCGAGCTCGACGGCGACGACGAGCCGCTTCGCGGAGTCTTCATCCGCGCGCCGCGCGTGACGGGCGCGGGGGCCGGGGTGGAGGTGCTCGCGGAGCTCGACGGCGAGCCCGTCCTCCTGCGCGACGGCAGGCTGCTCGTGGCGTCGTTCCATCCGGAGCTGACCGACGACACCCGCGTCCACGAGCGCTTCCTCGACCTCGTCCGAGAGGAGGACCGTGTCAGGGCATAGCAAGTGGAGCTCGATCAAGCACAAAAAGGGCGTCGCCGACGCGCGGCGCGGCAAGCTCTTCTCGAAGCTCTCCCGCGCGATCATCGTGGCGGCGCGCGAGGGCGGGCCGGATCCCGCTGCGAACCTCGCGCTGCAGAACGCGATCGAGAAGGCGCGCTCGTACTCGGTTCCGAAGGACAACATCGAGCGCTCGATCGCCCGCGGCTCCGGCGCGGACACCGACGCCGACACCTTCGAGCACGTCATCTACGAGGGGTACGGGCCGAACGGCGTGGCGATCCTGGTCGAGGCTTTGACGGACAACCGCAACCGCACCGCGGCCGACGTGCGCGCGGCCTTCGCCAAGCACGACGGCAACCTCGGCGGTTCGGGCGCGGTCGCTTGGCTGTTCGAGCGGCGCGGGGTGGTCCTCGTCGACGCCGACCGCTTCGAGGAGGACGACGTGATGCTTGCCGCCGCCGACGGCGGCGCGGACGACGTCGAGCAGGACGGCTCGAGCTTCCGCGTCACCTGCACCCCGGAGTCGCTCACGGCGGTCCGCGAGGCGATCGAGGCCGCAGGGATGGAGGTCGACTCGGCGGAGCTGACGATGGTCCCGAAGACGACCGTCGAGCTGGACGAGGAGACCTCGGCGAAGAAGACCCTCCGGCTGATCGACGCGCTCGAGGAGAGCGATGACGTGCAGGAGGTCTACGCGAACTTCGACATCTCCGAGCAGGTCATGGAGGCGGTCGTCTAG
>DATDFL010000299.1:0-9268 GCA_036522595.1 Gaiellaceae bacterium
TGCTGCGTCTCCGAGTGCAACTCGATGGAGTCGGATCCGGAGTTCATGGGGCCGGCCGCGCTCGCGAAGGGGTTCCGGTTCGTCGGCGACGCGCGCGACCACGACGACGTTCCACGGCTCAACGCGCTCAACGAGGAGCACGGCATCTGGGACTGCACGCGCTGCTACTTCTGCAATGAGCGCTGCCCGAAGGGCGTCGACCCTCGTGACGCGATCGCGAAGCTCGGCGCCGAGTCGATCAAGCAGGGGATCGACCACGACATGGGCGCGAAGCACGCGAAGTGGTTTGTCCGCTCCACCGAGACGACCGGTTGGCTGCGCGAAACCGAGCTCGTGCCGAAGACGCAGGGAGTCGTCTCGGCGATCAAGCAGACGAAGTTCGCGCTGAAGCTTGCGCGCCGCGGCAAGGTGCCGCCGCCGTTCCCGCCGCACGTCGCCGAGAAGGTGGGGGAGGCGCGGGCGCTGCGCGAGCTGGTCAAGGAGCAGGGGCGCGACGGCGCGCTCGGCATCGTCCAGGGCGAGCACGCGCTCGGCCGCATCGAGTTCACGGAGGAGGCGGGAGCGCGCGAGAACGCACCGGAGATCCAGCCCGGCGTCGAGCCGCCGCACGCAGAGGGATGAAGCGCGTCGCCTACTACACGGGCTGCCTGGCCGCGCTCTCGGCGAAGGAGCTGAACACGTCGACGAAGGCGCTGGCGCCGAAAGTGGGGCTGGAGCTCGTCGAGCTGGACTCGGTCACGTGCTGCGGCGCCGGGGACATCCACGAGGCCGAGCCGGACTACTACCTTCACTTGAACGCGCGGATCCTGGCCTACGCCGAGGAGACCGGCTGCGACACGCTGATGACGATCTGCAACGTCTGCACGCTCAACCTGCGGCAGGCGAACTGGCAGCTGAAGAACGATCCCGACCTGCTCGCGCGCGTGAGCACCAACCTCGAGAAGGTGGGCGCGCCGCCGTACTCGGGCGGGGTCGAGGTCAAGCACCTGCTCTGGCTGATCGCGGAGGGTGACGGTTACGAGCTGCTCAAGGGCGCCGCGCACAAGGGGCTGAAGGGCCTCAAGGTCGCGCCGTTCTACGGCTGCCAGATCCTGCGGCCTTCGAAGATCCTCGGCTTCGAAGACCCGGACCGGCCCTGGTCTCTGGAAGCGATCATCGAGGCCTGCGGCGGCCAGCCGATCGACTACCCGGCGAAGATCAAGTGCTGCGGCTTTCCGATCATCCAGGCCCGCGAAGAGCTCGCACTCGGCGAGCTGATTCAGCCGATCGAGCAGGCGATGGAGGCCGGCGCCGACGCGATGGTCACGCCGTGCCCGCTCTGCCACCTTTCGCTCGACGCGTGGCAGCTGAAGCTGCGCGAGGCGACCGGGCGGGACTTCCAGATGCCGATCCTGCACCTCTCGCAGCTGATCGGGGTCGCCGCCGGGCTCGAGGAGTCAGAGCTGCAGTTCAAGCGCCACGTGGTGTCTGTGCAGGCTGTGGCCGAGAAGCTCGAAGCCTAGAGCCAAGGTCGCGGACGGTCTCGAGGACGAGCTCGGCGTCTTCCTTGGTGGAGCGCCAGTTGACGAAGGCCGGCCGGAAGCCGACGAGCCCGTTCCAGCGCGTCGTGCCGAGGTAGACGCGGCCGTCCTTCAGGATCTCCTGCTCGATCGCGAAGTTGAGCTCGTCCAGCTCGTCCTCGCTCGCGTCGGGTGGGCGGTAGCGGAAGAAGACGATGTTGAGCGGGGCGGGGAGGAGGAGCTCTGCGTCGTCGGCCTCCTCGACGAGGCGCGCGAGGTGAGCTGCGTTGTCGAGGCAGCGCTCGACGATCGCGCGGTAGCCGTCCCGGCCGTAGGCGCGGAGCGTCGCCCACACCGACAGCGCGCGGGCCCGGCGCGAGAGCTCCGGCCCCATGAAGCCGAAGATCGGTCGCTCCTCCTTGATCTCGGGGAGGTACGGGGCTCCCGCGTTGAACGGGACGCGGAGGTAGCTCTCGTCGCGAACGAAGGCAAAGCCGCAGTCATACGGGACGTTGAGCCACTTGTGCCCGTCGGAGATCACCGAGTCGGCCAGCTCGACGCCGTCGGCAAGCTCGGCAGTGCGCGGCGAGAGGCGCGCGAAGAGGCCGAACGCACCGTCGACGTGGACCCAGGCGTTGTGGGCGTGCGCGATCTCCGCGACCCCGCGGATCGGGTCGAAGTGGCCCGCGTTGACCTCGCCCGCATTGGCGATCACGATCGCCGGCTCGTCGCCGAGCGCTTGCTCGAGGCGGTCGAGGTCGAAGCTGCCGTCCTCCCCGGAGCAGTCGATCACGTTGGCCTTGCCGAGGCCGAGCATCGCCAGCGCCTTGAGCGCCGAGACGTGGATGAAGCGGCTGCTGATGATCGGCACCTGCGGCAGGCCCGCGAGCCCGGTCTCCGTGACGTCGACGCCATGCTGCTCGCCCCACCATTGCCTGGCCGCCGCGAGGGCGGTGAAGTTCGCGGTCGTCGCGCCGGTCGTGAGGACGCCGCTCCAGGCGGCCGGAAGGTCGAAGAGGTCGAGCAGCCACTTGATCGAGACGTCCTCGAGGCGCGCGCCGAGCGGCGTCGCCTCCCAGCCGCCCGCGTTCTGGTCGAGGAGCGATGTGAGCCAGTCGGCCGCGAGCGCCGCAGGCGTCGAGCCGCCGATCACCCAGTGGAAGAACCGTGGGCCGCCGGAGCGGACATGCGCGTCGATGCCGTCGCGCAGCAGCTCCTCGATCGCGGCCATCGTGCCGACGCCCTCGTCCGGCAGCGAGCCCCCGAACCGCTCGGCGGCTTCGTCCGAGGTCGCGGAGCGGACAGGCGCGTCCGTCAGCTCGGCGAGGTAGCTCTGCGCCTCGGAGGCGATGCGCTCGAGCGCCGCGAGCGACTCGTCGGGAACTGCGAGGGGGTCCACGGCGCAACTCTAGTCTTCGGCCGGTGAAGCTCCGCAATCTCGGAATCGCGGCCTCTGCCGCCGGCCTCGCGTGGGGTCACTTCGAAGCCGGCTGGCCCCGGCTGGAGGAGCTTCGGTGTCCGCTTCCGGTCCCCGGAGAGCTCGACGGTCTCCGGATCGCGCACCTATCTGACTTCCACCTCGGAGTGCCGTCTCGCGGGACCGAGGCGGTAGACCGCGCGGTCGACTGGGTCGAGGAGCGGCAGCCCGACCTGACGCTGGTCAGCGGCGACCTGCTCTCGCGGCGGGCGGGCGAGGATCGGCTGAGGGAGCTGCTCGCGCGCCTGCCAGAGTGCTACGCCGTGCTCGGGAACCACGACCTCGCGCTGAGCCGTGACCCGTTCTCGGAGGCGGTCGAGCTTTGGGACCTCGAGCCGGCGACGCTGCTTCGCGACGAGTCGCGGGTGATCGAGCTGCGAGGGCGCTCCATTCAGATCGTCGGGGTCGACCCGCGTTCGTACCGCCGGGGGCGGTCGCAGCCGGCCCGCCTGGCCGATCCCGAAGCCGACCTGCGGATCCTGCTCTGCCACTTCCCCGATGTCGTGAACAGGCTCGCGGAAGGCGCTTTCCACCTCGTCCTCGCGGGCCATCTGCACGCGGGCCAGATCTGCGTGCCGTGGCCGGGCGGACGCCTGCGCCTGGCGCACATCCGCTGGACGTACGTGCGCGGCCTCTACCCGATCCCCGGCGGGGCGCTGCACGTCTCGGCCGGGCTCGGCACCACCTTCGTCCCGTTTCGCTTCCTCGCCAGGCCAGAAGCGACCGAGCTCGTCCTAGAATCGGTCACGTGAGCACGAGGCTCGCCGGGCTGACGGGTGCGACGCTCGAGCATGTGGCGACGGTCTGCCACGAGTGCGTCTGGTGGCAGTCGCGCACCGGAGGCCGGCGCGTCGACAAGCGCCGCTGGATCGAGAAGGCCGAGTCGGAATTCGGCGCCTGGGGAACGGTCTACTACGACGACGATGGGCGCGTGCTCGGCTCGATGCAGTACGGGCCGGTGAGTCTGTTCCCGCGCGCGGCGGAGCTGCCGGCGGGGCCGCCCACGGACGACGCGGTGCTCGTGACCTGCGCGTACCTGATCGACCGAACCAGCCCGTGGGTGCTCCAGTCGCTCTTCCTTGCGGCGATCGGCGAGGCCAAGGACAAGGGCGCCGCGGCTCTGGAGACCTTCGCGTACCGCTATGCGGAGGGCGAGTCCGACTACGAGCGGTTTCTCGTGCACCGGACGGTCTTCCCGCGGGACTTCCTCATGGACTTCGGCTTTCAGACGGTGCGCATGTCCGGGCAGGTCGAGCTGGTTCGGCTCGAGCTCGGTGGGCTCGTGCCCGTGCTCGAAGGAAAGCGCTCGCGGGTGCTGCGCGCGTTGCGGGAGGCGTTCTTGCCCGAACCCGTGCCGGAGCCGCGCCGGCCCTAGTGGGCTAGTGGTACGCGGTCGCCCAGGCCGCGCGGAGGGCGGAGGGCGTCGTCACGAGGAGCCGGACTTCGCGGCCGCCGAGCGCGAGCTTCAGCTGCGGCAGGAGCGTGTCGTCGGTCGGGTCGGCGACGGCGACCGAGACGGTGTCGTCCGGGTGGAGCCGGAGGGGAATCGCGTGCATGCGCATCGCGTCGCGCTTGCGCAGCAGCTGGACGGCCCGCCGGTCGACGGACGTGATGCCGATGTCGACGAAATCGACCTGGGCCTGGTCGCCGAGGACGCGGGCGATGTCGCCCTCGAAGCAGATCCGCAAGCGGACGAGCGCCTCGCCGAGCAGCTCGCCTTCCTCGCGCTCCTCGAGGGCCCGGTCGAGCTCGGTGTTCGTGAGGAGGCCCTTCCGGAGCAGGAGCGCGCCGAGCTGCGAGCGAGGCTCGTTCTCGAAGAACTGATGGTCGAGGCGTGCAGGCCGCATCGCATGGGACGTATCGGGATTCTGCGTCCCTGACTTGAGGGAAAAACGGAGTCCGAACTAACTCGCCGCGACCGCTTGCCGCGAAAGGACGAGCTCCGCGATCTGGATGCCGTTCAGGGCGGCGCCCTTGCGGAGGTTGTCGCACGCGAGATGCAGTGAGAGCCCGTTCTCGGCGGCCGGGTCCCTGCGGATCCGGCCGACCAGCGCCTCGTCCCGCCCGGCGGCCTTGCCGGGAGTCGGGAAGTCCTCGACCCGCACGGAGCGCGCCGCCGCCAGGAGTTCTCGCGCGCGCGCGGGCTCGAGCGGCTCGTCCGTCTCGATCCAGATCGACTCCGCGTGGCCGATCGGCACCGGCACCCGCACGCAGGTCGCGCTGATGGGCAGCTCCGGGAGCTCGAGGATCTTCCGCGTCTCCTCGCGGATCTTCATCTCCTCGTCGAACTCGACGCCGTCGTAGTCCCAGTCGACCGAGAGGTCGTGCTCCGCCTGCGGCTCGTCGAGCAGCTGCTGCAGCCGCTGCGCGCCCTTACCCGAGACCGACTGGTAGGTCGCGACCCGCACGGAGCGCAGCCCGGCCTCCTCGTGGAGCGGCTTCAGGACGAGCGTGAGCGGGATCGTCGAGCAATTCGGGTTCGCGATCAGGCCGTCGTGCTCGAGCGCGCGGTCGCCGTTCACCTCGGGGACGACGAGCGGAATGCCGGGCTCGAGCCGAAACGCCTCGGACTTGTCGACGCACAGCGCCCCGCCGCGCAGCGCATGCGGCACCAGCTCCCGGCTCGCCTTCGCGCCGACGGAGAAGAAGCAGACGTCGAAACCGGCCAGCGCATCCGGGGTCGCCTCCGCGACCCGCAAGCCCTGCACCTGCGTTCCCGCTGAGCGCTCCGACGCGAAGGCTCGAACGTCGTCGAAGCTGCGCTCCCGCAGCAGGTCGATCATCACGCGTCCCACCGCGCCGGTCGCTCCGACCACCGCAACCCTAGGCATGGGCGCGCTCCGCTTCGGGCGTATCCAGCTCGAACGCGCTGTGCAGCACTGCGACCGCCTTGTCGACCTCGTCGCTCCGTACGTGGCACGCGATCTTGATCGGTGAAGTTGTCACGACCTCGGGCTCGATGCCCGCATCAGCGAGGGTCTCGAACGCCTTCGCCGCGACTCCCGGGTGGCTCTTCATGCCTGCGCCGATCACGCTGACCTTGCCGAGATCGTCCCGCGCGCTCCACTCAACACCGAGCCCGTCGAGCACCTCGCTTGCTGCGTCCCGCTCGTCGGCCGGCGCGGAGAAGATGATCTCGGGCCCCGTGCGCACGATCGTGTCGACGTTGACCCCTGCGACCGCAAGCGCCGTGAACAGCCTTGCCGGAGTGGTGCCTTCGACGCGGTAGAGGGTCTCCTCCAGCGTGTGCGTCACACCGGAGATCAGCGCCTTCTCGAGCATCCGTTCGTCCTCCTCGCGAATCCAGGTTCCGTCCGCTGCGGAGAAGGTGGAGCGGACGTGCAGCTTGACGCCGTGGTTGCGCGCGACCTCGACCGAGCGTACCTGGAGCACCTTCGCGCCGGACGCGGCCAGCTCGAGCATCTCCTCGTGGCTGACGGCATGCAGCTTGCGAGCCTCGGGCACGAGCCGGGGGTCGGCGGTGTAGACGCCTTCGACGTCGGTGTAGATCTCGCAGACCTCCGCGCCGAGAGCCGCCGCCAGCGCGACCGCCGTCGTGTCGGAGCCGCCGCGGCCGAGCGTCGTGATGTCGAAGTCGGTCGAGACGCCCTGGAAGCCGGCGACGAGGACGATCTTGTCCTGGTCGAGCGCCTCGTGGATCCGCCGCGCGCGCACGTCGACGATCTTGGCGCGGCCGTGGACGGTGTCGGTGACGATCCCCGCCTGCGACCCGGTCAGCGAGATCGCCTCCGCGCCGAGATCGTGGATCGCCATCGCCGCGAGCGCGCACGAGATCCGCTCGCCGACCGAGATCAGCATGTCGAGCTCCCGCGGCTTCGGCTTGCGCGACACCTCGTAGGCCAGGCGCACGAGGTCGTCGGTCGAGTCGCCCATCGCCGAAAGCACGGCAACGACGCGGTTGCCCGCTTCGCGCGCAGTGACGATCCGCCGAGCAACGTCCTTGATCTTCTGCGGATCGGCGACGGAGGTGCCGCCGAACTTCATCACCAGCGTTCCGGTCCGCGCCTCGGCGCCTTCAACCGCAGGAAGTGCCTCGTAATCGGTCGTCGCCATCGAGGGAAGGCTTACATTTCGCGCCGGCCCGAGAGCGCCCTGCCCAGGGTGACCTCGTCGGCGTACTCGAGGTCGGCGCCGACGGGCAGGCCGCTTGCGAGGCGCGTCACGCGCACGCGTCCGCGCAGGCGGTCTGCGAGGTACGCGGCCGTGGCCTCGCCGGTCATGTTCGGGTTCGTCGCGAGCACGACTTCCTCGATCCCGTTCCGCTCGACCCGGCCGAGCAGCTCGTCGATGCGCAAGTGCTCTGGCTCCACGCCGTCGAGCGGCGAGAGCGCACCGCCGAGGACGTGGTAGAGCCCTCGGTACTCGTGCGTCCGCTCCAGCGAGATCAGGTCGACCGGCTGCTCGACGACGCAGACGAGCGTGTGGTCGCGCCGCGCGTCGCGGCAGATCTCGCAAGTCTCCTCCTCGGTGAGGTTCCCGCAGTCGCGGCAGAACCGGACGCGCTCCTTGACCTCCTCGAGCGCGTGGGCGAGCGCAAGCGCCTCGTCCTTGGGGGCGCGCAGGAGGTGGAACGCGAGCCGCTGCGCCGTTCGCTGGCCGACCCCGGGAAGCCGGGTCAGCTGCGCGACGAGGTTGTCCACGGACGGGCTGAACACGCGCCCATTGTGCCTGGGCAGATCGGACTACTGGATGCGGGAATTCCGCACGACGAGGCAGTGGGGAAACGGCTGCGGCTCGGCGAACTCCGGGAACCGCCCCGCTGTCGGGACGGAGACGCGAGAGCTCTCGTGGCGCACTTGCGCCAGCCTGTCGCCGGAGAGCCGGTACAGGGTGCGCTCCTGGATGTAGTGAGAGCTGTCGTCGAGGCCGTAGCCGCTGATCCAGATCAGCCCGCTCTGCGGTCGGGCGCAATCGATCACGTTGAAGTGGGTAACGCTTCCCTCGTATGCGAACTCTCCGCCGAAGCCGGGGATCCGTATGCGCGCGAGCGCGCCGTTCTCGACCCTGAACAGGTCCCCGAATGCGGTTGATGCGCCGTGGTGCACCGTCACGACGATCTCCAGGCCCGGAGCTCGATCGAGCGCGGCGAGGCCGTTGACGCCGGCCAGCGAGTAGTCGACCGAATCCTCAGTTGCAAGGCGGGTCGCCACCGAGTGGTGCGCAAAGCGGACGACGAGCCAGATCGCCGACCCGCGGCGGTCGATTCCGACTCGTTCCAGCCCGGGCCTCCCGTCAACATCCCCGCAAACGGAACCACGCAGTCCGTTCGCGGGCGGGCAACCTGCACGGTGGGTGGTCGAACATCCGTTGAGCAGCGCCAGGAACGCGATCATCAAGACGAGGACAAAACCGGCCACGGCCCTCCTCTACGTGTTCCCGCTTGTGGTTCGGTAAAGCGTCAGTCGAGCCGCGTCAGCGCGGTCTCGAGCAGCGTCGCCGCGATGTCCGGATGCTCGCGGACCAGGTTCTCGAAGCCGACGCGGTCGAAGGCGATGCAGCGGACGTCCGTCCTCGCGCGAACGCGGGCGGTTCGCGTTCCGCCTTCCGTCAGGAGCGCGAGCTCGCCGAAGAAGTCGCCCGGGCCGAGCTGCCGGACCGACTCGCGCGCCTCGACCTCGACGGTCCCGTCGCAGATGAAGAACATGCCGCTCCCGGGCGAGCCGGGCTGCGTGAGCGGTTGGCCGGCAGGCACGTCCACGTCCTTCGCGGTCTCGGCGAGATGCTGCAACGCCTCGGGCTCGAGCTGGGCGAAGAGCGGGATCGCCTGCAGATCCTCGACGCGCGCGGCCATCTACATCCCGGGCAGTCCGAGCCCGCTGAGACCGCCGAGCGCCGGGCCGAGCTTGGCCTCGACGAGCGCGTGGGCCGAGCGGATCGCCTCGTTCACGGCCGCGACGACCATGTCCTCGAGCATCTCGGGGTCGTCCGGGTCGATGGCCTTGGGGTCGATCTTGATCTGGCTGATCTCGCCGTCGCCGGTCGCCGTGACGGTGACCATGCCGCCGCCCGCGGTCGCCTGGACGGTCTCGTTCTTCAGCTCTTCCTGGGCCTGCTGCATCTGCGACTGCATCTGCTGCACCTGCTCCATCATCTTGTTCATGTCGAAGCTCACTCTGGCTCCACCTCTTCGGCGTCGAAGGTTCCCTTCATCAGGTCGATGATTTCTTCCTCGCTCATGGGCTCCTCTGGGGTTGACTCCGTCTCGCCGCCGTCCTCGCCGACCTCGAACTCGAGTGCGAGGTGGCGCCCCGTCACCTCGTAGAGCGCTTCC
>DATDFL010000300.1:0-12968 GCA_036522595.1 Gaiellaceae bacterium
CTCCTCCACCTCCGCCTCCACCGCCACCTCCGCCTCCTCCACCTCCGCCTCCACCGCCGCCTCCGCCGCCTCCGCCACCGTTCACCCCGCCTCGGTGCGTCGTCCCGAACGTCGTCGGCAAGAAGCTCGCCCAGGCCCGGACGAGGATCCTTCGAGCCCACTGCCGGGTGGGGAGGGTGACGAGAAAGCGGTCCGTGGCCCGCAAGCGGGGCAGGGTTCTCAAGCAGAGCCCGAGGCCGGGCCGGCGGCTCGCGAACCACGCGAAGGTCAACCTCGTGCTCGGAAAGGGGCGCTAATGGAAGAGCCGGTGCGGGTGACCGTGGTTCCAGGCGAGGCCGAGGCCGAATCCCTGTGTGGGCTCCTGCGCGAGCAGGGAATCGAGTGCGCCCACCGCGCGACGCCGGAGGACGACTCCGCGTTCGAGGGGATCGGTAGCGACGGGAACCGGGAGATCCTCGTGCACGAGAAGGACCTGAGCCGCGCCCGCGAGATCCTTGGCCTGACCGACGGCGCGGGCTGAGCCGTCCGCCGCGGCGCCTAGCCTGCGGGCGGGTGGCGCAGCAGGATGAGCATCACGGCACCTTCGGCCCGGACGCGTTCGGCCGGGGCGCCGAGCACGCGGCACGGTTCTTCGGAACGCCGCAGTACATCCTCGGCCAGAGCCTCATCGTCATCGTCTGGGTTGCGCTCAACGCGATCGCGATCGGCTACCACTGGGATCCCTACCCGTTCATCCTGCTCAACCTCGCCTTCTCGACCCAGGCCGCCTACGCGGCGCCGCTGATCCTCCTTGCGCAGACGCGGCAGGCCGAGCGCGACAAGCAGTCCGAGCAGCGAGCCGAGGAGACGCGGCAGCACGCAGAGAAGATGGCGAGCGAGCGCGTGGCGGCGATCAAGTCCGAAACGGATCGACTCGTCCAGCTACTGGACTCGAACACGAAGCTGACCCAGCAGGACAAGGAGCTGACGGAGCAGATCGCCGCGCTGACGCGCGAGATCCACGCTCAGGTCACTTCAGAGAAGGGTTGAGCGACCCCTCCAGCTCGAGCAGCGCGCGCTTGCGGTCGAGCCCGCCGCCGTAGCCGGTGAGCGCGCCGGTCGAGCCGACGACGCGGTGGCACGGCAGCACGATCGGCACCGGGTTGCGATTCATGATCGTCCCGACCGCGCGGGCCGCGCGGGGCCGGCCAGCCTTGGCCGCGAGCGCGCCGTAGGTCGTGAGCTGCCCGTAGGGCACGAGGGCCAGCTCCTTCATCACGTCCGCAGCGAACTCCCGGGCGAGCCGCAGGTCGATCGGCAGCTCGAACCGCTGCCGCTCTCCGGCGAAGTACTCGTCGAGCTGGCGACGCGCGTCGTCGGTCGGCTTCGGCGAGCGGAGGACCCGGGCGCCGAAGTGGCGCGCGAGCAGCTCGGCCTCGCGCTCTGGCTCAGGGTCGAATTCGACCTCGCACAGACCCCGATCCGTGACGGCCACGAGCAGCTGGCCGATGGGCGTGTCGACGAGGTCGTAGGCGACGTCGAGCAGGCCCTCGGCGGCGGCCGCGTCGCGGAAGCGTGCGTCGAGCTCGGGTGAGACGGTCATGACAGCTCCTTTCTGCGCAGCCGGCGGACACCGGAGGACGTTGCTTGCCGCGCGGCCTCGGAGGACGAGCCGAGCGCGTTGCCGATGTCCTCGTAGCTGAGGTCGTAGCCGTAACGAAGGAAGACCGCAGCGCGCTCCTTCTGCGGCAGCTCGGCGGTCAGGCGGCGAAGCTCTTCGTAGGGGAGCGGCTCGTCGACGGACTCGAGGTCGGGGACGTCGGCCGAGGTGATCCGCTCGCGCCGGTGGAAGTCGGTCGCGACGTTGCGCGCGATCGTGAGCACCCAGGCGCGCAGGTGGCGGCCGTGCTCGAGCGCGGGGTAAGCCCGCAAGGCGCGGAGGAAGGTCTCCTGGAACGCATCGTCGGCCGCGTCCTTGCCGAGCAGCCGCCGCAGCTGCGCGAGCACGGGGCCCTTCTGCTCCTCGTAGAACCGTTCGAACGGAGGGACGCTCACCAACTCCATCATCGCTACTAACGCGGAGGCCGCGAGAAGTGTGAGATGCGATGCTCCGCCCGTGAAGACCGAGCGCCGGGGGCAGGCCGGGCGGCGGCTAGCGCTGGCAGTGGCATGCGGGCTGGTCGTCTTCGTCGTCGCCCTCGTCGCCGGCGGGGGCTGGACGGTCGCGTTCACCGGCGGCTGGGGCGCGACTGCGTTCGTGATCGCGGCGCTGATCTGGTGGCGGATCTACTCCATGGACGGGGCCGAGACCCAGAAGCACGCGCAGGCCGAGGACTACTCGCGTCCGATGGCGGACGTGATCGTCCTCGGCGCAGGCTTGGCGAGCCTCGTGTCGGTCGGCTTCGCGCTCGTCGAGGCGCGCCACCGGTCGGGAACCGGCAAGGGCCTACTCATCGCCCTCGCCGTGTTCGTCGTGGCGATCTCGTGGACGGCGACGCACCTCGTCTTCACCGTCCGGTACGGCGATCTCTACTACGACGCGCCGGCCGGCGGCATCGACTTCAACGAGAAAGACCGCCCGGACTACCGCGACTTCACGTACTTCGCGTTCACCGTCGGGATGACGTTCCAGGTGTCTGACACGACCGTCAACGACCGGTCGATCCGCCGGCAGGTGACGCGACACGCCCTCCTCTCGTACCTCTTCGGCGCCGTGATCGTGGCGCTCGCGATCAACTCGGTCGCCTCGCTCCTGCAGTAGCGCCCGTTCCGCATCGAGGCAGCGCGTGGCGACGCGTGGTTAGAAAGTGTTGCGAAGTGGCAGAGAGTGGTCTACAGTGGGGCGGAGTGGAAGATGCTGCTAGGGACCTTCGAGCACACGATCGATGACAAGAGCCGCCTCACGCTACCGGCCAAGTTTCGCGAAGCGCTTTCCGGGGGCGTGGTTCTCACATACGGCATGGACGGGTGCCTCTACTGCTACCCGCGGACGGATTGGGAGCGCGTCGTCGAGGAGCGGCTCTCGGAGCTCGACCCATTCTCGCGCGAGGGCCGCCTGATGCAGCGCTACTTCTTCGGCGGGGCGTCCGAGACCGAGCCCGACAAGCAGGGCCGCGTAGTCGTGCCCGCCGCGCTCGCCAAGAGCGTCGGCCTGGGCCGCGACGTCGTCGTCGCCGGGGTCCGTGACCGCCTCGAGGTCTGGGATCGGGAGGCCTGGCACGAGCATCTGAGGGAGATCGAAGGGAGTGCGGAGCATGTTGCCGAACGTCTTGCGACCAAGCGCGACTGATCACGTTCCCGTCCTGGCCGAGGAGGTCCGGGAGGCTCTTTCCCTGCGCCCGGGCGAAACCCTCGTCGACGCGACCTTCGGCGCGGGCGGACACGCCGAGCTGCTCGCCGCCGACCTGCGCGGCGAGGGGAAGGTGATCGCGATCGATCGCGATCCGTCCGCGCGCGCGTACTTCGACCGCTTCCGCCGCCGGACTGCCGTTCAGGGCCGGTTTCTGCGCGGCGAGTTCTCACTCGTCCTGGAGCAGCTGGCGTCGAACGGCGTCCGCGCTGACGCGGTGCTCTTCGACCTCGGCGTCTCGAGCATGCAGATCGACCAGCCCGAGCGCGGGTTCTCGTACGCGGCCGATGCGGCCCTGGACATGCGCATGGATCCGAACGCGGAGGTCTCGGCGCAGGATCTGGTCAACGAGGCCAGCGAGCGCGACCTGACCTCGATCTTCCGCGACTACGGCGAGGAGCGCTACGCGCGCCAGATCGCGCGGGCGATCGGGCGGCGCCGGCGGGAGCAGCCCTTCGAGCGCACGGGCGAGCTCGTCGAGACGATCAAGGCCGCCATTCCGGCTCCTGCGCGCTTCGGTGACGGCCATCCGGCAAGGCGCGTCTTCCAGGCTTTGCGGATCGCCGTGAACGACGAGCTCGGCTCGCTCGAGGCCGCGCTGCCCGCCGCGCTGGAGCTGCTGCGGCCGGGGGGACGGCTCGCCGTGATCAGCTTCCACTCGCTCGAAGACCGGATCGCGAAGCGGTTCCTCCGCTCCCAGGAGCGCGGGTGCACGTGCCCGCCCGACTTCCCGGTCTGCGTGTGCGGCCACGAGCCTGCGCTGCGCGCCCAGTCGCGCCGCGCGATCCGGCCGACGCAGGAGGAGATCGCCGCCAACCCGCGCGCAGCTTCGGCACGCCTGCGCGCCGCCGTCAAGACGGAGGACTAGCCGTGGCTTCCTGGAGCGACGCCGCCCACGCACTTCCGAATCCGCGTCCGCAGCGCCGCCGCGCGGCTCCGCCTCGGCGCAAGCCTCAGGCGCGGCGGGGCGTGGCCGGCGGCGCCGTGTGGATCGTCTTCGTGGCGATCCTGCTCGCCGGGATCGTCGCTTTGAACGTCGCCGTGTTGCGGCTGAACGTGCAGCTGGACAAGCTGAACGTCGAGCGGACTCGCCTGCGTGGAGAGAAACAGGAGCTCGCCTCGCAGCTCTCGCTGGCGGCGGCTTCGCCGCGGATTCAGGGGCTCGCGCGAAATCAGGGCCTCGTGCCCGCTGATCCGACGCAGACCACCTACGTGCGACTGCGGCCCGGCTCGCGTTGACCCCCCGGGTCGCCAACCGGCGGATCCGGCTGCTGCTCGCGGTCTTCGCGATTGCCTTCGCGATTGCGTTCCTGCGCGCGGCCTGGCTGCAAGGTGTTCGCGCCGGGTCGTTCGGCCGTATCGCGGCGAGCCAGCACAGCGAAGAGGTGACGATCCCGGCGGCGCGCGGAACGCTCTACGACCGCGGCGGGGTGCAGCTCGCGATCGGCGAGCAGGCGACGACCGTGTACGCGGATCCGCGGCTCGTGCGCGACCCGCGGCGTGAGGGGCAGACGATTGCGCAGGTCATGAGCCTCGATCCGACCCAGGTGACCACGACGCTTGCGGACCGGACGCACGGGTTCGTGTACGTGGCACGGAAGGCCAACCCCGCGCTGGCGGCGAAGCTGAAGCAAAAGCACCTGCCGGGCGTGTTCTTCTATCCCGAGGAACGGCGCTTCTACCCGCAGGGAGCGCTCGCCTCGCAGGTGCTCGGCTACGCGGGGGTCGACAACCACGGGCTGGCCGGGCTCGAGCTCTCGCTGGACAAGGCGCTCGCCGGGCGGCCGGGTCGCGAACGGATCGTCAAGGACGCTTCGGGGCAGGCCATCGACACCGTCCAGTCGCAGACCGAGCGCGACGGATCCGACGTCTACCTGACGCTCGACCACACGATCCAGGCGAACGCGCAGGCCGTGCTGAAGCAGACGATCGCGCGCTGGCAGGCGAAGAGCGCGACCGCGATCGTGCTCGATCCGCGCACCGGCGCCGTGCTCGCGATGGCGATTGCGCCGGGGTTCGACGCGAACATTTATCCGCAGATCTGGCGCGGGTACCAGCGCAACCGCGCCGTCACGGATACCTACGAGCCGGGCTCGACGTTCAAGCTGATCACCGTCTCGGGCGCGCTGTCAGACCGGCTGGTGACGCCCACCTCGAGCTTCGTCCTGCCGTACTCGATTCACGTCGCCGACCGGATCATCCACGACGCCGAGCCGCGCGGGACCGAGACGATGAACGTGGCGCAGATCCTGGCGCGCTCCTCGAATGTCGGCGCGATCACGCTCGCCGAGAAGCTGGGCAAGGCGCACCTGATGAAGTGGATCCAGCGCTTCGGCTTCGGCGAGCCGACCGGGATCGACTTCCCCGGCGAGAGCCCGGGCATCGTGCTGCCGCCGGACAAGTGGTCGGGCTCGACGATCGGCAACGTGCCGATCGGGCAGGGCATCGCGGTGACGCCGATCCAGATGGCGTCGGCGTACGCGGCGGTCGCGAACCGCGGCATCTGGGTGCGTCCGCACCTCGTCGATCACGTCGGGGACGGGGCTTCGGTGTTCGAGCCGCGGCATCGAATCGTCTCGCGCCGGGTTTCCCGCCAGGTGCTCGGGATGCTGAAGAACGTCGTCCTCGACGGAACCGGCACGCTCGCCGCGGTGCCGGGGTACCAGGTCGCCGGCAAGACCGGCACGGCCGCGAAGGTCGACCCCGACGGGACGTACTCGGACTCGCGCTACGTCGCGTCGTTCATCGGGATCGTTCCGGCCTCGCGGCCGCGGCTCGTGATCCTCGTCTCCGTGGACGAGCCGCGCGGCGCGATCTGGGGCGGCGTCGTCGCGGCGCCCGCGTTCTCGCAGATCGCGCGGTTCGACCTGCAGTACCTCGACGGCGGGATCACCCCGGATGCCCCGTGGACGTCGACGTCGACGACCCCCACCGGAAGCCCGTAGGGTCCCTTAATACGGTTCGCCCGGCCTCCTCCCCGAGGCGAGCATAACCAGGAAAGTCGCACGTGTCTGTCACGAGAGTGTCACTAAAGTCCTGCAAATCGCGCGCTTCTGCGCGGCGAGACGCGGCCGTCTCGGCGGGTCGTCTTGGTAGACTCGCGCGCCGATGCAGCTAGAGCGCGTCATCGCAGCGCTCGCCCCCGCGGACGTCCTGCGACGCGCCCCCGTGGAGATCGGCGACCTGGCCTACGACGCCCGCGCGGTCGGGCCCGGATCGCTGTTCTTCTGCGTTCCCGGCAGCCGCACCGACGGGCACGACTTCGCGCCGCAAGCCGTCGAAAGCGGTGCGGTGGCGCTCGTCGTCGAGCGTCCGCTCGACCTCGACGTCCCTCAGCTCGTCGTGCCCGACGCGCGACGCGCGATGGCCCCCGCCGCAGACGAGTTCTTCGGCCGCCCGAGCGAGGAGCTGCAGGTCGCGGGAGTGACGGGCACGAATGGGAAGACGACGACCGCGTTCCTCATGTACTCGATCCTCGCGGCCGCCGGGCGCCGACCCGGCCTGCTCGGCACGATCGAGAGCCGCGTCGGAGGCGAGCGCCGCCCGGCGATTCGCACGACGCCCGAGGCGATCGACGTCCAGCGCGCCTTCCGCGAGATGCTCGACGCCGGCGACCGCAGCTGCGCGATGGAGGCCACGAGCCACGGCTCGGAGCTCGGGCGGCTCGACCGCGTTCGCTTCTCCGCGCTCGTCTTCACGAACCTGAGCCAGGATCACCTCGACTTCCACGGGACGATGGAGCGCTATTTCGAGGCGAAGCGGCGCCTGTTCCTCGAGGGCCGCCCGCCCGCCGCGATCAACGTCGGCAACGAGTGGGGCCGCAAGCTCGCCGAAGACCGGCCGGACGCTCTCACCTTCGGCTTCACGGAAGACGCGCAAGTAGGGCCCGCCGAGCTCGAGAGCATCGATCTCAAGCTGCGCGGCCGCTTCAACGTCGAGAACGCCCTTGGCGCGCTCGCCGCGAGCCGCCTCCTCGGCATCGAAGGCGACGCGATCGCGCGAGGGCTCGAAGCCGTGCGCGGTGTCCCGGGCCGGTTCGAGTCGGTCGTCGAGGGCCAGCCGTTCGAGGTGATCGTCGACTACTCGCACAAGCCGGAGGCGCTCGAGAGTGTCCTCCGCACCGCGCGCGACCTCGCGACCGGCCGCGTCATCTGTGTCTTCGGCTGCGGTGGCGACCGCGACCGCGGCAAGCGGCCGCTGATGGGCCGGATCGCCTCGGAGCTCGCCGACCTCGCGATCGTCACCTCGGACAACCCTCGCAGCGAGGAGCCGCAGGCGATCATCGACGAGATCCTCGCGGGGGTCACGGGCCAGGTGGAAGTCGAGCCCGACCGCGCGGCGGCGATCGAGCAGGCCATCTCCGCCGCGGACGAGGGCGATGTCGTCCTGATCGCCGGCAAGGGCCACGAACAGGGGCAGGAGTTCGCTGACCGCACCATCCCCTTCGACGACCGCGAGGTTGCGCGGGACGTGCTGCGCCGGCTCGGAGCCAAGGCGTGATCGCGCTCTCGCTGGACGAAGTAGCCGAGCTGGCCGCAGGAAGGCTGACGACGGCGCCCGGAGCGGAGGAGATCACCGGCGTGAAGGTCGACTCCCGCCGAATCGAGCCCGGCGACCTCTTCGTCGCGATCGGCCGCGGCGTCGATCACCTCGACGACGCGCTGGGCCGCGGCGCCGCCGCGACGCTCGTCCCCGCCGAGCCGTTCCCGGCGATGGCGGCGCTGGGGCGGGCCGTGCGTGACCGTGCATCCGCGCGGGTCGTCGGAATCACCGGCTCGACCGGCAAGACGTCGACGAAGGACATCCTCGCGGCGCTCTGCGGGCCGGCGGCCGTGACGGTTGCCGCGGAGGCGAGCTACAACAACGAGATCGGCGTGCCGCTGACGCTCTGCCGCCTCGAAGCCGACACCGAGGTGTGCGTGCTCGAGCTGGCGATGCGCGGCTTCGGCCAGATCGCGGATCTGTGCGAGATCGCGCGGCCCGAGATCGGAGTCGTGACGAACGTTGGCCCGGCCCATCTCGAGCTGGTCGGGTCGCTCGAAGGTGTGCTCCGCGCGAAGGGAGAGCTCGTTGCGGCGCTTCCGCCTGGCGGCACGGCGATCGTGCCCGAGGAGTTTCCGGTCGAGCGCGACGACATTGAGGTCGTCCGTCTCGACGAGCCCGAGGTCACCTTCGAGGACGGCAGAGCACTGGTCGACGGCGTCAGCTTCAACGTCGGCTCTCGCCACCAGGCGGCGAACGCGTCAGCCGCCCTGGCGGCGCTCGACGCGCTCGGACTTCCACGACCAAAGAGCGTTGATGTGGACTTCTCGCGCTGGCGCGGCGAGGAGGTCGAGCTCCCGGGCGGCGGCCTGCTCGTGAACGACGCCTACAACGCAAATCCGGTCTCGATGCGGGCGGCGCTCGTCTACCTGGCCGAACGCGCCGGTGGGCGGCGTCGTGTCGCGATCCTCGGCGAGATGGCCGAGCTCGGACCAGGCGCACCCGAGTTCCACCGCCAGGTTGGTGAGGAAGCGGCGCGCGCCGGCATCGAAGCGTTGATCGCGGTCGGCGAGCTGGCGCGCGGCTACCTCGAGGGCGGAGTCCCGGTCACGCGCTGGGCCGCGGACGCGCCCGCCGCCGTCGCCGCCGCGGAGGAGATCGTCGAGCCCGGCGACTGCGTGCTCGTCAAGGCCTCGCGGGCTGTGGGGCTAGAGGTCGTGGCCGAGGCGCTGGCAGCGGTGCGCGCTTGAGCCGTCGCTTGCGACGGCGCCATCAGGACGCGCGGGCTTTGCCCGTGCGTCCGTCTGCGCTGCTGGCCCGAAGCGCTGTTCGGCAGCGGGTCGGCCTGTGAGCCGGGTCCTGATCGCAGGCGTGGTCGCCCTGCTCATCTCGATCTTCGTCGGCCCGAAGTTCATCGCCTACCTGCGGCGGAAGGAGTACGGCCAGCACATCCGCGAGGAGGGGCCGGAGCACCACGTCTCCAAGCAGGGCACGCCCACGATGGGCGGGCTGCTCATCCTGCTCGCTGCGAGCATCGGCTTCCTCGCGGTCAGCCGCTACACGGTGCCCGCGCTCGCGGTGCTGTTCGTCACGCTCGGGTGCGGCGCCATCGGGTTCCTCGACGACGTCATCAAGCTGACGCACAAGCGCTCGCTCGGGCTGAACGGCCGCTGGAAGCTGCTCCTGCTCGGCGCGATCACCGTCGGCGTCGGTCTCGCCGCGCGCCACCAGCACCTGCCGACCGAGGTGTACATCCCGGGGGTCGGGGCGCTGCAGCTCTCGTACGCGTGGTACGGGCTGCTGTTCCTCGTGATCGCCGGGGCCGCGAACGGCGTCAACCTGACCGACGGCGTCGACGGGCTCGCCGCCGGGACCGGGACGATTGCGCTGTTCACGTTCGCGGCGATGAACGTCATCGCCTGGATCCGGTCGGGTCGGCCGGGGAACCGGTTCGAGACGAAGCTCGACCTCGCGATCGTGGCGGCCGCGCTGATCGGAGGCGCGATCGGGTTCCTCTGGTACAACGCCTGGCCTGCCGAGGTGTTCATGGGCGACACGGGCTCGATGGCGATCGGCGGCGCGCTTGCGAGCTTCGCGATCTTCACGAAGACGATCGCGCTGCTGCTCCTGATCGGCGGGATCTTCGTGATCGCGGCGCTCTCCGTGATCATCCAGGTCTTCACGTTCAAGTACCTCGGGCGGCGAGTCTTCCTGATGGCGCCGATCCAGCACCACTTCGAGATGAAGGCCTGGTCCGAGACGAAGATCATGGTGCGCTTCTGGATCGTGACGGGGATCCTCTGCGCGATCGGCTTCGCGCTGTACTACCGCTACTTCACAGGCTTCCGCTGAGCGACGTTCTTCCGCAGCGGGTGCTCGTGCTGGGTCTCGCGCGCTCCGGGAAGGCGGCGGCCGCGGCGCTCGAGCGGCGTGGAGTGGAGATCGTTCGCGCCGGCCGGGAGCTCGGGAACGACGGCGACCTCTCGCTCCTCGAGGGCGTCGAGCTCGTCGTCAAAAGCCCGGGGGTCCCGCGTGAGGTGCCGCTCGTCGCAGAGGCTGCGCGTCGAGACGTGCCGGTCTGGAGCGAGGTCGAGCTCGGGTTCCGGCTGTTCCGGCCGAAGCTCCTCGGCGTGACCGGCACGAATGGGAAGACGACCACCTGCGAGCTCCTCGGCGTGATGCTCGAGGCCCCGGTCGCCGGCAACGTCGGCCGCGCGCTCACCGACCTCGACGGCCAGGTCGAGCCCGGCACGTGGGTCGTCTGCGAGCTCTCCAGCTTCCAGCTCGAGGACGTCCACGAGCTTGCCTGCGAGATCGCCGTGCTGCTCAACCTCGAGCCCGACCACCTCGACCGGCACGGCTCGTTCGAGGCCTACCGCGATGCGAAGCTCCGCATCTTCGAGCGCGCCCGCACGAAGATCGTCCCGAAGAGCCTCGGCCTCGACGGGACCGAGTTCGCCGCCGACGACCCGCTGCCGGCCGAGCCGCTGATCCGAGGCATCCACAACCGAGAGAACGCCGCCGCCGCAACGGCAGCCGCTCGTGCCGCCGGGATCCCGGACGAGCAGATCGCAGAAGCGCTTCGCACCTTCCCGGGAGTCCCGCACCGGCTCGAGCTTGTGCGTGAGCTCGAAGGCGTCCGCTATGTGAACGACTCGAAGGCGACCAACGTCGGCGCAGCGCTCCGAGCCCTCGCGGCCTACGAGGACGAGCCGGTGCACCTGATCCTCGGAGGGTCGCGCAAGGGCGAGGACTTCACGCCGCTCGCCGAGGCGCTCGGCCCGAACGTTCGCAGCATCCACCTGATCGGAGAGACCGCCGACGAGCTCGCCGCGGCGATCCCTGCGGCCGAGCGAGACGGCGACCTCGCGACGGCGCTGCACGCCATCGACCCCGACCCCGGCGACGTCGTCCTGCTCTCGCCGGCCTGCGCGAGCTACGACCAGTTCCGCGACTTCGAGGACCGCGGCGAGGAATTCAGGAGGCTGGTGCAGAACCTGTCCGCGTGAAACGTGGACAACTCGAGGCCCGCGTCTTGACGCTGGTCACCTTAGGCCTGGTCGCGTTCGGCCTGGTCATGGTCTACAGCGCGACGTCGGCCTCGGCCACGCTCGCGAACGGCGACCCCGCATATTTCCTCAAGCGCCAGGCCGGCTACGCGCTGCTCGGCCTGACGCTGATGGTCGTCGCCTCCCGGGTCGACTACCGCGTGCTGCGACGGCTCGCCCCGGCGCTGATCGTGACGAGCCTCGTCCTGCTTCTCGCCGTGCTCGTGATGGGCCAGGCGGTCAACGGGGCGCGCCGCTGGATCAGCTTCGGCCCGATCGTCTTCCAGCCGTCCGAGCTGGCGAAGCTCGCGCTCGCCGTGTGGGCCGCCTCCTACCTCGCGCGGAAACGACCGCCTCGGACCCTCCCCGAGCTCTGGCGGCCCTTCGGTCTGCTCGCGGCGATCTTCTGCGTCCTCCTCCTCGCGGAGCCGGACCTCGGCACCGCGATCACAATCCTGCTGATGCTCGCCGGGATGCTGCTCGTCGCGGGCACGCCCGGCCGCACGCTCGGCGCCGGCCTCTCGATCGCCGGAGCCGTGAGCCTCGTCGCCGTGTGGTTCGAGCCGTACCGCCGCGCGCGGCTGTTCAGCTTCATCGACCCGTGGCACGACGCGCAGGGCGCCGGCTACCAGACCGTGCAGGCGATCATCGGCCTCGGCTCCGGCGGTGTCTTCGGGCGCGGCCTCGGCCAGAGCATCGAAAAGGCGAACTTCCTTCCCGAGGCCCACACGGACATGATCTTCGCGATCATCGGCGAGGAGCTCGGGCTCGTCGGGGCCGCTGCCGTGATCGCCGCGTACGGGGCCTTCGCGTACTTCGGCCTCCGCATCGCCCTCGGCTGCAAGGACCCGTTCGGGAAGCGCCTCGCAGCGGGCCTGACGGTGCTCGTCTGCGGCCAGGCGGCGATCAACCTCGCCGCGGTGATGGGCCTCGCGCCGCTGACCGGAATCCCGCTCCCATTCGTCTCCTACGGCGGGTCGAGCCTCGTGATCGCGCTCGTGTCGGTGGGCATCCTCCTTAACATCGCGGGCGATGCCGGAGCGCGACGCGCCAGCCTGCCTGATAGCGGCCGGGGGAACAGCCGGCCACGTGCTGCCCGCCCTCGCGGTCGGGGAAGCGCTGCGCGACCGCGGCGTGCGAGTGACGTTCGCCGGGTCTCCACGGCGCGCCGAGGCGCGGCTCGTCCCTGAGGCCGGCTTCGAGCTCGACACCTTTCGCGTAAGCGGGCTGCCCCGGCGGCCCGGCCTTGCCCAGGCGCACGCCGTCCTGCACGCCCTCGCCGCGCCCGCCGCCTGCGACCGGATCCTCAAGCGGCGGAAGCCGGACGTCGTTCTCGGCGCTGGCAGCTTCGTGGCCGGGCCGATGGTGCTCGCGGCCGCGCGCCGGCGGATCCCCGCTGCGGTGACCGAGGCGGACGCGCACCTCGGGCTTGCGAATCGTCTCGCGGCGCCGTTCGCGAAGCGCGTCTTCCTTTCGTTTCCGATCGACGGCTACGAGCCTCCCAAGTACGAGGTCGTCGGCCGGCCGCTGCCCGCGAAGGCCCGGCCGCACCCGCGCGCGGAGGCACGCGCGCAGCTCGGCTTGCCGCCGGAGGGCCCGGTCCTGCTCGT
>DATDFL010000301.1:0-4122 GCA_036522595.1 Gaiellaceae bacterium
CGAGGACGCTGTCGCGGCCCTCGACGACGCGATCGCCCTCTTCGAGCGGAAGGGCAACATCGTGATGACCGAGCGGTCACGCGCCCTGCGCGACGAGCTGAGCGCCGGCAGCTAGCGTCGCCCGATCAGCAGGCGGGAGCGGATCGAGCTGGCGGTCGACGCGGGCCTCGTAGCCGCCGCGGCGCTTGCGCACTTCCTCGACTGGCACCCGGTGCTCCGGTTCGCGCTGGCTGCCGTGGCGATCGCCGGGCTCGCCCGCACGGTCGGCCTCGCGACCGAGCAGCTGGGCGGCCGCTTCGGGTCGTCCGGCGCGGGCGCCGTTCAGTCGGCACTCGGCAACCTGCCCGAGCTCTTCATCGGCCTCTTCGCGCTCAACGACGGCCTGATCAAGCTCGTTCAGGCCTCCCTGATCGGCTCGATCCTCGCCAACAGCGTCCTCGTCCTCGGCCTTGCATTCACCGTCGGCGGGCTTCGGAACGGGATCCAGCGCTTCGACGCACCGCGTGCCCGGATCATCGCGACCCTGACCGTTCTCGCGGCGGCGATTCTGGCCGTTCCGACACTCGCCCATACCTTCCACACGCCCGCGCGGGCGCACGAGAAGACGTTGAGCCTGATCTGCGCCGGAGTCCTGCTCGCGGTCTTCGTGCTGACGCTGCCCGGCCTGCTGCAAGCGCTGCCCGGGGAACCGGAGCACCAGCGGCCGCGCTGGTCCTTCGTCACGACGCTGCTCGTCCTCGGCTCGACGGCCACCGCGGCTGCGCTCGTCAGCGACTGGTTCGTGAGCGCGCTCAAGCCCGCGATCGAAATTCTGCACATGAGCCAGAGCTTCGCCGGATTGGTGGTAGTCGCAATCGCCGGAAACGCAGTCGAGAACGTTGTCGGCGTCCAGCTCGCGGCCCGCAACAAGCCGGACTTTGCGATCTCCGTGATCGTGAACTCGTCGCTGCAGGTGGCGCTCGCCCTGACGCCGGCCCTCGTCTTCCTGAGCCTGCTCTTCCCCGCCACGTTGACGCTCGTCTTTTCGCCGCTGCTCGCGATCTCGCTGCTCTTCGCCGCGGGCCTGGCCGCGCTCGTGGTCTACGACGGCGAGAGCACCTGGTACGAGGGCGTGATGCTCGTCGGCCTCTACTCGGTGATCGCCGCGAGCTTCTGGTGGGGCGCGTGACGCCTAGGTCACTTCACGGAGCCGGCCGCTCTCGACCTCGTAGACGAAGCCGCGGATCTGGTCCTTCTTCGGGATGAACGGGCTCGCCTTGATCCGCGCAATCGATTGACGCACGTCCTGCTCGAGGTCGTCGAACGCCTCCGCCGGCCACTCGGGCTTGATCCCGGTGTCCTCCGCGACCTGGCGGCGGAACTCGTCGTCGCCGAACGTGAGCATGCCGCAGTCGGTGTGGTGGATCAGCATGATCTCCTCCGTTCCGAGCAGCCGCTGTGAAATCGACAGCGAGCGAATCTCGTCGTCCGTGATCACGCCGCCGGCGTTGCGAATCACGTGGGCGTCACCCTCGTGGAGCCCGAGCAGGCCGTACGGGTTCAGCCGTGCATCCATGCAGGCAACGACGGCAACGCGTTTCCCTGGTGGAAGCGGGAGCTCGCCGCTCTCGAAGGACTCGCTGTAGGCCTCGGCGTTGTGAACCAGCTCGTCGATGACGCTCATGGTGCCGCCTCCTCGCGCTCGCTTTCGAGGCCGTCACTATACAAACTGAAGCGAACTTGCCGTGACGCGACTCGTACGCTTCGCCCTCATGTTGCGGCAGATCCGGAGAACCATCCGCGCCGTCGCGATCCTCGCGCGGGACGGGCAGATCCCGAGACCGCTCCGGGGCGCCGCCGCGCTCGGCCTGCTTCCGGTGCCGGGCCCTTTCGACGAAGTGGTCCTCCTGCTCGTCGCCCTCGTCCTGTGGGTCTTCTACCCCGACCGGCTGAAGGAAGCCTGGCGGCGGGCGCAGCCGTGATCGCGATCACCGAGCTGACACCAGATGAGCTCCCCGAAGTCGACGGCCGGCTGCCGCTCAGCCGGCTCGACCAGCACGCCGCCGAGGGCTCGACGTACCTGATCGCCTGGGAGGACGACGAGCCGGTGGGGCACGCGCACATCGCCTGGAGCGGGACCTACCTCGGGCTCCCGGAGATCCAGGACGTCTTCGTCCGGCCCGGGCATCGGCGCCGCGGGATCGCCTCGCAGCTGACCGAGGCCGCGGAAAGCGAAGCCCGGCGACGCGGCTCAGACCGCATCAGCCTCAGCGTGAGCCAGGAGCAGAACCCGGCCGCGAGGCTCCTCTATGCGAAGCTCGGCTACGCCGATGCGGGAGTCGAGCCGGTACGCGTGCTCGGCCAGATCATCCTGCGAGGCAGGCCGTTCGACGTGGACGACACGCTCGTCTACCTCACCAAAGACCTCTGACGAGGCTCGCTACTCGGGCTGGTGGCTGACCGCCTCGATGTTGTGCCCGTCCGGATCGTGGACGAAGGCCGCGTAGTAGTGCTCGTGCAGATCGGGCCGGACTCCCGGCGAACCGTTGTCCGACGCGCCGGCCGCGAGCGCGGTCTCGTGGAACGAGTCAACGCCCGCGCGATCCGTCCTGAATGCGATGTGCAGCGGGGTGACCTGCTCGCTCTCGCGCAGCGCGACCATCCCGTCGTCGTTGCCGAAAAGTACGCCGCCGGGCCACTCCATAATCATCTTCGCGCCGAGCCCTTCGAAGAGCGGTTCGTAGAACTTCCGGCTCGCGTCGAGATCGCGAACCGGGATTGCAACGTGATCGAGCATCGCTCCCTCCTTGGTCACCGGGATTCTCACTCAGGCGAGGCCCGCGCGCCTGCCTGTCGAGCCAGGCGCGCGGGGTGATTACTCGATGGGTTAGGTCAGCGCAGCGCAGATCTCAGCGGTCGTAGCGGCGTAGTTCCCGTTCATCGAGACGATGTCGCTCGTCGCGAACGCGGTCCCGGGCACGCCGACGTCGTCGACGAAGAGGATCGTCGCGTTGGCGACGAGCTGCCCCGAGCCCGGCGGCGCTACCCCGGTGATGCTCTGCGAGTTCAGACCGTTGATCGTCACGATCGCCGGCGACCCGACCGAGATCCCATCCGGGTAGAGCGCGTGCGAGGTCCCGTTCATCGGCCGCGTTACGGAGTTGCCGGTGTCCGGCGAGCTGTAGGTGATCGTTCCGCCGGTGAGCGTGTCCACCTCGTGCGCCGGTGATCCCGGGCTGGCTGGAAACAACGTCGCCGTCAACCTGCCGTTGACCGTGTCGAGCACATCCGTCCCGCAGGCGTCCGACAGATACGCGTCAGGGAACGTGACGTCGGTCAGCGTGACTTCTTCGTGGATCGGGCGGGTCGCACCCGCACTCGGAACCACGATCGCCGCAAGCAGCAGCGCGAGCGCCGCAGTGAAAGCCATCTTGCTAGGCATTGCCCCTCCCCTCGTGGAGGCCGCAGGGATGCCTGCCTTCAGCGATCCTCCTCCACTTGCACGCTTAGGTCAATGGCGCCGAGATTCCGTCCGACCCCCACCCTAATCTGGTCGGTCCCGCTCGACCCGCGCAGGCGCGCCGACAGCGGCCCTGTCAATACCATTCGGAGGTAGGAAGATGGCGTCTCAGAAGGAGCTGGAAACCGTGGACGTGGCCGCCGATCAGCTTGAGAACACGGTCGTCGAGAAAGGCGCGAATGTCGGCGTGCGCCGCCTGTTCACGATCCCCGGACGCGACCCGTTCGAGGAGATCGAGTGGGAGACGCGCGACGCCCTGATCCCCGGCAAGGACGGCCCGGTCTTCGAGCAGAAGGGCGTGGAGTTCCCGAAGTTCTGGAGCCAGACCGCGACGAACATCGTCGCGCAGAAGTACTTCCGCGGCCGCATGTCCAGCCCCGAGCGCGAGCAGAGCGTCAAGCAGATGATCGGCCGAGTCGTCGACACGATCGGCGGCTGGGGCCGCGAGGGCGGCTACTTCGCGGACGAGGCTGAGGCCGAGACCTTCGAGGCCGAGCTGAAGGCGATCCTGGTCAACCAGTACGCGGCCTTCAACTCGCCGGTCTGGTTCAACGTCGGCTTCGAGGAGACCCCGCAGTGCAGCGCCTGCTTCATCCTCTCGATCGACGATTCGATGGAGTCGA
>DATDFL010000302.1:0-2144 GCA_036522595.1 Gaiellaceae bacterium
CTCGCGGCGCTGCTGGAGGCGTCGCTGGCCGCCGTCTACCTCGAGCACGGCTTCGAGTCGATCGAGGCCTCGGTCGTGGCCGCGTTCGAGGGCCGGGTCGCCTATGCGCTGACGAGCTACGTCGACCACAAGACCGAGCTCCAGGAGGAGCTCGCCCGGCGCGGGCGGCAGGTCTCGTACTCGGTCCTCGACGTGAAGGGACCGCCGCACGACCGCATGTTCACGTGCGCGGCCGTGATCGACGGCGAGGAGGCGGGCGTCGGGACGGGTCGTTCGAAGAAGGCCGCCGAGCAGGATGCTGCGCGGCAGGCGCTCGACCGGCTCCTAGACGCGGCATAGGCGCGCGCGCGGCGCGATCACCACCGTGCCGAACGTGCTCTGCGTTCCGTACTAAGAAGGCGCTGAAGCGGCATCCGCGCGCGTCGCTAGTGTCCGGCTCGCGTGCACCTGCGTGCGATCCGCATACGCGGCTTCAAGTCGTTCCCTGACCCCGTCGAGGTTCGCCTCGAGCCGGGCGTCGCCGTCGTCGTCGGGCCGAATGGCTCCGGGAAGTCGAATGTCGCCGATGCGCTGCTCTGGGCCTCCGGGAGCCTGAGCCCGAACGAGCTCCGCGCCGAGAAGCCGGACGACGTGCTCTTCGCGGGCACGCCCGGGGGCCGCCAGCCGGCGGATTACTGCGAGGTCGAGCTGCTCTTCGACAACGAGGACGGCGCGATGGAGGAGCTCGACTTCAGCGAGGTCTCGATCGCGCGGCGGCTGCACCGCGGCGGCGAGGGCCAGTACCTCGTCAACCGCGCCTCGGTGCGCCGCACGGATCTCGTCGAGCTGCTCGCAGACGTGGGTCTCGGCGGAAGCCACGGCTCGGTGATCAGCCAGGGCAAGGTCGAGGAGATCCTCGCGAGCAAGCCCGAGGAGCGCCGAGTGCTGATCGAGGACGCTGCCGGCCTGGGCAAGTTCAAGCGGCGGCGCCACCGTGCGGAGCTGAAGCTCGCGCGGGTGCAGGTGCAGGTCGAGCGCGCCCGCGACCTCGAGGCCGAGGTGAAGGCGCGGCTGCGGCCGCTAGCGCTCCAGGCGAGCGCAGCCGAGCGGGCCGAGAAGCTGCGTGGCGAGATCGGCGGGCTGCGGGCACGGCTCGCGGAGCTCGACCTCGCGGAGATCCAGGAGCGGCTCTCGGAGATCGAGGAGCGCTCGGCCGCAGCGGCGCTCGAGCGCAAGCGCGTCGACGAGCGCGTCGAGGCGCTGCTGATCGAGCGGAACCGGGTCGAGGACGAGCTCGCGGGGGCCGCGGGCAAGGGCGAAGGCGCCACGGCTGCCCTCTACCGGCTGAAGAGCGCCTCCGAGCGGCTCGAGCTGCGGCGGGAAGCGGCCGCTGACCTGGCCGAGCGGCTGCGCGCAGAGCCGCTGTTCTCCCGTCCGGCGCGCAACCCCGAGCGCGAGGCGCTGCGTGAGAAGGCTCGGCTGACCCGAGAACGGCTCTCGGCGCTGGAACACTCGCTCGCGGAGCTCGAGGGTCTCCCTCCTGCAGCGCGGGCACTCGCGGAGGAGGGCGAACGGCTCGCCCTTTCGCTGCTCGAGGTCGAGGCTGGACATGAACGGGCTGTCGCTGCGGCGCTGGCCGGCCGCGCCGCGGCGGTTCTGGCCGCAGATGCGCCCAGCGCGCTGGCTCTCGTCGACCGGATTCGCAAGGGCGGTCTCGGCGACCTGACCGTGCTTCTGCCGCCGCGCGCGCCGAAGCGGCCCGGGCGGCCGCCGCTCGTCGGGGCGCAGCCGCTCTCCAGCCGCGTTCGCGCCCGGCCCGGCGGCGAGCGGATCGCCGAGCTGCTGGCAGACGTCTGGCTTGCTGAGCCCGCAGACCTGGCCCGCGCCGAGCACGGAATTCTCGTCACCCGCGAGGGGCATTGCTACGACGCCGACCGCGGTGAGCTGCGCTTCTCGGGCGAGACGGCCGAGGCCGTGCTGCTCCAGCTGGACGCACGCCGGCGCTCGCTCGCGCGGGAGGCTGACGAGCTTGAGCGCCGCGCCGAGCAGGCCAAGGACGAGCCCGCGGCGCCGGTGCCCACCGAGCCGCTGGCTGGGCTCGCCGAACGGCTGGCCGCGACACTCTCCGGTGCCGCCGAGGCGGCCCGGCGGTTCGAGGCGCCGTT
>DATDFL010000303.1:0-3358 GCA_036522595.1 Gaiellaceae bacterium
ATCCAAACCGCGCTCGACCGAAACGAGCCGCAGCGCGCGCAGCATCTCGGCGTTGACCACCGCGACCGCCTCCTTCGGATCGATCCCGCCGAGAGCCCGCTCCGCCGCCGCCCGGTCGAGCTCGAGCCCGCCCGCGATCCGCTCCGGCAGGCGCCCGAGCAGCAGGTTCGCGTCGGTCACGGTCGGCCGCACGCCTCCCCGCCCGTAGCACGCCGGCCCCGGCTCTGCCCCTGCGCTCTCAGGCCCCACGCGCAGGGCGCCCCCCACATCGCGCCAGACGATCGACCCGCCGCCCGCACCCACCGTCTGCAGGTCGACGGTCGGAAGCCGCACCGGCAGCCCCGCCACCTCCCGCTCAGCCGCCCGGCCGGCCGAGCCGCCCGAGATGAGGCACACGTCGGTCGAGGTGCCGCCCATGTCGAGCGAGATCGCACTCTCGACACCTGCCAGCCGAGCGACGCGCGCCGCGCCCACGACTCCGGCCGCCGGCCCCGAAACCAGAGCCCGGGCCGGATGCGCAGCCGCCTCCTCCAGCGGGACGACCCCGCCCGACGAGCCCATCACGAGCGGCTCCGGCAACCCCACCCCACCGCACGCCGCCCGCAGCGCCTCGAGATACCGCGCGACGACCGGACCGAGATAGGCGTCGATCGCCGTCGTCGAAGCCCGCTCGTACTCGCGGAACTCCGGTGCGACCTCGTGCGAAGCGACCACCCGCCGCCCGGGCAAGCGCTGCCGCAACTCCGCGACGACCGCCCGCTCGTGCGACGCGTCCCGGAACGCGAACAGCAGGCAGACGGCAACCGCCTCGACGTCGTCCGCGAGCTCCGGCAGCGAGCCGAGCTCCAGCGGCGCAAGCACGCCCGCGGGCCCGATCCGCTCGGCTATGCCGAAGCAGCGCTCCAGCGGCACGAGCGGCTCCGGATGCGCGGCGCAGAGCCGGTACAGATCGGCGCGGTTCTGACGGCGCAGGTGGAGCAGGTGCTCGAAGCCGGCGGTCGCCAGGAAGGCCGTCCGCGCGCCCTTCCGCTCGAGGAGCGCATTCGTCGCAACCGTCGTCCCGTGCGTGAAGCGCTCGACCCCGGACGCGCCGACTGCCCGCGCCGCGGCGAGCACCGACTCCTCCTGCCGCTGCGCCGTCGGCACCTTCGCCGTCCGCAGCTCGCCGTCCGCGAGCAGCACGGCGTCCGTGAAGGTCCCGCCCACATCGACGCCGAGCACGTTCATGCGAGACTCAGGAGGATGTCACTGCCGGACACCGCGAAGGGGCTGATCGAGTCGGGCGCGCTCGGCCACCTCGTCACGCTCAACTCCGACGGCTCGCCGCAGGTCACGTGCGTCTGGATCGGCGTCGAGGGCGACGAGCTCGTCTCCGGCCACCTCGCCAACCACCGCAAGCTCCAGAACGTGCGGCGCGACCCGCGCGTGACGCTGACCTTCGAAGGCACCGAGATCCACCCACCCGGCCTCAAGGAGTACCTCGTCGTGCACGGGCGCGCGAGGGTCGAGGAAGGCGGCGCCGCTGACCTGCTGCAGCGCCTCGCGCACGTGTACCTCGGCCCGGACGTGAAGTTTCCGCCGATGGACGACCCGCCGCCCGGCTACGTCCTGCGCACGACGGTGGAGCGAATCGGCGGCGTCGGGCCCTGGGTGGCGAGGTGAGGATCGAGGCGAACCTGGAGGCGCTCGGCCTCGTCCTTCCCGAGCCGCTGCAGCCTCCGCCCGGCGTGGCGCTTCCGTTCTCGTTCGCGCGCGTCTCCGGGAACCGCGTCTACATCGCCGGCCACGGCCCACAGCTGCCGGACGGCTCGCTCGCGCCCATGCTGGGCAAGGTCGGCGCCGAGGTATCGCTCGAAGAGGGCTACGAGGCCGCGCGGCTGACGGCGCTCTCGATCCTCGGGACGCTCAAGCGCGAGCTCGGCGACCTCGACCGCGTGACGGGCTGGCTGCGCGTCTTCGGGATGGTCAACTCGGCGCCCGGCTTCATCAACCAGCCGGCCGTGATCAACGGATTCTCCGACCTGATCCTCGAGCTGTACGGGCCGGAAGCGGGGCAGCACTCGCGCTCCGCGGTCGGGCTGGCCGAGCTGCCGTTCGGGATCCCGGTCGAGATCGAGGCCGAGGCTGCCATCGCTGGATGAGATCCGCGCCGCGGCGTCGCGGATCGCGGGCACGATCGTCCGGACCCCGCTCGTCCGGCTGCAGCACGACTGCCCGGCCGAGATCTACCTGAAGCTCGAGAACCTGCAGCCGATCGGCTCCTTCAAGCTGCGCGGCGCGGGAAACGCCCTTGCCCTCGCCGACCCCGGCGAGCTCGCCGAGGGCCTCTGGACCGCGAGCGCCGGCAACATGGCGCAGGCGGTCGCGTGGCACGCGCGAGAACGCGGGCTGCCGTCCACGGCGGTCGTCCCGGACACCGCGCCGGAGACGAAGCTCGAGGCAATCGAGCGCTTCGGCGCCGAGATCGTGAAGGTGCCGCCCCAAACGTGGTTCGAGGTCTTCCGCACTCGCTCGCACCCCGGAATGAAGGGCTTCTTCGTCCACGCCTTCAGCGACCCGGCCGTGATGGCGGGCAACGGGACGATCGGGCTCGAGATCCTAGAGGACCTGCCCGACGCCGACGAGGTGCTGATCCCCTTCGGCGGCGGCGGCCTCAGCTGCGGGATCGCCATGGCGCTGCGGGCCCTCGCGCCGGACTGCAAGGTCTATGCGTGCGAGGTCGAGACCGCCGCGCCGCTCGCTGCCTCGCTCGCCGCCGGCGAACCGGTCGAGATCGAGCACACGCCCAGCTTCGTCGACGGGATCGGAGGGCCGAGAGTCTTCCCGGAGATGTTCGCGCGTGCGAGCGAGCTTCTCGACGGCTCGCTCGTCGTCGGCCTGGACGAGGTGGCCGCGTCGGTGCGGCTGCTCGTCGAGCGGAACCGGATCGTCGCCGAGGGCGCGGGAGCGACGCCGGTCGCCGCGGCAATGGAGCGAGCCGGCGGCAAGATCGTCTGCGTCGTCTCCGGCGGGAACATCGACACCGCGACGCTACGCGGCATCCTCGAGGGGTAGGACCGCCAGCTCCGGCGGCGGGCGCCTCACGAACCCGTCGATGAGCAGCAGGTCCTCGGCCTGCTCGGGCGTCAGCGGCCCGCTCGCGTCCCGAGCCGTCCGGCAGAGGCTCAGCGCCGCGTCGACCTCGAGCCTGGCGCCGCCTCCGGGCGGCAGCGCGCGGACGGCCTGGATGCCGCCGGCGCAGACGAAGTAGGCCTTCCGCCAGCCGGGCTCGAGCCCCGGCGCGACGAGGCACGCCTCGAGGCCGCGCAGCTGGTCGAGCCGCCGGAGCCGCTCGACGACGCCCTCGAGCGCCTCGATC
>DATDFL010000304.1:0-7265 GCA_036522595.1 Gaiellaceae bacterium
CTACCGCTTCTCGGGCGGCGAGAAGCAGCGGATCGCGATCGCGCGGACGATCCTCCGGAACCCGCCGATCCTCGTGCTCGACGAGGCGACGAGCTCGCTCGACACCGAGACTGAGCGGCTGGTGCAGGAGGCGCTCGAGCGTCTCTCGGCCGGGCGGACGACGATCGCGATCGCCCATCGCCTCTCGACCGTCCGCGATGCCGACCAGATCGTCGTGCTCGACCACGGACGCATCGTCGAGCGAGGCCGGCACGTAGAGCTCCTCGCTCGCGGCGGGCGCTACGCGGCGCTCGTGTCGCGGGACGCCGACCTAGCCGCGAGTGGTCCGGATGGACACCAGCCGCACGTGACGGTCGGCCCTGCGGACGTCGACCCGGACGAGGTTCCAGCCCACCTCGGCTAGCGGCACCGTGAGGTGCGCGCGGCCCACCACGCGCACCGAGCGGGAAACGCCGCCGATCGTGATCCGCGTCCGGCACGGGCCGCTGCTCGTCAGTTCGACCTCGAGGTTCCCGGCGCCGCTGACCCAGAACGCTCCGTGCCGGTAGCGCGGCGAGCGGCCGATCCACTCCGGGCAGAAAACGACCCGCGTGCTCGGCTCCTGCGGGATCGGCGGCGTCGTGCCGTGTCCGTTGGGCGCGAAGGTCGCGATCCCGCCGCCCCGGTCGAGCTCGGTCCAGTTGTGCGCGTTCAGGCCCTGCCAGGCGAAGAACCCCTGGCCGGGTGGGAAGAGCCCGGAGTGGAGAGTGATGTAGCGGACGCCGAGGCGGCGCAGCAGCTCCTGGTCGCCGGGGCGCCATTCGCCGCAGTTCAGCGACTCGAGCTGCAGCGCAAGGTTGGCGGCGCGCTTCGGCGCGATCGTCGAGTACCCACCGGGCCGCTGCCGCTGCGCCTGCATGTCGTAGTAGAGGTAAAGGCTCCCGTGGTTCACGCTCGGGTGGAGCACAGGCAGCTCGAGCAGGCGTCCGGGCGGCAGCCCGTTCAGCGCCGTGTAGGCGGCGTTGTGCTGGTCGGCCCGGACGACCCGATACGCACTCACGCCGATCCGCAGGTCGACGATGAGGGCGAGGAAGACGAGCGCGGTCACGAGCGCCATCCGCGAGAAGAAGCGTGCGACGGCGAACGCGACCAGGGCGGCGACGGCGAGGCATGCAACCGGGAACTCGCGCTCAGGCACGCGGGGGTAGCGGAGCGGCGAGAAGTGGTGCCAGACCGTCGAGTAGAGCGGGAAGTGCGTCCCGAGCGCGAGCAGCATCGGAATGGCCGCCCCGATCGCCAGGGCCAGCGCGAGCCCGAACCGGCGCGCCCGCAGCACGACGACGAGGCCCGCGAGCGCGAGCAGCGGCGTCAGCCAGCCGAGGAAGACGAAGCTCTCCTGCCCGTGGCGCCGGTGGCGCGTGACGAAGTCGAGCCCGTCAGCCGAGTAGAACGCGACCTCCTGCAGCGAGCGGCCGCCCGAGGCGATCGAGCCCGAGATGGCGAGCTTGTCGATCAGCAGCGCGGCGCCCACTGCGAGGGCGACTCCGGCGGCCGCCCCCGCGAGCCGAAGCGGGTCGCGAGAGCGGCAGAGCGCGTAGACGAGGAAGAACGGCACCGCGCCCAGGGCCAGGTGGACGTCGGAGAACGGGATCGACGCGATGGCCGCGCCCGCGAGCGCGAGCCACCGGCGCGAGCCGCGCCGCGACCGCTCGAAGGCCCAGAGCGCGAGCGGCAGCAGCACCGCGATCATCCCGCGCAAATGGCCCGCGCTTTGCGCAACGCGGTAGGGCGCGAGCTCGAACGCGAGCCCGCCGCAGAGCGCCGCTCCCGGGGGCAGGCGCAGCTCCCGCAGCCAGAGGTACGTGAACGCGCCTGCCGCAAGGTAGGTCAGCAGCAGCAGGACGTTCCAGCCCGCGACCGGCCCGAACACGACCCAGAGCGGCCAGTAGAGGAGCCCGAACGGCCAGCCGCCGAAGTTGACCCGCGGGCTGCTCTCGGGCTGGAACGTCCACGGGTCGAGCCAGGGCGCGTGGCCGTGCTCGAGCTGGTGGCCGACGAGCCAGAGGTGGTAGACGGCCTGGAGGTGGTCCCCGGCAGACGCCTCGCCCTGGATCGCCTCCGCGCGCGCGGCGAAGTGCGTCCCGAAATGCTTCGTCGCGGGCCACATCGCCGCCAGCCCGGCGGCGAGGTAGAGGCCGCAAACGAGAGCTACAAAGCCCGGGCGGCCGAGAGCAGCTCGTCGAAGTCCGGCACCTCGGCCGTCTCGTAGCGCCATGCGCCGCGGACCGTACCGTCCCGGTCGATGAGGAACGTCGTGCGCTCCGCGACGTCCTTGAGCCCGCGGTGCTCGTGTCCGATCCCGAACGCGCACACGGCCTCGGCGTTCCAGTCGGAGAGCAGCTGGAAGTTCAGGTCGAGTGCATTGCATCCAGGCGATGTGCGACCCGCGTCGAGGCCGCGGGCGGTCGCGTTCCTCGCGGGGACGTCGGCGAAGTCTCTCACCCGTCGGCCGGGTCGTGGCTCTCCGCGAGCATGCTCGGGACGTCCCGATCGGGATGGTCCAGACGACGGGCGGGGTCGGATGGGGTCGCCCCGCGGGAAGTCGCGAGCGTTCGAGGCGCGGCACGGAGTAGCAGCATCCGCGACCCCGTTCGAGCGGTGGTCGAGGGACGTCCAGGCGGAGCAGGACGACGAGCGCCGGGAGGTCCTGCGCGAAGTCGGACACGAACTCGGATTCGTGGACGATGCCGGTCGAATCATCGACCCCGACACGACGCCGGAGCAGGGGACGCACGACGAAGCGAACGCGGCCATTCGCCGGGCGGTCGGAGCGACTTAGGATGTCCTCCGACCGCGGAGGCGAACCGGCTCAAAGTCCAGTGGCCACTATGTCGACCCTAGGCGCCCGTCGCACGGGCGAGCCCGGTTTGTGATGGACTGCACGAATGGGTATGCGATTGACCCTGCGACGGATCACACGTCTGGTGCTTGCAGCAGGGGTTGTCGCTGGGCTCGCTGCGGTTCCAGTCGCTTCGGGCGAACGCGGGCAGAGCGAGCTCGCTCTGCACAATGCGCTCTCCGTTCGCTCCGATGCTGCTGCGTGTCCCCAGGGCACTCCACCCGAAGCCGACGAGTGCTTCGCACGCTCCGGAGGGGGCGTCGTCCCGGGCCTGGGCATGGTCTCCGAGGCGTACACGTTCATCGTCGACACGAACTCGCCGAGCTGTCCAACGGGGGACTTTCTGCTCGCCTCCGCCGGCAAGCTCACGGTCGCCGGCAAGGGAGAGATCGCGGTGGCGCTTGCCGGTCCGTCCGACTGCTACGTCCCGTCCGAGTCCGTGCTCCAAGCGAGACAGCCGTTCACCATCACCGGCGGGACCGGGCCGTTCGTCGGTGCCTCCGGAAGCGGAGTCGTGGAGCACAACACACAGCCCAGCGGTGGCGGCAGGTCGAGCGGGAACGACACGTGGGTCGGCATGCTCGCAGTCCCCGGCATTGCGTTCGACCTCACCCCACCGGTGATCACGGGTGCTGTCGCCAAATCGGTTCGCGCTCCGCGCGGCAAGGCGAGGGTGCGCGTCGCATTTCGAGTCAAGGCGCACGACGAAGTTGACAGCGTGGTAGCCGTCACGTGCGTCCCGAGATCGAGAAGCTGGTTCAGAATCGGACGCAAGACTGTGAAGTGCTCGACCACGGACACGAGTGGGAACGCAGCGAGCGCGAAGTTCACGGTCACCGTGAAACGCCGCCGCTAGGGCGGCTGAGACCTTGGTTCGCTCGCGCGGCTAGCGCTGACTCCCGTGGGCGCCGCGCCTCGTCAATGCAGTTGCGCCGCACTTGGCGGCGAATGCGACGGCGGTCCGGGGATCTCGGCCGCGGCGAACGTTCCCTCGTCCGCTCCTCCGGCGGGCGGCCTCGGCCTGCCGTAAGTTCACTCCCGTGCTGGCGGTAGGCGAACAGATCCCGGACGTACAGGTCTGGATGGGGCCGCGCGAGTTGGTCAACCTGCGCGACCTCGCGGCGGAGAAGCCGCTCCTGCTCCTGTTCTACATCTTCGATTGGTCCGGTACTTGAACAGACGAAATGGGGCTCTTGCGGGACAAGAGCGGGGAGTTTGAAGCAGCAGGCGTCCTGGCCGTCGGGATCTCTCGCGACTCACCCTGGAGCCATATCGCGTGGATGCAGGCTCTCGACCTGAACTTCCCGCTGCTCTCAGACTGGAACGCGGATGCAGTGAAAGCATTCGGCGTCGCGCATGACTTCCGCGGGTTCGCCGACGTCGCGGAGCGTTCGGCGTTCCTGCTTGACGTGAGAGGCACTGTTCGCGGAGCGTGGCGGTACGAGGCGGCCGAAGTCCCGGACTTCGACGTACTCCTAGAGGCGGCCCGCGCGCTCTAGTCCTCGTTCTTTCCTATCGACTTTTCGACCAACCGAAGAGATAGAAGAGCAGCAGGAGCGGCCTCTCCGCCCCCGCCTCGCGCAGGGCGACCTGCTCCTGGGGAGAGGCCCACAGGCGCACCTCAGGGATCTGATCGCCCACCGCCAGCACGGCGCGAGCTTAGTTCCTCGGCCAGGTGCACGACGGCCGCGGCGTGCCGACGGGACGTCGCCGCGGAGATCGGCCCCGCCTTGAACTCGACCACGAAGTGCACGCCGTTCGGGAAGTGCCTCCGCTCCCAGCGCGTCGCCGCACCCTGAGGCGCAACCAGCCGCCGGTAGGGCCAGCCCGTGAGGCGCGCGTAGCGCTTCAGCACCGCGACGTGCGGGTCGGAGCCGTAAACCTCGTCGAGCGGCTGGTGGTACCAGATCGTCAGCGCCGGCTTGACGCGCAGGATGAACGCGCGCATCGCGCGGTTTTCCGGCTCGGACATCGGCCGCGGACCTGAGTAGTAGCCGTCCCACGGCACGCCGTTGTGCTTCCAGTCGACCGGCCAGTTGCGGTTCAGATCGACGCCGTGCGCGTTTTGGCGCGTCCCAGCCGCGAGGCCGTCCGGGTTCACCGTCGGCACGAGCCAGAGATGGACGTGCGGCGGCAGCGGCATCGTGCGGAGGCGGCTGATCACCGCGAGCCCTGCCGTCTCATTGCCGTGGATGACCCCGACGACGAGGGTGACCGGGGCGGAGCGGTCGCCTCGTTCGTACGCGACGATCGGGCGGCCCTTCACCGAGTGCCCGACGACGAGGACGAGCGCGCTCGCGCCGACCAGTGCGAGGCGAATCACCGAGGAAGACTACGGGCCGGCGATTCGGACGTGCATGTGGTTGTCGTGGTTCCAGAGCACGCGGACGATCCTCCGTGGGCCGCGCAAGTGGGTGTTCGGGCCGACGAAGATCCTCACCGCGCCGGCGGCTACAAAGCGGTCGAGCAAGTCCTGCGCCAGCGGCCGGTCGATCTGACCAGCGCGAACCGGCGGGCGCTCGCGGCGGTCGAGCCGCGGGTAGTAGACGTCGACGTCGAGCCCGTTCTGGTGGGAGACGTGCTTCGGCCCGAAGTAGCCGCCGTGCGGCCGGCTGAGGTCGCCGATTCCGACGCGGGGCGCATCCGGATGGACTCGCGCGTACTCGGCGAGGACGGTCAACACGATCCGGACGAGCCGATCGTTCCCCCAGCGGCGCCAGGGGCGGTCCGGCGAACGGTGGAGGATCGGGTCCCAGGTGAAGAACGTCGGCCCCTGCTGCGGAAGCTGGACGCCGCGGATGAGCGTCCCAGCGTCGGGGCGCCCGAACGAGAGCGATCGCCGCCAATGCACTCTGGGCGCGACGCGGGCAGACCGGCCCCGAGTCGTCGAGAGCGCTTTCGCGGCGCCGGCCTCGGGAAGCTCGAGGCGGCCCAGCTCGGCCTGAGCGCGGGAGGCCTGCCCTTCGGAGGGGGCCTGGGCGCCGAAGTACACGCGGGTCTCCAGGTTGAACCCGTTGACGTAGCGGAGGATCAGATACTGGGGAGCGTTCGGGTTCGATTGGCCCTCCCACGAGGCCTGGACGTCGGCATCGCCGAGCTGAGGCGGCAGCACCCCGGGAGGGAACTGGCCATACGGCGGACGCGGCCCGGCTCCTACGGCGATGATGATCCCGGTCGGCGGGAGATGCCTGAGCGTGTCGAACGGCATCTCGCCGACGACCGGCTCCTCGAGCGGGATGGTCGACGCAATGGCGACCGGCTCCTGAGGCGGCTCCGGATGCAGTCCGGTCGAGGCCGTGTACCAGCCGTCCGCAGGGGCGAACCGAAATGCGTCTGTCGTCGCCTGGCGGGCCGGACGGCTGTCCTCACTCGATCGCGAGCCGCCGCCGCAGCCGGCAGCGAGAACAACCGCGAGCGCGGCGACGCTCAGCTTCCGGTGCAACACCAGGAGACGACGCGCGGGTAGCCGCCGAACTGGGAAGAGATCCGGGCTGCCCCGACGATCTGGCGAGGCCGCCCGACACGAACGAAGACCCACTGGTTCGCGGTCGGCCAGGTGACGAGCAGCCAGCGGCCGCCAGGCGAGAAGACCAGCTGTCGCAAGGCCCCGCTGCCTCGGTAGATGAGCCGCCCGTCACGCCCGGTGAAGACGTCGCTCGCGAGGCCGTGGATCCGGATGATCACGAGCCGGTGCGTGCCGGGGGCAAAGACCGCGTCCGCGTCGTGGGTGGCGTCGGAGGGGTCGTCCTGGAGCACGACGCGGCCGCGCATGTCGTAGACGCGCAGGCCGAAGGGCCGGAAGACGAGCAGGAGCTTGCCGTCGTCCGACCAGGCCAGCTTCTGGGGCCGGCCGGGCGGCGTCCGCAGGAGGACTTGCCCGCTGTCGACGTCGTACACGAGGGCCTTGCCGTTGGTCGCGTAGGCAACGACGTGGCCCGGCCCCGGGCGCCAGGCCGGTGCGACTCGGTTCGCCGGCCCGATCGTCCGGTCGCCGGTGCCGTCGCCGGCGACGACGTGCAGGTGGCCGGCCGTGACATACGCGATCCGCGTGTCCGTGCGCGAGCCGGTCCAGGCCGGGAAGCGCGGCTCGTGGCGCGGCAGCGACCAGCGGACGTTGCCCTTCGGGTCGAGCGCGACGAGCTCGTTCTGCCTGACCGCCACCACGAAGAGCCCGTGCGGCGACCAGGCTGCATCGCGGTATGCGCCCAGCCGTCGCCGCGAGCCGTCGGCGTTCACGACCCACGCGCCGCCTTTCCCCGACACGAGCAGCCTGCCGCGGGCGGGCAACGAGAAGAGCTCCGTCTGGGCGTTCTCGACCCCGACCGCCTTCCGCAGCGAGTGCACGACCGAGCGGCCGGGCGGGCTCAGCACCGCCGCGACCGCCGCG
>DATDFL010000305.1:0-19984 GCA_036522595.1 Gaiellaceae bacterium
GCTGCTGATTAGCCACGTCTGGATGGGATAACCGCTGAAAGCATCTAAGCGGGAAGCCCACCTCGAGATGAGGCTTCCCATCCCCTTCGAGGGAGTAAGGGCCGTGGGAGACCACCACGTCGATAGGCGGGACGTGCAAGCGCAGCAATGCGTTCAGCGGACCCGTACTAATTGCCCGAGGTCTTGATTTTGAACACGTTGTGCTGCTATGGAGTTTTGAGGGCGCGCGCCACGCGTCTTGACAATTTCGGCGGTGATAGCGGCGGGGGTACACCTCTTCCCATTCCGAACAGAGCAGTTAAGCCCGCCAGCGCCGATGGTACTCGGAGGGCAACCTCCCGGGAGAGTAGGTCGCCGCCGAATTAGCTTCAGAACGGGCCGCTGCGAGCGGCCCGTTCTCGTTCTGGAAGACTTCGCCCCGTGGGAGGCTGTCTTGCCTGTGATCTGGCGGAGGGCCGAGTCGATCTTCCCGGCGGCGAGATCCTGGTCACCGAGCACTGGATCGTCGAGCACTGCGTCGGGCCGCTCGGCGTCGGCACGCTGATCGTGAAGCCGAAGCGCCACGTCGTCCACGTATGGCAGCTGGCCGAAGAGGAAGCCGCGGAGCTCGGGCCTCTCCTCCGCCGCGCCACGGGCGTCGTTTCTGAGCTCGCGGATGCGGACCAGGTCTACGTCAACCTCTGGTCGCATCACGGTCGGCGGCCGGTGCACATTCACTGGGTGGTTCAGCCGGTGAGCCGTGAGCTGATGGACGAGATCGGCGACTACGGACCCCACCTGCAGGCGGCGATGTTCGACGCGAATGAGACGCCGCCGCGCGACGAGGTCGTGGCCTTTGCCGAACGCGCCCGCGCCGCGCTAGGCAGCTCGTAGCTTCTCGGGCCAGCTCGGATCGAGCCCGCGCAGCCGGCGCACGCGCTCGCCGATCGGCGGGTGCGTGACGAACAGCGCGCCCAGGCCCTCATTGGCGAACGGGTTGAAGATGTAGAGCGGCTCCGTCGCCGGGTTGGCGCGGAACTCCACGAGCTCGGATGCCTGCTCGAGCCGGATCAGCGCGTCCGCGAGCCCGTGCGGGGAGCCGCACAAGGCCGCGGCGCCGCGGTCGGCGTCGAACTCGCGCTTGGGCGACAGGACTAGGTGAACCAGCGCTGCCGCCACGGGCGCGAGCACGAACAGCAGCGCGCGCTCCATCCAGCCGCCGATCCGACTGGTCTCGATCAAGGCTGCGGCGAGCACGACCACCGCCGTCTGCACGAGCACGTCGCGGTGCCGGATGTGCACGAGCTCGTGGGCCAGCACGCCTTCCAGCTCGGCGGGCGTCGCGGCGCTGACCAGTCCCTGGCTGACTGCGATCGCCGCCCCGCGCGGACCGCGTCCCGCCACGAGCGAGCGCGGATGGCCATCAGGGAGAAGGTAGAGCCGCGGTTTGGCGATCCCTGCAAGCCCTGCCAGTCGCGCCACGATCGCGTGCAGCGCCGGCGCCTCGCCGAGCGGCAGCTCGCGCGCCCGGACTATCCCGAGCGCGACCCGGTCCGCGTACCAATACGCCGCTCCCGCGACGAGGAGCCCGAAGAAGACGGCCAGCGAGACCAGCCGGTAGCCGCCGAGTGGCCAGCCGATCGCGCCGAGCGCCGCGCAGCCGCCCGCGAGCAGCAGCCATGCCTTGATCACGTTCCAGACGACGAGCGCGCGGCCGCGCAACGACCTAGCTCTCGTCCTGCTGCTCGTCCTCGTCGAGCCCGCGTGGCGGCCAATCGGGCTCGGGCGCGTCGCACCGGCTCGAGCAGTGAATCGAGGCGATGTTCTGTTGCGGGATGAGGATGTGGCCGTTCAGTTCCAGGTGAACGACGTCTTCGATCAGGCAGTAGGCGGTCAGGACCCCATCCTGGTAATCGCCGCCGAACAGCGCGACCTCGACCTGCTCGCCTTTGTACTTGTTGGTGTAGTCCTCCACCCCGAACCGGAGTCTATTTCTCGGGCCTAGGACCGCGGATCCCGCTCGATCGCGATGTCACTTGCCTCGCCGAACTTCTCGACGACCGCGAACCTTGGGTACGTCTCGACGACGCGGTCGACTTTGAGGTCTTCGTGCCCCGGGCGGATGAGAAAACGGCGGGGATCGCTGCGAACCGCCTCGTACTGGGCGTTGGTGATCTCCACCAGTTCCGTGCAGTCCTCGCGGCTGCATTCGCAGACGAAGCCGGTCGAGTCCTCGTCGCCTTCGAACGAGAGCCGGTTCGAGACTTCCTCGACCCGCTCGTTCACCTCTCGAAAAAGCGCCTCGTTCCGCGCTCGGCGTTCCTGATCAGCGTCCACGCCGGCTCACGGTAGCCGCTCGAAGTGGTCGTCGCCTACCGAGAATCGCGCGATGAAGCAGTTGCCGATGGTCGGGCCCCGGCGACGCGCTTCGCGATGGCTGATTCCTGCCGCTTTCGCGAGGGCTGCGCGGATCGGGCCGCCATGCGTGACAGCGACGATTCGCTCCCCGTCGTGGCGCGCAGCGAGTTGCTCGAGCGCGGCGATCGCGCGCTTCGCCATCTCGTCGTAGGTCTCGCCGTCGTCCCAACCCTGGCCGTAGTCGAGCCAGCGGCGAAACTGCTCCGGAAAGCGGTGCTCGACCTCGTCGCGGGTCAGCGCCTGCCACGAGCCGACGTCGACCTCGCGCAGGCCTTCTACTGGAACCGCCGGAAGGCCGTGCCGAGTCGCGATCACTTCTGCGGTCTCGCGCGCGCGACGCAGCGGGCTCGTGTAGGCGGCGGCAAATTCCTCGCCGGCAAGTGCCTCCGCAAGCTCCGCCGCCTGCCGGCGGCCGAGCTCGTTCAGCGGCGGATCGGCGTGGCCCTGGAACCTGCTCTCGCGGTTCCAGTCGGTCTCTCCGTGTCGTGCGAGCAGGATCTCGGTCACTCCGCGATTAGGCTAGTCGGCCTTGGACCTCGGCCTTCACGATCGGGTGTGCGTCGTCACCGGCTCGACCGGGGGCATCGGCCTGGCGACGGCGCGCTTGCTCGTCGAGGAGGGGGCGCGGGTCGTCACCTCTGGTCGCGGCGAGGCGCCAGGGGTCGGCGAGGCGCTGCACGTCTCCGGTGACCTCGGAGAGCCCGGCCAGCCCGAACGCGTCGTCAAGTCCGCGCTTCAGGAGCTCGGTGGGCTCGATTGCCTCGTGAACAACGTGGGCGTGGCCCGCATTGCGAAGTTCGAAGAGGTTTCGGACGAGGAGTGGAACGAGTACTGGCAGCTGAACGTCATGAGTTACATCCGGGCGATCCGCGCGGGGCTTCCCGCGCTCCGCGAGCGGACGGGCGCGGTCGTGAACGTCTCGTCCACCGCGGGGAAGCGGCCCTCGACGGGGATGCCGCACTACTCGGTGGTGAAGGCCGCGGTGCTCTCGCTGTCGCGGCTCGTCGCCGACCTCTACGCCAAGGACGGCATCCGCTGCAACGCCGTCACCCCGGGCCCGACAGCGACCGAGGCCTGGCTGGGCGACGGCGGGCTCGCCGACCAGCAGGGCGACCGGGACGAGGTGCTCGCGAAGGTCGGAGCGGGGCGGCCGCTCGGCCGGCTCGCAGAGCCGGAGGAGATCGCGGCGGTGATCGCGTTCCTGTGCTCGGACCGCGCCTCGTATGTCACCGGCGCCGCCTGGAGCGCGGACGGCGGCACGGTCCCGATCATTATCTGAGCGGCGACCGACCGAGGCGGCACTCGCTCGCTGTGGAGAAATTGGCACCGATTCGACGCAAACGCGACACAGACTTGCGCAGCCTTGCCGGGTAGAGTCGACCTCGAGGGAGGCGGGTGTAAACCCCACCCAAGATGAGGGTGGGGGTGCGGCTTGGGAGCCGCACGGACGCGGGATTGCTGCCCGGTGGAACGACTAGCATCGGTGGCGATGCCCGAGCTTGCGGGACGGACTGCTGACGCCTTCGAGGCGGGCATTCGCGAGCACGAGGAGCGGTGGCTTTCCCCGCTCGCCGTGCGCTCCTACGAGACGCGCGGGCGGGCGCAGCCCGAGGACGAATGCCGCCTCCGCACGCCGTTCCAACGCGACCGGGACCGCATCGTCCACACGAAGGCGTTCCGGCGGCTGATGCACAAGACGCAGGTCTTCGTCGACCCGGCCGGCGACCACTACCGCACGCGCCTTACGCACACGCTGGAGACGACGGGAATCTCGCGCGGCGTCGCGCGCGCCCTGCGGCTGAACGAGGACCTCGTCGAAGCGATCGGGCTCGGCCACGACCTGGGCCACACGCCCTTCGGGCACGCGGGCGAGGAGGCCCTCGATGAGATCCTCCAGGAGCGCTTCGACAGGCGCTTCCGCCACAACGAGCATTCGCTCCGGGTCGTCGACGCGCTCGAGCGCGACGGCCGCGGGCTCAACCTGACCGCCGAGGTGCGCGACGGGATCCTCAACCACACCGGCCCGAACGAGCCGGACACGCAGGAGGGCAAGATCGTCCGCCTCGTGGACCGGGTCGCCTACATCAACCACGACATCGACGACGCAATCCGCGCGGGCGTGCTCGACGCGCGCGACCTCCCGCGAGAGGAGATCGAGCTGCTGGGGCCGAACGGCTCGCGCCGCATCGATGCCCTCGTCCACGACCTTGTCGAGACCTCCGCACGTGAGGGTGACATCCGGCAGAGCGAGGAGGTCGGTACCGCGATGCTCGCTCTGCGAGCCTTCATGTTCGAGCACGTCTACCTCGCAGAAGCCGCGCGGTCCGAGCACACGCGCGCGCACGCGACGGTGCGGCGGATCTTCGAGCACCTCGTGGACCGTGGCGATCCGGTCGACGACGTGATCGACTACGTGGCTGGCATGACCGACCGTTTCGCTCTGAGCTACGCCGAGTCGCTCGGGTAGTGGCGCGCATCAAGGAGTCATCCGTGCGCGAGGCGGTCGACGCGGCCGACATGGTCGAGGTCGTCTCCGCCCGAACCCAGCTGCGCCGCGCCGGTGCCCGCTACACCGGGCTCTGTCCCTTCCACGACGAGAAGACCCCGAGCTTCTCGGTCAATCCGCAGGACAAGCTCTTCTACTGCTTCGGCTGCGGCAAGGGCGGCGACGTCATCACGTTCGTCCGCGAGACCGAGCAGCTCGACTTCGCGCAGGCGGTCGAGCTGCTGGCCGAGCGCTACCGCGTCACGCTCGAGTACGAGGAGACCTCTCCCCGGCAGGAGGCCGAGCGGAGCCGGCGCGAACGCCTGCTGGCGCTGCTCGAGCAGGCGACGACCTTCTACGAGCGCTATCTCTGGGACGCCGTTGCCGGTGGGCCGGTGCGCGCGTACCTCGGCGGGCGCGGCCTCGGTGAAGAGATCTGCCGCGAGTACCGGCTTGGCCTGGCGCCCGGCGGGCAGACGCTCTCGCGCAAGGCGCGCGAGAAGGGGTTCACGACCGACGAGCTTCGCGCCGCGGGCCTGGTGAACAGGCGCGGCAACGACTACTTCTCGCAGCGCCTGCTGTTCCCGCTCGCAGACGCGCGCGGGCGCGTGCGCGGGTTCCAGGCGCGGAAGCTCCGCGACGAAGACCCGCTGAAGGCGAAGTACGTCAACTCGCCCGAGGGCGAGCTCTTCCGCAAGGGCGACCTGCTGTACGGCCTCGACCGCGCGCGCGCCGCGATTACGAAGCAGGACCGCGCCGTGATCGTCGAGGGCAACACCGACGTGCTCGCGTTGCGGCAGGCTGGGCTCGAGCCGGTGGTGGCGTCGATGGGGACGGCGCTCACCGCCAGGCAGCTGCGCGAGCTCTCTCGCCTGACGCGCCGAGTGTGGCTCTGCTTCGACAGCGACGCCGCGGGAGAAGAGGCGACGCTGCGCGGGATGGAGGCCGCCGTCGCCAACAGCTTCGAGGTCAAGGTCGTCGCGCTCGAGCCGGGCAGCGACCCGGCTGACTCGCCGGTTGGATTCGAGGAGCGGCTCGCGGGGGCCGACCCGTACCCGCTCTACCGCGTGCGCACGGAGCTCCGCCGCGCGCCCGACCCCCAGGTCGGCTTCGAGCGGGCCCGCGCCGTGCTGAACCGCGTCCCGGACTCGCCGGAGCGGCACGAGGCTTGGCGCTACGCCAACGACAAGCTCGGGATGACCATCCAGCTCCAGCGCGGGGTCACGACGACCGCGGTCGGCGAGGAGATCTCGCCGCGCCTGCTCGAAGCATCGGCAAGGCTCGAGCGCGACGCACTTGCCGGAGTTGCGGCGCATCCGGACCTTCGGCAGCTTCTCGAAAGCCTCTCGCCGGAGCACTTCGACGCGGACCTCCACCGCCGGGCCCGTACGCACCTGCTCGAGCAGGAGGAGCAGCCCGACGAGGAGCTCGTCCCGCTGCTGGCCGAGCTCGATGCGCGCGCCGCGGCGGGCGGGATCGACGAGGACACAGGACGAGAGCTGCTCCTGCGACTGCGCGAGCGTCAGCTCCGGCGTGAGCTCGCCGGAGCCGACCCCGAGCGTACGAAGGAGCTGCAGGAGCAGCTCGAGAAGATCCGCGCGACTGCCGCGAACCTCGCCTAGCGCTCAGCCGCTAGTGGATGTGGAGGTTGATCCCGATGAGGATCAGCGGCCACAGGATCGTCGCCAGGATCCCGGAGATGATCGCCTTGAGGGAGTGGACGTTCGACCAGTAATGGTGCGTGGCCGCGACGATCCCTCCGACGACGAGATAGACGACGAACAGCAGGCTGAAGCCCGGGCGAGTTCTCGAGGCCGTGGGTGCGTAATAAGCCATGCGGGTCGGACACCTCCTTCCGTTTGAACCCCTTCGTTACCCAGCCTCCTCCGACCGGAAACGAGCGCAGAAAAGGTCGCTTCCCCTGTGTTTCCGAGTCGAACGCGAGGGCATCTGCGGGGCGAGGAAAGGAGTCTGATGAGTGATCGAACCCAGCGAATCAAAGGCAAGGCCCAGGAGCTGAAGGGCAAAGCGAAGTCCACCGCCGGCTATGAGACGAAGAAGCCGAAGACCGAGGCCAAGGGTGCTGCGACGACGGCGAAGGGCAAAACGAACCAGGCCGTCGGCAAGGCTCGGAGTGCCGTAAAGAAGCGGACTCGCTGAGCCCGAGGGTTAGGAGATCCCGTTAGCGGGCAACTTCGGAACCCACAGAAGGGAGGTAGGTCATGCCATTGCTTTGGCTGCTCGTAATTCTGCTCATCATCTTCGCGATCGTTGGAGGCGTGGCGATCAGCAACTTCCTGTGGCTCGTTCTGATCGTTGCTCTCGTGGTCGCGGTTCTGGCATTGCTGTGAGACATCGCGTTCGTCCGCCCGCGGCGATAAGTCGCGGGCGGACGGCGCTCCGACGCCAAACAAAGGAGGCCTTTATATGGCCGAAACAGTTCAAGAGCTGAAAGACAAGGTTTCATCCAACGGAGCCGGTGACGGCGGACGCGGATCCAGCGGGCTGTTGATCCCCGCCGCCGCGACCGTGGCAACCGCCGCCGCGGCCGGGCTTGTCGCAAAGAAGGGACCGGACCTGCTCAAGAAGCTGAAGGGCGAGGCCGGCGAGGAGGGCGAAGAGCTCGGCAAGAAGGGCGCGCAGGGCCTCAAGGAAGGGCTCGCCTCTTCGGGGCCGATGGGCAAGATCGCCTCGAAGATGATGGGCGGAGGCGGAGGAGACGGCGGCGCCCAGAAGGGCGGCAAGACGCGCCGGCTGCCGATCCAGCGCTGGACCGACGTGGCTGTGCCTGTCGAGAAGGCGTACCAGGCATGGACGCAGTTCGAGGAGTTCCCGAAGTTCATGCACCGCGTTCTGGACGTCAAGCAGGAAGAACAGAACAAGATCCACTGGAGCGAGAAGATCTGGTTCAGCACGCGCGAGTGGGACGGCGAGATCACCGAGCGCCGCAAGAACGACCGCATCGCCTGGAAGTCGGTCAGCGGCACGCAGCACTCGGGGGTCATCAGCTTCCACAAGCTCGACACGAACCTGACCCGCGTGCTCGTCACGCTCGATTTCGTCCCCTCCGGGATCCTCGAGAAGATGGCTTCGGGCATGCGCTTCGTGAAGCGCGCCGTCGAGGCCGATCTCGCCCGCTTCAAGGCGTATGTGGAGTTCGGCGACGTGCGCGGGCTCGAGTACAAGTCGACGCCGGCGGAGATGGAGCAGAACCAAGGCGCCGAGGACGACGAGAAGGACGACGACAAGGCCGAAGGCGACGCGCAGGAAGCCGAGAATCGCGGCGACGATTCCGCCGACGACAACCCGAACCGCGATGCGGAGCGCGAGGAGCGCGCAAAGCGCCGCGAGGAGCGACAGAAGGCGGCCTCCACGAGCTAAGGGTGTCGGAGCTTGCCCTCAGCGCCGCCCGCTTTCTGGGCAAAAGCCGCAAGCTCGCCATCTTCGGCGGGCTTGTCGCTGTTGCGGGAATCCTCAACGAACTTCAGGAACGCCGTTCAAAACGGTTGAAACCTGACGAAGCGGGCAACGAGTGAGCCGATGGCGATAGCGACCAGAGGAACCGCAAGCAACTACCTCCAGCGCGCGCCGAGCCCAAGCGGGCTCGCCGACGTGGTCGACCTGATCCTCGACAAGGGTCTTGTAATCGATGCGTACATCCGCATCGCCGTCATCGGGATCGAGCTGATCACGATCGACGCGCGGATCGTCATCGCGAGCGTCGACACCTATCTGCGCTTTGCCGAGCAGGTCAACCGGCTCGACCTGACCCAGACGGAGCTCGCGGGACTTCCCGAGCTCCAGGAGAAAGGCGCCGAGAAGATGACCGAGGGCGCGATCGAGGGCGTCGAGGATGAGGTTACGCCCGACAGCCCGACGGTGCGCAAGGCAATGAAGGGCGCAGCCGCCGCCGCGGCTGTTGGAGCCGCTGCAGCTGCCGCACGCCACCTGACCTCGCGCTCGAACGATGACGGCGACAAGGGAGATGACGACTGAGATGGCCGAAGGCCAGACACGACACAAGATCACCCGCTCGCTCTCGAAGAGGGCGGCTACGCCGCTCGCCCAGGCCGCCGTCACGGCGGGCACTGCCTACCTGACGCGCAAGGCGATGCAGCTCTGGCAGGAGAAGCTCCAGCCGAAGATCGAGGAGAAGGGTGGCGCGGGCGCAATCGCGACCGACGCGATCGAGAACGTGAAGAGCGCCGCGGAGCAGGCCTTGCCCGATTCCATGCCTACGTCGTCGTCGAGCTCGAAGTCCTCGTCGAGCGAGGCCGAGCGCCGCCAGCGCAAACAGCGCCGCGAGCAGCGCGCCCGCGCGCTCGACAAGTCGAGATCGAGCTAAGGAGGTTTCCGAAATGGCCATCGCCACGAGAGGAACTGCCAGCAACTACTTGCAGCGCGCGCCGAGCCCGAGCGGTCTCGCCGACGTGGTCGACCTGATCCTCGACAAAGGTCTTGTGATCGATGCGTACATCCGCATCGCCGTCATCGGGATCGAGCTGATCACGATCGACGCGCGCATCGTCATCGCGAGCGTCGACACCTACCTGCGCTTTGCCGAGCAGGTCAACCGGCTCGACCTGACGCAGACCGAGGCGGCCGGCCTCGCGGAGCTCCGGGGCGACAACGACGAGCGCGGCGGCAAGAACGGCGGCGACAAGGAGAAGGGCATGATGGAAGGCGCGAAAAACAAGGCTTCGGATGCCAAGAAGAGCCTGAAGGAGCGCGTGGGGCGCGACTAAGCCATGGCCGTCCAAAGCCCCCCTTCGACGGCGATCTACTGTTACGGCGTCACCTGGGCCGAGTCGGCTCGGTCGCAGCCTGCTGCTGGTCTCGGTGGCAAGGCCGTCGAGCCGGTGCGGTTCGAGGACCTGGGCGCTCTGGTCAGCGAGGCGCCTCCGGGCAAGGTGCGAGCCCGCCGCGCCGACCTGATGTGCCACTTCGACGTCCTGAGCACCGCGTTCGAGCGTGGCGTCGTGCTCCCGCTGCGTTTCGGAATCGTCTTCGACAACGAGACCGCCCTCGTCGACAAGCTGCTGAAGCCGCGGCGCGACGAGCTCGCCCGGCTCCTGCGCGAGCTCCGCGATCGCGTCGAGCTGCGCGTGACGGCGCACTACCGCGAGGAGGCGATCCTCGCGGAGGTCGTTCGCGAGAACTCCAGAATCGCGAGGTTGCGCGGCCAGTCCTCGCAGCCGCTGCAGCTCGAGCTCGGCGAGCTCGTCGCGGCCGAGCTGCAGGCGCGCACGAGCCGCGACGCGCGGATGATCCTCGACCGGCTGCGGTCGCTCTCACTCGATCTGGACGTGGACGAGGAGCCGATCGAGCACCAGGTTCTGCGGGCCTCGTTCCTCGTGGAGCGGAAGCGCCTGACCGCGTTCGACGCCGCGATGGACGACCTCGCCTCGGGGCAGGCGGGACGCATCGACTTCAAGTACGTCGGGCCGCTGCCGCCGCACAGCTTCGTCTCGCTGGAGGCGCGCTGATGGGTCTATTCACGGGCCTGTTGACGCTGCCGCTGGCGCCGATCCGCGGCACGGTCTGGGTTGCGGAGCAGCTGGCCGCCGAGGCCGAGCGGCAGATGCGCGACGAGCCGCGTCGCCGCCTGATCGTCGCCGAGCGCCAGCTCGAGCTGGGCACGCTCACGGTCGAGGAGTACGAGGCGATCGAGGACGAGGCGCTCGCGCGGCTCGAAGAGGAGGAGGAGTCGCCATGGCCGACATGACGGACGCACAGCGCAAGCGCCAACAAGCGAGGCAGAAGCGCCGTGGCAAGTCGGAGCCCGAACCCGAGCCCGAGCCCGAACAGTCCGACGACGGCAACGGCGAGCAGCAGCCGCTCGACGCGGTGGTGAACGCCGCCAAGGTCGCCGCCGCCGGCGCGGCTGTCGGGGCGGCCGCCGCTGCGGCCCGGGCCCTCAGCCACCGCCACGACGGCGACGAGGGTGAAGAGGAGCCGCGCTCGGAGGAGCAGCCGGAGCCGGAGGGGGAGGAGCGGGCCTCGGCCGACGAGCCGCAAGAGGAGCCGGTGCAGGAACAGGATCAGCCGCAGCAGCAGGCCCGGGTGGAACCGCAGGAGAGGCCCGAGCAGCAAGAGGAGGAGGAGCCCGTCGAAGGAGCCCCGATCGGCGACGTGAGGAAGGTCGCGTCACGGGCTCGCGAACAGCTCGAGGACCTCCTTGGCAAGCCGGTCGACTCGGTCTCCGGGCTCGAGCGCACGCACGACGGCTGGGTCGTCGTGCTCGAGGTCGTCGAGCTCCAGCGCATCCCGGAGTCGACCGACGTGCTCGCCTCGTACGAGCTCGAGCTCGACGGAGACCTGAACTTCCGCCGCTATCAGCAGGCGGGCCGGTACACCCGCTCCCAGTCGCGTCGAGGGGACGAGTCGTGAGCAGCCGCGAGCTCGAGGGCTACCGCTCCGGCCAGCCGGCCCAGCTTTCGGATGTCCTGGAGCGCATCCTCGACAAAGGCATCGTCATCGCCGGGGACATCCAGATCAACCTCCTCGACATCGAGCTGCTGACCGTGAAGATCCGCCTCCTGATCGCCTCGGCCGACAAGGCCCGCGAGATGGGGATCGACTGGTGGCAGAACGACCCGTTCCTCTCGGGCCAGAACGGCCGCGGCAAGCTCGAGGAGCGGCTGCGCGCACTCGAGGAAAAGGCCGGCCTGCCGACCAGCAAGGACGAGTAATGAATGCGGAGGCGGCCCGGGAGGAGAGCCCCGGCTGGTACCTCTACGGCGTCGTCGCCGCGGACGCTGCGATCGACAGCGGCGAGGTCGTCCTCGTCAAGGAGGGTGCTGTCGCGGGCGTGGTGAGCCCGGTCTCGCTTGCGGAATTCGACCCATCCGTGCTGGCGGAGCGGCTGGGCGACGCAGCCTGGCTCGAACGACAGGTGCGCGTCCACGAGCAGGTGCTGGAGCGAGTTCTCGAGTCCACGGCAGTCGTGCCTTGCCGCTTCTGCACCGTCTACCGCACCGAGGAGGAGCTGCGGCGCTTCCTCTGGGAGCGCGGCGACGATCTCACGGATGCTCTGAGCCGAGTCGCGGGCCGGGTCGAGCTGGGCGTCAAGGCGTTCATCGCCCGCGAGCGCTTCGCAACCGGCGGCGCGATGCGCAACGACACCATTCGCGAGCTCGCCGAGCACGCCTCGCGCGTCGAGGGAGGCCGCGCCTACCTCGAGAAGCGGCGGCTCGAGCAGCTCGTCACCGAGGAATTGATGCGGTTCAAGGACGAGGTTGCGGCGCAGCTGCATGAACGGCTTCTCGCGGCGGCCGACGACGGCGTCCAGCTCAACCTGCAGCGGCCGGAGATGACCGGGCGCGACGAGGACATGCTCTTCAACGGCGCTTACCTCGTGGCCGATCGCGCGCGCTTCGAACGCGAGCTCGGGGAGCTGGCCGGCCGGTACCGCGAAAGCGGTATCGAGTTCGAGCTGACCGGGCCGTGGCCGCCGTACAACTTCGTGCCCGCGGAGCTGGGGGCATCGTGAGCGCGCAGCCGCAGCTGGCGCAGCACCAGGTGACGCTCCTCGAGCTGGTCGACCGCGTGCTCAACCGTGGCGTCGTGCTCACGGGCGACATCACGCTCTCCGTCGCGGACGTCGACCTCGTGTACGTGGGGCTGCGCGTTTTGCTCTCGTCCGTCGCTACGCTCGAGGAGATGAACGCGGAGTGATCCACGTGTACGGAGTCGTCGAGGAGCTGCGGGAGCTGCCGCCGGTTGCCGGCGTGGACGGGGCGCCTCTCGAGCGGCGCAGTGTCGACGGGCTCGAGCTCGTGGTCAGCGACGGCGCGGACACCGAGGTCACGCAGGCGGCCGTGCTCAGGCACGCTGAGGTCGTCGAAGGGTTGATGAGCCGGAGCGGGGCGGTCTTGCCCGCGCAGTTCGGACGGCCGTTCGGCGACGAAAGCGAGCTCGAGGCGGCGATCCGGACGAAGGCGCGCGATCTCGAGCGCGGGCTCGAGCGCGTGCGCGGCTGCGTCGAGTTCGGTCTGCGAGTCGCCGGCGAGACGCCGAGCGCGACCTCGGGGACCGAGTACATGCGCGCCCGCCTTGCGCAGCAGCGGGCCGTCGAGCCCCTCGAGCGGCTCTCGCGGGCGGTGTCGCCGAACGCCTACCTCGTGCCGGCAGAGAACGTCGATGACTTTCAGAACGCGGTGCGCCGCCTGCAGGCCGAGCACCCGGAGCTGACGATCGTCTGCACGGGCCCATGGCCGCCGTACTCGTTCGGAGCGGAGGACGCGTGAGCAGCGACCCGATCGACAAGCTCCTCGCAGCGAGCGGCGACCTCGGCCGGATCGCGGGCGAGCTCGAGCACGTCCAGCAGGCATTCCCGCGCCGAGTGAACGCCGATCCGGAGCGCGTCGAGAAGGGCCTTGCCCAGCTCGTCCTGACGCTCGTCGAGCTCCTCAGGCAGCTGATGGAGCGCCAGGCGCTGCGGCGCATGGAGAACGGAACGCTCACCGACGAGCAAATCGAGCGGATGGGCGAAACGTTCATGAAGCTCGAGGCCCGCATGGAGGAGCTCAAGGCGCACTTCGAGCTGGAAGACCGCGACCTGAACCTGAACCTGGGCCCGCTCGGAAATCTGCTCTAAGCGCATGAAAACTCGCCACCTGGGGATAGGGGGAGGAGTCCTCGAAAGAAGGGAGACCAACCGATGGCATCACTGAAAGACGTCGAACAAGTCGCTGACGACCTCACCAAGCTCGCCGACGAGCTTCGCAAGGAGATTCAGAACAACGCGAGCTTCGAAAAGCTGATCCAGATCGCTGACCAGATCAGCGAGCACGCAGACGAGGCCGCTGGCACGTTCAGCACCGTCAACGAGGCCCTGATGAGCCGGCTCAGCGAGCTGAAGGACACCGCGTCGTCAGGCGCGTCTTCTGCTCGGGCCAAGGCCCGCTCGTAAGGAGGGAGAACCGAATGGCTGACGAGAATCAGGAACAGCAGGAAGGGCAGGGCCAGGGCGAGGGCGGCGGCGCGGCCACCGCGCTGAAGGCCGCGGCTGCGGTCGCCGCAACGGGCGCCGCGGCGTTCGGGGCGAAGAAGGCGCTCTCGAATCGCGGGAACGGCAACGGCCAGTCCAGCAACGGCGGCTCTGGCTCGTCCCGCAAGGACGACGTGAGCTCGATGCTCAACTCGGCGCTGTCCGGCGGCTGGGAAGCCGCGCGCGACGCGCTGCTGCCGGCGGCCGAGGATGCCGCGGAGGCGGCCGGAAAGTTCGTGGCCGAGAACGCGCCCGACTTCGTCACCGAGCGAATCGTGCCTCGCTTCATCGAGTCGTTCAACGAGGCCAGCGGCAGCTAAAGGAGGTCGAGATGAGCGAGATGGAAGAGAACGAAGGCATGTCGACAGGTAAGAAGGTGGCTGCAGGCGCCGCCATCGGCGTCGCCGTTCCCGCCGCGGTCGCCGTCGGCAAGAAGCTGCTCGGAAACGGCGGCGACGACGACGACAAGCAGAGCAGCGGCGGCACCAGCGGCAGCCAGCGGTCACGCGCCGGTGGCAGTTCGGGCTCGAGTTCCAGCCGCTCCAGCGGGCGGGCTTCGTCCTCCGGGTCGAAGAGCCGGTCCGGGAGCTCCGGCAGCTCTTCGCGCGGCCGCTCGAGCGGCACGAAGCGATCCAGCGGTTCGAGCTCGCGCAGCCGGTCGAGCTCGGGCTCCGGCTCGCGCAGCCGGTCCGGCTCCGGCTCGTCGAGCCGCGGCCGCGCCAGCAGCAGCGGTAATAGCTCCTCCTCCGGCGGCAGCAGCCGCACGAAGGAGCAGCTCTACAACCAGGCGAAGCGGTTGAAGATCGAAGGCCGCTCGAGCATGACCAAGGCGCAGCTCGAGCGAGCGATCAGCCGCAAACGTTCCTGAAGCAGCGGCCCGCGTCACCCGGCGCGGGCCGCGAGCTTTCTCTTGAACCCCGGCTACAATTCTCCGCGCTGAGCACCGTTCCCCGGTAGCTCAATTGGCAGAGCATCCGGCTGTTAACCGGAGGGTTGTTGGTTCGAGTCCAACCCGGGGAGTCGGTAACGGGGGAACCACCTGGTTCCCCCGTTGGCCCCCTCCTTGCCCGCGGCGAGACGAGCCCAGCGCCTAACGAGCCGGCGATTGGAGTTCGTGTCGACCCGGCGCGGCACGGAGCCTACGCCGGGCAAAGCCCGGCGCCGGCCCCACGTCGTGCCTGTCATCCTCATTGACGTCGTGAACCAGGCTGCCAAGAAGCGCGGCCCGATCACCTTCGCGACCGAATGACCCGTCGCGCGGCGCAAGGCCCGCAGCCCATCGGGATCGATTTAGGGCCGGGCGGCTTTCTCCCGGTGGTGGGGCCATTCGGGGGACGAGCCAAGCCGCCCGGCATTGTGCATCGTGTCGCGATAGTTTCAGTTGACGCATGGCGTAAGCTGACTTCTCGGTCCATCGCGAGGAGGAGCAATTGCCCGTCATGGGGAGGCTGGGGCCGGCAACGCTGGTCTTGGCGTTCCTCCTGATCGCTCCGGGCCGGGCCTCTGCAGACGTCGTCGCGCGCGGTGTGCACGACGGGTCGCTCGCCCTCGGCGCGAAGGGCACGCCGTACGTCGCGTACGTGCGCGGCAAGAGCCTCGTCGTCACGAAGCGCGTAGCGCCGGGCCGTTGGCGCGCCGAGGTCGCCGACACGGTGTCGGTCGGCTCGAAGGTGGTGGCCTTCCAGATCGGCTCGGGCGGGCCTGTTGCGCTCGTCCTCAGCGCTGACAGCCGACGCCTGAACCTCGTCCGCAAGCGGCTGCTCGGCTGGCAGTCCATTCTCGTGAACGCGAAGCTCGGGCGCGACGGCATGCTCGGCCTGCCCGGCCTGACGCTCACCCGGGCCGGCCTGCCGCTCGTCGCCTACACGCGCTGGAACGCAGGCAACTACAAGAGCCAGCTGCTCCTGACCAGCCTCGATGCGAAGGCTCGGATGAAGACGATCAGGATCACGGCCGAGGGCTTCCCGAAGAGCTACGTGCCTCCGCCGGCCAAGCCGGTGATCGTCGGCGGCCGCGCGCACGTGATCGAGTCGTATGGCTACCGCGGCGCAGTCGCGACGCTGGAATGGTTCCCGAACAAGCGCACCTGGACGGGCCTCGGCCTCGATGCGGGTTACGGAGACTTCCCGCTCGGAGCGGTTTTCGGCGGCATCGGCCCGGACGGCGCCCTGCACGCCGCCTGGACGGAATCCATGATCCCGCTGGGCGACGCGCCGGTCACGCTCGTGACGCGCGGGAAGGTCAGCGACTCCATCTTCGTGCTCGACCGGGCGCTCACTGCCGGCCTCGCCCTGACGGGTTCGGGGGCCGAGGTGGCCGCCAACGAGTGGGTGAGCCCCGATGACATCGGCCTCTCCGGTCAGAAGTACCTGTGGGCGGGCATGATCGTCCGCGGTGAGAGCCGGATCGAGCTCGACGGCTGGGTCGCCGGCTTCGCAGTGGGGCCGCGGGCCGGTCGCGACGTCCTGCTCGGCGGTAACGGCGGCCTCGCCTGGTACCGCTCACCGAAGCGGCTGACGACCCGCGTCACGATCGAGGCGACAGACCAGGGCGACGGCACCGTCGCCGTCACGGGTGGCGTGTCCGCAGTGCCCTCCGGCAAGGTCAGGATCTTCCGCGAGCGCCCGGGCGAGAAGCGCGTGCCCGTCGCGACCGTGAACGTCTCGGGCGGAGCGTTCTCGTTCGTCGACGACTCGCCCGCAGTCCGGCCGCTTCTCTACCGCGCGGTGTACACCGACCCGCGGACCGGCATTCCGTACGCAGCGCTCCTGCGCGAGCCGATTACCGACTCGGGCTAGCGGCCGCAGCTGCAGACGGTCTCGCCGAGCTCCTGCCGCTCGTAGCGGAGACCGCAGCGCGCGCAGGTCGGCGCGAGGATTCCCGCCTTCACGAGCAGGGCGCGCATCAGCGTCGCCCAGAGCACGAAGTACGGCAAGAACAGGACTGGCGAGGTCATGCAGGGACTATCGGCCAGAAGGCTCAGCCGGTTTAGAGGCTGGACGCGACTTTGCGCCCAACGGCATCGTTCCAACACCGTGCGTTAGACGGGCACGTCGGCGAAGCCGCCGTGCCCTCTCTGATCGGCGCCGCCGAGTCGGCGCCTTATTCATCGGGCTACAATGACCCTCGTGAGCTGGCTGTCGGTCGCTCTCCTCGCCTGTGCCGTCCTGGCGGTGGTCGGAGCCGAGTGGCCGCGGCTGCAGGAGCGGCTCGGGCTCGAGGCCCGGCGGAAGCGCCAGCGGGCCCGGCGCAAGTCGCAGTGGCAGCTCGTCCGCGGCGAGGCGCAGGATCTCGACGCCGAGGACTTCGCGGCGAGCGTCGAGCGCGACCTCGATCAGCTGCCGACGACGACGGTCGACGAGTCGGACCGCTACAAGCGTTAGGAGGCCTAGCGAACTACAAAGGTCGTCGCGTAGCGGCGCGTGTTCGGCAGCGTCTTCACGGCGTCCTCCGTGTTCTTCGTCTCCTGGTAGTCGGCGGCGATGAAGAGCAGCGAGTGCCGTCCCGGAGAGAGCCTGCCGACGAGGACCTCGACGCCGCCGTTCCTTCCGAGCAGGACGCGGCGGTAGCGCCGGTCGACGCGCGCGACCATTGACGTCAGGTCGACCCCCGAGCCGCGGTCACGGACCGTTAGGCGGATCGGCGCTCCCGCCCGGAACGTCCGGGCCCGGAGCCGGACTGAGGGCGGCGTCGTGTCGTTGACCCAGAAGCGGAAGGTGAACGGCCCGGCGACTCGGCGGCTCGCGGTGTCGAAGACGAGATCGTAGGTCCCTCGAGCCGGCCGGAAGACGCCCACCACGGGCTCGATCCCGTAGAAGCTCGGCTCGTACGGGTTGAGCCGCAGCGGCAGGCCGGTGAACCCGGCCAGGCGGTCCTCGTCGCCGGCCCGCACGAGACGCGGCGAGACGGAGACCCCGGGCGCCTCGGAGGTCACGCGCGCGCCCGCGTTCGCCACGCGCCCGCGGATCACGAAGCGGAAGACCTGCTCCGGGCCGAAGAGGTGTGCGCGCAGGCCGAGCGCCGAGGAGCCGCTCGGGAAGCGATACGAGGCGACGAGCTGCCTGCCGCGCCGCGTGTTCCCGCGGTAGGTGCCCGGGTGGCGCAGCCGCACCGGCCGCTCGCGAGAGAGCGCTCGAGCCGACACGTGCAGCCAGTACGGGATTCGCCGCGTCTCGCCGCCGCGGCTGAGCACCACGAAGCCGTCGGAGTCGGCGGCCGCAGCGCGTCGCGTCGCCGTCGCGCGCAGCGTCAGGCTTCCGGGAACTGTCACGGAGGCGGGCGCGGAGAGGGCGACCCCCTGGCCCGAGACCATCCGCTTCAGCGACACGCTCCACGCGCCGGAGCCGCCGCCCGCATCGGTCAGCGTGACCTTGCGCTGCACGGATCGTCCGCGGTGGAGGTAGCCGAGCGAGAGGCTCGTCGGCGCCGCGAACACGAGCGGCTGGTCGGCCCGCGGCAGCCAGATCATCCCGCCGCCTTCGCGGGTTGGCGGCACCTCGGCGCCGCCCGTTCCGACCGGGTTGCCAGTCAGCACGAGGGCCGACTTGATCTGCGCCACCGTCCACGTAGGGTGCCGCTGCTTGAGCAACGCTGCGGCACCGGCCACGTGCGGCGCGGCCATGCTCGTCCCGTCGAAGTAGCGCCAGGACCCGAGGTGCACGGGAACCGAGGAAAGGATCGAGACTCCGGGAGCGGAGACGTCTGGCTTGAAGCGCAGGGAGTAGGGAGTAGGTCCGCCCGACGAGAACCCCGCGATCGCGCCGCCCTTCGTCGCCGCGGCAGCAGTGATCGCGTCAGGAGCGGAACCGGGCGAGTCGATCGAGCCGTAGCCGAGCACGTCGAAGTCGTTGCCGGCGGCGATCACCGGCACCACCCCGGCCCGCGCGGCGCCGTCGATCGCCCGGACGACGATGTCGCGCGAGGGCGTGATCTCCGGCTCGCCGAGCGAGAGATTGATCACGTTCATGCCGTCCCGCACCGCGGCCTCGATACCGGCCACGATCTCGGGCGAGTTCCCGTCGAGCCCGAACTGCGCGGTGGGAATCGTGAGCACGCGGTAGTTGCCGAGGTAGGCGTGCGGCGCGATCCCGGAGACCTGGACAGGTCTGCCGGCCGGGCCGGGCGCCGTGGTCCCGTGGTCGCCGGCGGCGATCCCGGCGACGTGCGTCCCGTGCTCCGACTCGGCCGGGTCGAACGGGAGCTTTGCGTATCGGTACTTCAGGCCCGGGGGCGGGAAGCTGCGCGCGACGATCACCTTCGCGTCCGTGTACGCGCTGTTTCCCTTCGGAAAGCCGCGGGGCATCGCGAACCCGGCCGGGGAGAAGAACGGGTGCGACCGGTCGATGCCGTCGTCGATGATCCCGATCTTGACCCCGTCGCCCGCGGTGGCGAGGTTCGGGCCCCAGACCTGAGGCGCGCCGATGACGGCCGGGCTCTGGTAGAGCGAGCGGTGGTAGCGGACACTTGGATAGACCTCCGCGACCCCTGGTAGCGAGGCGATTCGCCTGGCCGCGCCGGCTGGAACCACGACCGCCACCCCGTTGAGGACGATCCGGTAGCGCCAGCGGACCTCGGTGCCGGGGACCGCTCGCTCGACCCGCTTGATGAACTGGTCCTGGCTGCCCCTGAGCGTGACGACGAGCTCCACGCGAGAGGAGCTGTGCGGCGTAGGACCGCCGGACGCCCCGACACCGGTCGCCAGGGCGGCCGCCGCGAGCACGAGAAGACCCCTGTTCAAGCGGAAAAGCGTACCGGGGCGGGCGCTACACTGTCCGTCCGCGCGGATGTGGCGGAATTGGTAGACGCGCACGGTTCAGGTCCGTGTGGGCGAAAGCCCGTGGAGGTTCAAGTCCTCTCATCCGCATCGCCTCCACAGTTTGGGCGTAGCCTGCGCAGGGAAATACGGCCTGACGCCCCTGCGGAGCTCGGAGGTAGCGCGATCATCGGAATTCGGGTCCGGACCTTGTTGGGCATAAGCGGCTGTGTCGTCCTGCTCGCAGGCGGGCTCGCGGCGGGGTCGGCCCTCGCGAGCGGTCACAGGGCGAACGGCTCGCCTCTGACCCAGCCGAAGCCCGATCCGCCTCCTCCGCCGCCGCCGGCCCCCAGGCCTC
>DATDFL010000306.1:0-4716 GCA_036522595.1 Gaiellaceae bacterium
TTGCCGAGGTCGTGGAGGCGCGCCGCCCAGCGCAGGCGGTCGATGTCCGAGTACGGGTAGCCGAGCGCGCGTGCGAGGGCGTCGACGTGGGCGGCCACGCGGATCGAGTGTCGGTAGGTGTAGGGGTCGCGCTCGTCGACGATATTCGCGAAGGTCTCGAGCGCGTGCAGGGTTTCCTGGCGCGAGCGGCGGACCCGCGCGTGCGCCTGGTTCACCGCCAGCGCGACCGGGACGACAGCGAGGACATTCCACGGGTGATGGAGCGCGAACAGCGCCAGCACCGCGCCGAGGCCGGCTTCCGCGGCGGCCGCGCCGAAGTCCGGCTGCAGGGTCTCGCCGCCTCCGACCAGCTCGAGCAGGCCACGCGAGACGATCAGGAACGCGATCGCCAGCGCGATCAGCGGCACGAGGTCGTCAGGAAGCGTCAGCCTCCCCGCATGCCCGCCGCCGATCGAGAACGCGTACCCGGCGGTCAGCGACGCCAACGCGAACGCGGAGGCCACGAATGCGGCCGTGCGCCAGGAAGCGCGCACGATGCGGGCGACGAGCGCGGCCGCTCCGGCGACGAGCGCCCCGCGCCACGGCCCGAGGACGATCACGGCGGCGAGGTCGACTCCCGAGGCGACGCGAAAGACGCCTGGTCCGACGGGCTCCCGGAGGCGCGCGTTCTCCGGCTCCTCCAGGAGCTCCGCCGCAAGTGCAGCTGCCCCGAGCAGTGCAAGCGCCGTCAGCGGGCGGCTCGTCGCGGCAAGCGCGCCGGCGGCGGTCACGGCCATGCCGACGCCGATCGCGGGGTATGCGAGCAGGGGGAACCGCACGTTGCGTGTATCGGCAAACGCGACCGAGGGCTTAGTCGAGGGCAGAGCTAGACTCCGCCAATGCCCGGAACGACCCGGATCATCCCGCTCGGCGGCCTCGGCGAGGTCGGCAAGAACATGACGGTCTACGAGGCCGAAGGCGAGGCCGTCGTCGTCGACGCAGGCCTGGCGTTTCCGCGCGACGAGCACCTCGGCGTCGACCTGATCCTGCCGGACTTCAGCTACCTCACCGAGCGCGAGCGGCCCGTCCGCGCGGTGATCCTGACCCACGGCCACGAGGACCACGTCGGCGCGCTCCCGTACCTGCTTCGCCAGACGCGAGTGCAGGAGGTCTGGGCGACCCGCCTGACGCTCGGCCTCATCAAGTCGAAGCTCGACGAGCACGGGCTGATGCGCGCGGCCGAGCTCAAGGAGGCCGACCCGGACGCCGGCCGAACTCAGATCGGGCCGTTCGGCGTCGAGTTCGTCCGCGTCGCGCACTCGATCCCCGACGCCGTCGCCGTGCTGCTCGACAGCCCCGGCGGGCGGATTCTGCACACGGGCGACTACAAGATGGATCACACGCCCGTCGACGGCCTGCGCACCGACGTGGGCCGGCTTGCGGAGCTCGGAAACGAGGGTGTCGACCTCCTGCTCGGCGACTCCACCAACGCGGAGCGGCCGGGCGTGACCGGGTCGGAGCGGCTCGTCGGCGAGGCGTTCCGCCAGATCATCCCGCGCCTCGAGGGTCGTGTCCTCGTGGCCTCGTTCGCCTCGAACGTCCACCGGATGCAGCAAGCCGTCGACGTTGCAGTGGACGTCGGCCGCAAGGTCTGCGTGGTCGGCCGCTCGATGCGCAAGAACGTGAACATCGCGCGCAACCTCGGCTACATGGAGGTTCCCGACGACGTTCTCATCAGGCCGAACGACCTCGAGGAGTACCGGCCCGAGGACGTGCTGATCCTCTGCACCGGTAGCCAGGGCGAGCCGCTCTCGGCGCTCGTGCGGATCGCGTACGGCGACCATCCCGCGGTCAAGGTCGAGGCCGGCGACACGGTGATCATCTCGGCCAAGCCGGTGCCCGGGAACGAGCTGCGCGTCCACGACGCGATCAACCAGCTTGCCCGCTTGGGCGCGGAGATCCTGCACCAGGAGATCGCGCCGGTCCATGTCTCGGGCCACGGCAACTCCGAGGAGCTGCGGACGATGCTCGGGCTCGTGCGGCCGCGCGGGGTGATGCCCGTGCACGGCGAGTTCAGGATGCTCGCGGCCCACGCGCGGCTGGCGCGCGAGGGCGGCGTCCCGGAGGACCGGATCGTGCTCGCCGAGAACGGCTCGGTTGTCGAGCTCGAGGACGGTGTCCCGCGGCTCGTCGACCGGATCGAGGCGGGGGTGACCTTCGTGGACGGCCTCGGAGTGGGGGACGTGCAGGACGTCGCGCTGCGCGACCGGCGCCACCTGTCGGAGGACGGCGTCCTGATCGTCGTCGCCACGCTGACGGGCTCGAACGGCGCCGTCGCCGGCCAGCCGGAGCTGATCGCGCGCGGGCTCGCGGAGCCGGACGCCGAGCTGCTCGACGAGATGCGCGAGGAGGCACAGCGCGTGCTCTCGGAGCTTCTCGCGGACGACGTCAGCGAGATCAAGCTCCTCCAGGAGCACCTGCACGACGGGCTCGGGCAGCTGATCTACGACCGGACCGGTAGACGGCCGATGATTCTTCCCGTAGTAGTAGAAGTGTGAGCAGGATCCGCGTCGAGAAGACCTGGGCCGACGTTCTCGTCGACCACGCGGCCGAGGCCGAGACCGCCGAGCGGTTGATCCGGCAGCTACAGGCCTGCGAGGTCTCCGCGCTCGCGTTTTGCCGGCTGCTCGAGCGCTGGGCCCGCGGAGACGCAGCCCCGTCGACCCCGGGTGGGCGGCAGGCAGCCTTGCGCAGGGCTGCAGAGCGAGCCGAGACGGCGCTCTCGGGCCTCGAAGGGCCGCTGGGCCGCTATCTGCTCGAGCTCGAGCCGGAGCGAGCCGAGGGCCGCTCGTGGTACGGAGCCCCGGGCGCCGCGGAGCTGCTCGAGTGGTCCGCCGTCCTGGAGCGCGCTGGCGTTCGGGCTCAGGCCCTGCGGGTTACCCAGGCGTACCTGGAGCTCGCAGTCTTCCTGCGCGCGTTGGCGGGCCTCGGCGACGCCGCGCGAATCCGCTCGATGCCCGACCGCTCGTCCCTCTGGGCGGGCCTGTTCGACCTGCGCGAGAACCTCCTCGGCCGAGCCGTGGAAGACCTCCGTGCTCTCGCCGCCTAGCTAACCTTTAGCGCCGTGCCGGCCTCGATCATCACCTACCTGATCCCGGTTTTCGTTCTCGGCGGGATCCTCTTCCTGCTGATCGTCCTGAACCTGCTCGCGCGGGTGCAGGGTGGGCGCTACGTGCGGCCGCTCGCGAACGGGCTGATGAAGCTCCCGTGGGTCGGCAAGCAGCTGAAGAAGGCTTCCCAGGCGACGCTCGAGCGGAAGAACCCGGAGCTCGCGAGCGCGATCCAGAAGCTCGAGCGCTCCGGCGCGACGCGGGACCCGGTGCGCGCTCAGCAGGCGCTCTCCCGGCTCAGCGCTCGTGAGCGCAAAGCCTGGCTGGAGGCGGCAGGCGAGCAGGACGCGCTTCCCGAGGCGATGAACCGCCAGCAGCGCCGCGCCGCGGCGAAGCTCAAGAAGCGGCGTTAGCCCGATGCGGGTGCGCTTCGCCCGCCACACGGAGCGCCTCGAGGAGATGGTCAGGTTCTACGGCGACGGGCTCGGGCTGCCGGAGCTCGGGCGCTTCGTGGATCACGACGGCTACGACGGCGTGTTCTTCGCATTGCCGGGAACGGACGCGCACCTCGAGTTCACCAGCGGCGGTGCGCATCGTGCGCCCGAGCCCGATCCGGAGACGCTCCTGGTGCTCTACCTCGGCGACGCAGCGAAGGTCGAAGAGGTTCGGAGCCGCGTGGGCGGCGAGCCCGTCGAGGCGGCGAACCCGTACTGGAACGCGCACGGCGTGACGCTGGTCGACCCCGACGGGTTCCGGGTCGTCCTCGTTCCGGGGCCGGGCCCGGCCGGGCATGGCTGACGAGAACTTCCGGCATCCGCGGCTGGCGGCGGTCTACGACGTGCTCGACTCCGATCGCAGCGACCTCGAGGTCTATCTGGCCATCGCCGAAAAGCTCGAGGCGAGGACCGTGCTGGACATCGGCTGCGGCACGGGCACGTTCGCGCTGCTGTTGGCCGACCGCGGCTACGAGGTGACCGGCGTCGATCCCGCGCGGGCCTCGTTGGACGTGGCGCGCAACAAGCCCGGAGCCGAGCGCGTCCGCTGGATCGACGGCGATGCGACGCAGCTTCCGCCGATGCAGGTCGACCTCGCGACGATGACCGGCAACGCCGCTCAGGCGATCGTCGAGGAGGCCGCCTGGCACGGGACGCTGCGGGGCGCCAGCGAGGCGCTGCGACCGAGCGGGCACCTCGTCTTCGAGACACGCGACCCCGCCCGGAGGGCCTGGACGGAATGGAACCGAGCCGAGACCCACCGCGTCACGGAGGTCGCCGAGACCTGGATCGACCTGCTGGAGGTCGAGGGACCTCTCGTGAGCTTCCGCGGCACGTACGTCTTCCCCGACGGCGAGGTGCTGACCTCCGACTCGACGCTCCGTTTCCGCGAGCGCGACGAGGTCGAGGCGGACCTGATCGCGAACGGCTACGTCGTCGACGAAGTGCGCGGCGCTCCCGACCGGCCCGGACGCGAGCTGGTGTTTTTCGCCCGCCGGCTGTAGGGAAGCCGGGCCGCGCGTCGAAGCAGGCGCGCATGGCGCGCCGTCGGAAGAGACGCACGCTCAAGCCGCGCGTGCCCTCGCGGGTGAAGACCCGGAAGAAGGGGGTGCGCAAGCGAGAGACGCGCGGGC
>DATDFL010000307.1:0-9341 GCA_036522595.1 Gaiellaceae bacterium
GACGACTACCAGAAGGGCGACGAGATTCTCAACGCCATGCCCGCGGGCGACACGCCCGGGCAGCGGACGTCGGTGAAGCGGTACGACGTCGCCATGCGCATGTCGAACTAAAGCGCGCTGGTTGTGCTCTAGCCGGGCCGGGTCCACAATTGAAAAGCCCGGCTAGGCAGGTGCGATGGCAGTCGAGATCATCGGCAGGCGCGAGGAGCTGCTCGCCTTCGAGGGGTTCTTGGCGGCCCTGCCTGCCGGTGGGCAGGCCATGCTGCTCGAGGGCGATCCCGGGATCGGCAAGACCGCGCTCTGGCAGGAGGGCAATCGGCTCGCACGCGAGCGCGGCTTCCGCGTCCTGACGTCGCGCTCGGCGCACTCCGAGACACAGATCGCGTTCGCAACCGTCGGCGATCTCTTCGCGCGGGTGGTAGAGGAGACCCTGCCGAAGCTGTCAGCGGTTCAACGGCGCGCGCTCGAGACGGCGTTTCTGCTACGGCGACCCGACGGGCCGCCGCCGGGGGTGCGGCTCCTCGGGCTCGGGCTCCTCTCGGTTGTGGCGACGCTCGCTCGGGATGGGGCCCTTCTCATAGGCCTCGACGACGTGCAATGGATCGATGCGAGCTCCGCCGAGGTCCTCCGGTTCATGCTGCGGCGGCTGGAGCACGAGCCGGTAGGCGTCCTCGCAACCGTGCGTGAACGGCCGGTCGAGGTGCCGCTCGAACTCGACAGGGCGTTTCGAGAGTTTCAGCGGTTCCCCGTCGAGCCGCTTTCCGTCGGGGCCATCCATCGCCTCCTCTCGGATCGCCTGACGCTGAACCTGTCGCGACCGGAGCTCGTGCGCGTGCACGAGATCGCCGGCGGAAACCCGTTCTTCGCACTCGAGCTCGGCCGCGCAATCACAACGGGCGCCCTCCGCCTGGACGGAGCCGGTGTCGCACTCCCCGAGAGCCTGAGCGCCCTGGTGACGGAGCGGTTGCGCGTGTTGCCTGCGCATGTCCGCCGGACGCTCGTTGCCGTCGCGGCGCTCGCGGCCCCTTCGGTGACGCTGCTCGAGCCGTTGGGGCCCGCCGTCGTCGAGGACATCGAGCTGGCCGAGAAGCACGGCGTGGTCGAGCTGGAAGGCGACCGGATCCACTTCACGCATCCACTGCTCGCGCCCGCCAGCTACGCAGCGATGCCGCTCCACAGGAGGCGCCGCCTTCACCGGCGCCTAGCCGAGCTGGATGTCGATCTCGAAGAGCGCGCCCGTCACCTCGCGATTGCCGCCACCGGTCCCGACGAAGCGATCGCCGAAGCACTCGATGCGGCCGCGACCCACGCGCGCGTGCGGGGCGCCGCGCAGGCCGCTGCGGAGCTGGCGGTGTGGGCGGTCGAGCTCACGCCACCGGACGCGTTCGAGAACGTCGACCGGCGGCGCATCACGGCCGCCGAGCACTGTCGATACGCGGGGGACATGGAGAAGGCGGCAATCCTGCTCGACGAGGTCGTCGACTCCGCTAGTCCAGGTCGAATCCGGGCCGAGGCCCTCACGCAACTTGCCGGCGTGCGCGGCATGACGGAGGGCTTCCCCGTGACCATGAGCCTCTTGACCGAGGCCCTGGCCGAGCCCGGCCTCGAGGCCAGCCAGGAGGTGAACATCCTCTGCGAGCTCGCGTGGATCGCGCAGCTCGACGGGGACATCGATGCGGCCGCGCGCTATGCCGACGCAGGCCTTGCGCTCGCCGAGCGGCTGGCGGACCCCGCCACGCTCGCGATGGCCCTCGCAGCAGTGGCGCAAGAGACGTTTGCGCGCACCGGTCGTGTCCGGCACGACCTGCTCGATCGCGCGCTGGCCCTCGAGCGAGCCCTTGACGGCGACAGCTACGCGGCCGCGCGCTGGTCGATGTGGACCTGGCATGCCGGCCTGCCGATGCGCCTCTCTCCTGCGCGCGTCACCCTTGCGCTTCTGCTCGGCCGGTCCGACCACCACGACGAGTCCCGCGCGCTGTGGAGAGCGCTGACGGCCGAGGCCAGGGAGCGGGCCGACCCAGACATGGTCAGGTGCCTGTTCCACTGGGCCCAGACGGAGATGACAGCCGGCGCCTGGGACATCGCGGCGCAGCTGTGCGAGGAGGCGATCCAGCTCTCACCTCAGATCGGCCTGGAGGTCCTCCAATCGCTTTGCCTGTCGATCCTCGCCGAGATCGACGCCTACAGGGGTGAAAGCGAGAGAGCCCGCAGGGCCATCCCCGAGCTGCTTCGCGTCGTCGAGGCAGGCAGATTTCGCTGGGGCGCCTTCCGCCTGCGAATCGCGCTGGCGGTGCTCGAGCTTTCCCAGGACGACGGCGCCGCGAGCTGGGAGCAGGCTGCGCCGCTCCTCCGCGACGTCGAACAGCTCGACGGGTACCTGGCGCAGCTCGCCGGGTCGGCGGGAATCGAGGCGCTGCTGGCGACCGGCGACGTTCCCCGAGCCGAGCGGTTGCTCGTGCAGATCGACCGGCGCGCGGCGGACGGTGACACGGCTCTGCAGCCACTCGTCCTGCGTAACCGCGGGCTTCTCCTGGCGGCGCAGGGCGATCACGAGGCTGCAATCGCCTCGCTCGAGTCGGCTGCGCTCGACCCCGAACCGCCGCAAGGCGTGAATCCCTTCGAGCTCGCTCGCACGCTGCTCGCGCTCGGGAGCGTGCAGCGCCAGGCACAGCACAAGCGTGACGCCCGTCACTCGCTCGAGCGGGCGGCGGCGATCTTCGAGCGACTCGGGGCGCGCCTCTGGCTGGAGAAGGCGCGTGCGGAGCAGCGGCGGATCGGCGGTCGCAGCGCATCGGAGACCGAGCTGTCCGAGACCGAACGACGGATCGTCGAGCTCGTCGTCGCCGGCCGCCGGAACCGCGAGGTGGCTGCCGAGCTCAGCCTGAGCCCGAACACCGTCACCTGGAACCTCTCGAAGGTCTATCGCAAGCTCGGCGTCAGCTCCCGAACCGAGCTCGCCGCACGCATGGCCGCAACGCCGCAAGAGTAAATCCACGGTTTTGCGCGGTTGATCGGGCCTCGGCCGGGCGCGATGGTCAAGGCGCGATGCCGACCTACCTCGTTGAGCGATACCTGCCGGGGCGCGACCGCGCCTGGCTCGAGGCGGCGCTCGCACGGCTCCCGCAAGACCGTTCCGGGGTCACGTACCTCGGCTCGACCTACGTTCCCGCGGAGGATTCGTGCTTCTGCAGGTTCGAGGCCACCGATGCCGAGGACGTCCGCCTCGTCAACGAGGCAGCGCAGGTGCCGTTCTCGCGGATCTCGGCGACCGCCGAGATCCCCATCCCGTCAAGGAGAGGAGACTCGAAATGAAGCGCATGCTCGGATTGGCCCTGGCCGTCGCGCTTGCCGGAGCGTTCGCAGTCGCCAGTCAGGCGCGCACCTCGCACCACCCGGCCCGACACGGAGCGCTCCACGTGACCAAGGAGTGCGGCAGCTACCAGGGGCAGGCAGGTCAGTTCTGCACGATCCAGTCCTCGAACATTCCGGCGATCCCTGCCGGTGCTCGCGTCTTCTACTTCGAGGACGTCGTGAACGGGGCGCTTGACAGCGACCTCGCGCTCTACGCCGGCCCGGGGAACGTCGCTCTCGGGCACGTCAACCTCTCGCTGTCTGCCGCTTCCGGTGAGATCACCTTCCGCGGTGGAACCGGCGCGTTCAGGGGCTTCCGCGCCCGCGCGGACGTCTCGTTCGACGGCTCGCTCTGGCACTGGGACGGCGCCTACCGGTTCAGGGGCTCCCGCCACTAGCGCGGCGCGACAACGGAGGAACCGACCAGGCGAGAGGGGCCGCCGCGCGGCGGCCCCTCTCGTAGGATCGCGGCATGAAGATTCGCGCCGCAGTGCTCGAGAAGTTTGGCAAGCCGCTCGAGGTTCAGGAGCTCGATCTTGCCGAGCCGAAAGCGGGCGAGGTGCTCGTGCGCCTCGCCGCCTGCGGGGTCTGTCACACCGATCTCTTCACGGCCTCCGGGGCCGATCCGTCTGGCTACTCGCCGACGGTGCTCGGGCACGAGGGCGCCGGGATCGTCCAGGCGGTGGGCGAGGGCGTGTCCTCGGTCGCAGTCGGCGACCACGTCGTGACGCTCTTCTCGCCCCAGTGCCGCGAGTGCGAGCACTGCCGCGACCCGCGCACGAACCTCTGCCTCGCGATCCGCGAGCAGCAGAATCTCGGCTACCTCCCGGACGGGACGACGAGGCTCTCGCGCGACGGCGAGCCGGTTCGCCACTTCATGGGCACGTCGACCTTCGCGGAATACACCGTGATGCCGGAGATCGCGCTGGCCAACGTGAACAAGGAAGCGCCGCTCGACCGCGCCTGCCTGTTCGCATGCGGGCTCTCGACGGGGCTCGGCGCGGCGATCAACACCGCGAAGGTCGAGCCCGGCTCGTTCTGCGTCGTCTTCGGCGCCGGGATGGTCGGCCTCGGCGCTGTCGCGGGCTGCCGCCTGCAGGGCGCCGAGCGGATCGTCTGCGTCGACCTCTCGGAGGAGCGGCTCGAGCTCGCGCGCGGCCAGGGCGCGACCGACACGCTGGCCGGCGGGCCCGACACCGTCGAGCGGATCGTCGACATGACCGGCGGCTTCGGCGCCCACTACACCTTCGAGGCGACCGGCCTCGTGAACGTGATGCGCCAGGCCGTCGAGTCGGCCCGCATGGGCTGGGGCCTGGCCACGGTCTGCGGGGTGGCGGGCAAGGGCGAGGTGCTCGAGGTCGTGCCGCGCTTCCTGATCACCGGCCGCCGCGTCGCGGGGTCATCGTTCGGCGGCGTCAAGGGTCGCGACCAGGTTCCGCAGCTGATCGACCGCTGGCTTGCAGGCGACATCGACGTCGAGCGGTTCGTCTCGCACAGGCTCAGCCTGGACGAGGTGAACCGCGGCTTCGAGCTGATGGAAGCCCAGGACGGCATCCGCAGCGTGCTCGACTTGTCCTAGCTCGGCGTGGTTCCCGATCCGGGCCCGGGCGGCACCAGTACAGATGCCCATGCCGTTTCTGGCTCGGGCGAAGCTCTGATAGGTTCGGTTCGCCGTCAAAGGGGGCGCCGCCACGAGGGCTTCGGGTGATTAGCGGCACGCTGGCAGGACCCGGGTACAGCCTGGTGCTCCCGCCTGGCTTCACCGTGGCGGAGAGCATGCCCGCGCTCGGGGTCTACCGCCTGCTGCCGCCGGGCTCGACGCCGTTCGACCTGCAGGCGTATGTGCAGATCCGCGCGGTGCAGCCGTTCGAGCTGCCGATGCTGCTCCAGAACATCTACGCGTTCGAGAACCCGATGGTCATGCAGCAGAACGCCGCCGGGCTCGGGCTCATGAACGTGACCGGGATGATGCCGGTGCGCCAGGAGCAGTTCCCGCAGGGCAGGGGGCACATCCGCGAGTTCGAGGGACTCACCGTGATGGGCTTCCCGGTTCGCGTGATGGAGATCGTGATCGAAGGCCCGCAGGCGGCCGTCGAGCTTTGCGTGATGATGAACATCTACCGCTGGATGGAGTTCGCGGGGCCCTGCCTCTCGCTCATCGCCCAGCTCACGCTTGCGGGCTCCGCGCCGCAGCAAGCCGAGGTCCAGGCGGTGGTCGACGAGCAGCGCGACGATCAGGTCGAGCTGCGGATGGTCGTGGCAGGTGGGGAGACGGTTCCGCTGACGGCTCTACCGACTCATTACCAGGGCAACATCGTCGTCAACATCGGCAGCATCGTGAAGACGGGCGACATCAACGGCACCGGGATCGCGATCGGGTCGCACACGGTGGCGAAGGTCGAGACCACAGGAGGCTAGGCATGGCTGACGAGAAGAGCTCGTATGTGAGCACCGGGAACGTCTCGGGCACGGGCATCGCGATCGGGCAGGACGCGCAGGCGACCGTCACGATCACGCAGGGGCAGCAGCAGGAGCTGCTCGACCTGATCAAGCAGCTGCAGCAGCAGATTCAGGAGGCGCAGCTGCCGGACGGCGCCAAGCAGGTGATCCTGCAGAAGGCGGTCCCGGAGATGACGCAGGCGGTGCAGTCGGAGGATCCGAAGGGCGGCTTTCAGCGCGGGCTGGAGCGCGTCGACGAGCAACTGCAAGGCGCCGGCGTCGTTGCCGAGCACGCGTCCGGGATCGTCGACACGATCGCGAAGATCGCGAAGACGATCGGGATCCCGCTCCTGCACGCTGCGCCGTACATCGCCGCGCTGATCTAGTCACCCCAGTAGCGCTGCTCCTTCCAGGGGTCGCCGTAGTTGTGGTACCCGTTCGTCTCCCAGAAGCCCGGCTGGTCCTCGTTCAACAGGCGCAGTCCGCGGATCCACTTCGCGCTCTTCCAAAAGTAGAGGTGCGGGATGAGCATCCGCGCCGGGCCGCCGTGCTCGGCCGGCAGCGGCTCACCCTCGTAGCCGTAGACGATCCAGGCCTGGCCGCCTATGAGGTCCTCCAGCGGCGTGTTGGTCGTGTAGCCGCCCTCCGCGAACTGGAGCGCGTACTCGGCCGAGGTCTCGATGCCGTCCAGGAGCGTGTCGAGCGAGACGCCCTGCCAGTGCGTGTCGAGCTTCGACCACTTCGTGACGCAGTGGACGTCGGTTTTGATGTCCTCGCTCGGCAGCGCCTGGAATTCCTCCCAGGTCCAGCTTCGCGGCTCGTCCACCTCGCCGAGGATCGAGAAGTCCCATTGCTCGAGCGGCGTGTGCGGCGTCGGCCCCGCCGACAGCACCGGATAGTCGGGCGTCACGTACTGGCCGGGCGGAACGCGCGAGGGGTCGGCGTCGACCCGGCGGCCTCGGAACCCTCGCGAGATGATCGGCATGGAGGGATTCTCCTAGAACTCGGGTGGAAAGCGAGCCTCGTTCATGTCGACGCGGTCGCCGCGCATCGGCACGCCCTCCCGGAGCAAGAGCTGCCGTTGCTCTTCGCCCTTCGCCAGGCTCCCGTCGGCGCGCACGACCCGCTGCCAGGGCAGGTCCTCGTCGGTCTCGGAGAGCACGAGGCCGACGAAGCGCGGCGCGCGAGGGTCGATGTCGCCGTAGGTGCGGACGAAGCCCTCCGGGATCGCGCGAATGCGCTCGAGGATGTGCTCAGCGCGCGCGTTCACGAGCGGCGACGCTGACAGCGAAATACCCCGCCAGCGCGAGCCCGGCGGCGACCTCCGCCAGCCGCACTGTGCCTGACCTGATGACATGGGCCAGCGGCTCCAGGCACAGGGCTCCCGCGGTTGCCAGCGCTCCGAGCCAGTCCCGGTGAACCCGCCAGCGGTAGCCGAGCCACGCGAACAGCGGGCCGGTGAAAAGGGCGCCGAAGAAGATGCGGTGGCTGCTGACCAAAAAGCCGCGCGCGGTGGCCGTCGTCAGGTGCGCGTTCTCGAACGGGCTCAGCGTCATGAGGCCATAGCCGAGCAGCGCCGCGAACGTGCAGCCGAGCCCCAGCAGCGCCGCCCGCTTCGCCTCGCGTTGCGTCCAGCCGGCGAAGAACGGCAAGAGCAGCCACGGCGCAGAAAGCAGGCTGACGTCGGCCATCCACGGGTGCATCGAGAAGCTGCCCAGGTACTGGTCGCCCGCACCGAACGCCGCCGCGAGCAGAAGCGCGAGAACCGCAGTCACCTTCCCAGGCTAGCCCAGGATGACGCTCCCGTCGTCCGCGAGGCCGAATCCCGGGTTGTGCGCGATCTCCCACGCGTGGCCGTCGAGGTCGCGGAAGACCCCGGCGTAGCCGCCGTAGAACGTCTCGGCAGGCTCACGCGTCACCGTGGCGCCGGCGGCGCGCGCTTGCTCGACGACGGCGTCGACCTCTTCCCGCGAGGCGACGTTGTGCGCGAGTGCGATGCCGCTCCAAGTCGCGCCGTCGTCGGCGATCCCCGAGTCCTCGGCGAGCTTCTCGCGGCCCCAGAGCACCAGCACGACGCCGTTCGCCTGGAAGAACGCGGTCTCCTCGATGTCGCGACTGACTGACCAGCCGAGCGCCTCGTAGAACGCCTTGGCGCGCTCGTAGTCCGCGACGCCGAGCGTGATCAACGACACGCTCTGCTTCACAGGTGCGACGCTACCGGTTCCAGTGGCCCTTACCGTCGCAATCGTCCTCGCGCTGATCTTCCTTCCCTGGCCCTGGAATCTGGCGATGATTCTCGGCGGCCTCGTGATCGAGGTGGGGGAGCTCGCGTGGGGCCTGAGCCTCGCGCGCCGCTGGAAGCCGAAGACCGGGGCGGAGGCGATGATCGGCGAGGAGGCGACCGTCGTCAGCGCGTGCCGGCCGCTCGGCGAGGTTCGCGTCCAGGGCGAGCTCTGGCAGGCGCGCTGCGACGAGGGCGCCGACACGGGGGAGACCGTACGCATCGAGCGGCTCGATGGCCTCACGCTCGTCGTCACTCAGGCGAGCCGTACTCCTCGTTCGTGACGTGGTCCAGCCAGGTCGCCGGGTGCCCGTCGTCGCCGACCTCGAGCATCGCCAGGTGGGTCATGAAGCGGTCTGGCGCCGCGCCGTGCCAGTGCTCTTCGCCGGGCTCGAAGAACACCCGGTCGCCCGGGCGGATCTCCTCGATCGGCCCGCCGCGCCGCTGCGCCCGGCCGACGCCCTCGAGCACGTAGATCGTCTGCCCGTTCGGGTGCGTGTGCCAGGCGGTGCGGGCGCCCGGAGTGAAATGGACGCTGCTCGCCTGCAGGCGCGACCCGTCGGACGGTGCCGCCACCGAGTCGATGAACACCGCCCCCGTGAACCAGTCGCTCGGGCCGGGCACGGTCTCGATGCTGCTCCTCGTGATCTGCATTGGCGCCTCGGATCCTCGGGTACGGCCTGCGACTATGGCATCGTCGCGCCGGCGACCGAGGCGGACGTCTCCAAGCACGGCCCGAACTCAGGCGGCCAGCTCGGGATGGCGGAGCCGCGCACGGTGCTCGCGGCGGCGGATTGCCTCGTACGCGACGATTGCCGAGCAGACCGCGCTGACCAGTCCGAGCGCGGCTAGCGCCGGGATAGCGGTCGCAGCAGGGATGAGCGCCAGCAGCACGCATCCGCCGATCGTCCGGCGCCGAAAGACCCGGCGGGTCGTCCGGTACAGGGAGGCCACGTGTCCGAGCAGGTAGAGCGCCGCGCCCCCGCAGAGGCTCACGGCTTCAACCGCGCCGAGGTCTGCCGTGGGGCCGTGCAAGGTCGTCTTGAGCCCGAAGGCGAACAGCACGATCCCGGCAACCATCGGCAGATGGAGGTAGCTGTAGGCGTCGCGCGCAAGGACGGCCTGCCGGACGCCGCTCGCCTGCGTGAGCTGGATGCGCGCAAGGATCGCGGCGACGTCGAAGTACAGCCACCAGAGCGCGGAGATGACGACGATTCCGAGCGCCGCGGCGACGATCACGCGCGTCACGAGCTCGAAGCCCGCGCCGACG
>DATDFL010000308.1:0-28918 GCA_036522595.1 Gaiellaceae bacterium
CTCGGGGTACGCGAAGGAAGCGATTGGGCCGTCGCGGAGCGCGGCAGGCACCCCTTCGTCGCTGATCAGGACCGCCAGCACCGGTTTTTCCGTCTCTGCGGCGGCCACGGACCGTTGGATCGCGGCCGCGACCTCGTCGGCGCCGGCGACGACCGGCGGGACGAAGAGCACGATCAGCGCGTCGAACCGCTTGTCCCCAAGCAGCGCGGGGATGACGGCCTCGTAGGTCGCGCCGGTCGCGGACCCGAGCAGGTCGACCGGGTTGGTGAGGCTGGCGTCGGCGGGCAGCAGCGGCCCGATCGCCGAGCGCGTTTCGTCGCTCGGCTCGGGGAGCTCAAGGCCTGCGGCGGCGCACGCGTCGGCGCAGAGAATTCCGAGACCGCCGGCGTTGGTGAGCACGCCGACTCGCCGGCCGCGCGGCAGCGGCTGGCTCGAGAGGAGAGCGGCCGCGTCGACGAGCTCTTCGAGCGTCGTCGCACGGATGACCCCGGCCTGCCGGAAGAGCGCGTCGACCGCCTTGTCGGAGCCTGCGAGCGCGGCGGTATGCGAGCTGGCGGCGCGGGCTCCTGTCTCCGTCGATCCCGCCTTGAGGGCGAGCACCGGCTTCCTTCGCGCCACCCTGCGGGCGAGGCGCGCGAACTTGCGCGGGTTCCCGAACGACTCGAGGTAGAGCAGCACGAGCTCGGTGGCGTCGTCCTCCTCCCACCACTCGAGCAGGTCGTTCGACGACACGTCGGCTTTGTTGCCGATCGAGACGAACGCGGAAAAGCCGAGGCGGCGTTCGGACGCCTTTTCCAAAAGCGCGAGGCCGAGCGCGCCGCTTTGCGAGGAGAAGGCAATCGGGCCCGGCGGCAGCGGCCGCGGGCCGAAGGTGGCGTTGAGCCCGAGGGCCGGCATGGCGATTCCGAGGCAGTTCGGGCCGACGAGGCGGCCGCCGTGCGCTCGCACGAGCTCGAGGAGCCGCTCCTGCCGCTCGCGGCCTTCCGCGCCGACCTCGGCGAAGCCGGAGGAGATGACGCAGAGCGCCCGGACCCCGAAGGCGAGCGCCGACTCGGCCGCCTCGAGGACAAGGGCCCCAGGGAGGCAGATCACCGCGAGGTCGACGACCTCAGGAACGTCCGCGGTCGACGAGTAGGCTGCAACCCCGCCGACCGCCTCGCCGTCGCGATTCACGGGGTAGGCAGTCCCGGCGAAATCTGCAGCCAGGATGTTGCGGAACAGCTCTCCGCCGATCGAGCCCCGCCGGCGGGACGCGCCGATCACTGCGATCGAGCTGGGGTCGAAGAACGGACGCAGCGACGCCGTCACGGCGCAGTGGTCGCGCTTGTCGACGTGCGACTGGTACCGCTCGGTCGGCGCGATCGGGAAGCAGATCTCGAATTCGCCCCGCTCGAGCTCCCTGGTCACTTCCAGGCCCGCGCCGTCGAAGACGCCGAGCATCGCCCGGTTATCCGGCAGAACCTCCGCGACGAAGCGTTCGATGCCCTGCTCGGACGCGAGCGCGGTGAGGCGTTCCAGCAGGCGCGTCCCGACCCCGTGTCCCTGCAGGTCGTCGGCGACTGCGAACGCGGCTTCCGCGGCTTCGGGGTCTCGCAGGCGGTCGTACTCCCCGACCGCGACGACCTGCTCGTGGCCGTTTGCTCCCGCGACGGTGCCCACGAGGACGCCGCGGTTCGCCCAGTCGGGCTCGAGGAAATGGGCCACGAGCTCATCGTCGACCGCCCGGAGGCCGTGGAAGCGGAGGTAGGAGCTGCGCTTCGACAGCCCCCGGAAGAAGGTCGCGACCGCGGTCGAGTCGCTGCGCCTCGGCTCCCTGAGCCTCAGCGTCGACCCGTCGCGGAGGATGACGTCGACGGCGCGCGTGGGCAGCGCTTGCGTGCTCATACAGGTCAGGTTCGTCCCGGCCGAGCTCTGCGGCATCGGTGCATGCCCTCAGCGACCTCGCGGGTTTCCCGCAGGCCGCCGACGTTACGCTGAGCGCGTGAACAGCGCCGCTTCGAGCGAGAACCGGTTGCGCGCGCTCGTTGAGACGGGAGTCGCGATCGCGTCCGAGCTGTCGCTGGAGGCGCTGCTGCAGCGGCTCGTCGAGTCGGCGGCGGCGCTGACGGGAGCGCAGTACGCGGCTCTGGGAGTGATCGACCGGAGCGGCGCGGGGCTGGAGCGCTTCCTGACGACGGGAATCGAGCCGGATGCCCAGGCCGCGATCGGCGACCTCCCGCGCGGACGTGGGATCCTCGGCGTCCTCATTCGCGACGCCACCCCTCTGCGTTTGCGCGACCTCAGCGAGGATCCGCGCTCGGTCGGCTTTCCGCGGAACCACCCGCCGATGCGCTCCTTCCTCGGAGTCCCGATCCTGCTCCGCGGGGTCGCCTACGGGAACCTCTACCTGACCGAGAAGGCCGGCGGCGAAGTCTTCACCGAGGAGGACGAGGAGCTCGTCAGCCTCCTGGCGGCCCAGGCGGCCGTGGCGATCGAGAACGCGCGCCTATACGAGGCCGCGACCGGGTGGTCCCGGCAGCTCGAGTCGCTGAACGACGTCGCCGACGCCCTCGTCACCGAGACCGACCTCGATCGACTCCTCGAGCTGATCGCGAGCCGCCTGAGGGACTTGCTCGACGCCCGGCTCGTAACCGTGCTGCTCCCCGCCGGAGGGAACCAGCTGCGCTTCGCGGCCGCCGCCGGCCAGGGCGGCGACAAGCTCGCCGGCAGAGTCGTTTCGCGCGAAGGTTCGAAGAGCGGCAGGGTGCTCGACCGCGGCAGGAGCGAGCGAGTCGACTCGCTCCTCGACGACCCCGACGTGGACCAGGAGGCGATGCGGCTCCTCGGCGCGCGAAGCGGCCTCTGGGTGCCGCTGCGCGTCCGCGGGCGCTCGATCGGGATCCTCGCCGCGCACGACAAGCTGGGAGCGGAGGTGCGCTTCACGGACACGGACCTGCGGCTGGCGGAGACGTTCGCGAGCCGCGCGTCGGTGGCGGTCGATCTCTCGGAGCGAATCGCCCGCGATGCGTTGCAACGCGTGGTCGAGGCGCAGGAGGCCGAACGGCGGCGACTCGCCCGCGAGCTCCACGACGAGACCGGCCAGGCCCTGACCTCGATCCTTCTCGGGCTCAAGGGTCTCGAGGAGCAGCTGGGCGCCGACGACTCGCGCGCAGCGGTCGCCGACCTGCGGGAGCTCGTCGTCTCGACGCTGCAGGACGTGCGCCGGCTGGCCGTCGAGCTACGGCCGACGGCGCTGGACGACTTCGGTCTCGTGGCGGCGCTCGAGCGGCTGACGGAGTCGTTCGCCGAGCAGTCGAGAATCCCGGTCGACTTCCAGTCGGCGCTCCCACCCCAGCGGCTGCCCGAGGAGGTTGAGACGGCGCTCTACCGGATCGTGCAGGAGTCGCTGACCAACGTCGTCAAGCATGCACACGCGTCGCGGGTGAGCGTCCTCCTGACCCGCAGGAACGGCTCGGTCGCCGCGGTCGTCGAGGACGACGGGCGGGGCTTCGATTTGAGCGAGGTCCCTGATGGCGGCTTCGGGCTCCTCGGCATGCGGGAGCGCGTCGCGGCGCTGGGCGGCCGGCTCGAGCTGGAATCCGGCGAGAGCGGAACCACGATCGTTGCAGAGGTTCCCGTCTGATGGCCGTGCGCGTCCTCGTCGTCGACGATCATGCGGTCGTACGTGCGGGTCTGGCGATGCTCGTCGACGCGGAGGACGATCTCCAGACGGTGGGCGAGGCCGGCAGCGCGCGGGAAGCGATCTTCGAGGCGCGTTCGTCTAAGCCCGACGTCGTCCTGATGGACGTGATGATGCCCGACCAGAGCGGCATCGAGGTCCTCCCGCAGCTTCTCCACGAGCACCCCGGGGCGAAGGTTCTGATCCTGTCGATGCAGGACGACCCGCGCTACGTGCGGGAGGCCTTCGAGGCCGGAGCAAGCGGCTACATCCTGAAGGAGGCGGCAGATGCCGAGGTCGTCTCGGCGATCCGCGAGGTCGCCGGCGGCGGGCGCTACGTGCATCCGGAGCTCGGCGCGCGCCTGGTGGCCGCCGAGAGCGAGGAGCGGCGCCGGGCTGCAGAGGACCCGCTCTCGGATCGCGAGCGGGAGGTCCTGCGGTTGCTGGCGCTGGGCCACACGAACCAGGAGATCGCGAAGCAGCTCTACATCTCGGTGCGCACGGCCGAGACGCACCGTGCGCACATCATGCAGAAGCTCCGACTCTCCAGCCGCGCCGAGCTCGTCCGCTATGCGCTCGGCCAGGGGCTTCTCGAAGAGCCCACGGAGAGCTGATGCGTGCGACATCGTCCTTTGACGTGGCCGATCGACGCGGAGTACGCAGCCGCGTACGCAGAAAGACGACGGGCCGCCCGGAGGCGACCCGTCGTTTGCGACGGAGGGGAGTCCGTCTAGAGCGCTGCGTGCGCGGCCTGTGCTTCGCGCTTGCGCAGGAAGTTGAAGGCCGTTGATGGTCCTTCAAGAGCCCCGCCGAGAGCGAGGATCCCGAAGCCGATTCCCGCGAGCAGCAGCGCCACGCCGACGACCATCCCGAACAGCGAGAGCTGCTGGGCCATGTAGCTGGTGTTCAGCGCGGTCGTGAGCGCCGTCTCGGTCACCCAGAGGTTGCGGGCGCCGTTTTCGACGGGTTGCTTCGTCTTGGGATCGATCAGCGCGTAGGAGGGATCGCTCGTCGCGCCCTGGCCGTCGGTGGCCTTCGCCGGCGTGCCGGGCTTGGCCACGAAGCGGCCCATCTGCGCGTACGTGAGGCCGTGCGTCGCCTCCAGCGCGTGGATCCGCATGTAGCCGGCGAACGCGCGAGCGAGGTCGCCATCGGTGATCTTCTTGTTGGCGACGGAGCGGCTCGGGATCGAGAGGTCGGCCACGTTCAAGCCGGCCTTCTTTGCCTCTGCCGTGATCGCCGCAGGAGTCATGTCGGGCGAGCCGACGATCTGCTCCTGCTTGATGCTCCTCTTGACGGTGTTCTGGCCGTTGATGCTCATCACGATCGACGCGATGCCGAATGCGATCAGCACGGCCGCTGCCAGTACTCCTCCTAGTTCGAGTGCCTTGCGCATGTCCTGCTCCTTCCGTCGCGGCCGATCGAATCGGCCTGTGTCGCGTTTCTCGGATCCTGCTGGGGCTTCACTCCCGTGCCATCCGCATTGCCGCGGAACCGCATTGCGGGAAATCCCCGAGCTAGGCCGTGACCGGTAGCCCCGCACCGCGGACCACCAGGACCGGCCGCCGGGCCTCGTGCAGGACGCCGCGTGAGACGCTTCCGAGGAGCGCGCTCGCAAGCGCGCCGTGCCCGCGCGAACCAACGACGATGAGGTCCGCGTCGCTGTCGTTCGCATAGGCGACGATCTCGTCGACGGCGTCGCCGCGCAGCATCGTCGTCTTGGCGTCGATTCCTCGGTCCTTTGCCAGGTCGACGGCGTCGTTGAGCGGCTTCCAGTCGCGTTCGCTCACTTCGTGCGGAGCGGACGCGGCCCAGCCGAAGCCGTTGTTGGGCAGTACGTCGAGCGCGGGCGCAACGTGAACGAAGGTCACCTCGGCTGCTTGTTCCTCGGCGAGCTCCAGGCCGAGCTGAACGGCCTCTTGAGCCGATTCCGACCCGTCGGTGGCGATCAGGATCAGGTTCATCGTCTCCTCCTTCCGGTCCCAGTGGTAAGCGGCATGCGCGAGGCGAGGCTCCTCGGCCAAGAGCGGGCCCCACGCGGCGAACGCAGCCGAGCGAAGCCGGTCGTTGACCAACCCGGGCAGCGTTCTCCGGAGATCCTCGCCCTCGAAGACGAAGAAAACGGTGTCTCCACGCGCGTAGACCGTGTGCCGCGTGAGCCCGGCTCGGGCGGGATCGAACGGCGGGCCGGCTGCAAGCAGCTCGAGCGCACGCGCTTCCGCCCCCGGCCGTAGACGAGCTGTGACGGCGATTCGGTCCATGCGGCCAGGATTCCCAGCGGCGGCGCCTCTGCCATCGGGCCACGCGCCGATCCGGTACGCGGGCAACTACTGATTCAGACCAGCGAACGTCCCGATTGCCGCCGGCCGCTTCGGCTTCAGGCTTGGCGCCATGCACATGACCGTTTGCCGGATGAAGGAGAGCCTGGGCCAGTTCGAGGCTTGCCCGGGCGAGCCATGTCCGTTCTGGGAACGCGGTGGCTGCGCCTTCAAGTCGGTCGACCTGCATGGCCGGCCAGAACTCGCGGAGTTCCTCTCGAAGCTTCGCGGCGAGCTGGAGTCGATCAGGGACGCGCAGGCTGCGTGCGGGGCCCGCCGCCTCTTCTATCAGCGCCTGAACGCGGGCCGCGCGGACTGAGGCCGGATGGGCGCACCGGCGCTTCACCGGCACTGGCTGGTGGCGATCCGGATCGCGGACGACGCGTTGACCGCGGCGGCCCGGGTGGACGCGCTGTCGCCGCAGGAGGCGTCCAGGCGTCGACGGCTGCTGGCTTCAGAGCGTGCTTGGCTGCGCGCCTTTCCGTGGTCGACGGTTCGGGTGCGTAGTTCTCCGAACGGCGTTTCGGCGCTTTCGCGGACGGCAGACCGCTCCCGGCGCGGTCTGATGAGAGGCGCATCACCGAACACCGCGACTGGAGGTCGACATGCTCAAGATTTTCATCACCGCAATCGCTGCCCTGGGCCTGGCCGTTCCTGCGACCGCAGGGAGCTCGCAGCTCGTCGTCGCGATGCGCGACCCTGGCTGCCACTGGTTCCGGGTCGGAGGCAAGTACACGAAGGCGGCTGTCCGCCACGGAACCGTCACGCTCATCAACCGTGACATGGCCGCGCTCAGGATCAAGGGGCCGGGCGGGACGAAGCTCGAGCCAGTCTCCGGCAAGCTGAAGCTCCACGCGAAGGGGACCTACCGCATCACGATGGTGCGCCAGGCACCCGACGACAACCAGCTCGTCCTCAGGATCAAGTAGGAGCCGCGCGTCAGTCCGGCTCGGATGCTCCCAGCGTGGCGAGGAGCTCTCGCCGGCTGTGGAGGCCGGTCTTTTCGAACACCGACTTCAGATGGTCCTGGACTGTGTAGGCCGAGATGTGGAGACGGTCGCCGACAGAGCGGGTGTCGAGGCCGGCGAGGAGAAGCCGAACCAGATCGACCTCTCGCGCGGTGAGCGCGTAGATGCGGCCGAGAAGCCGGAGGATCTCAACCGGGGTAGGCGCCCGGAGGGTCACGGCGATCTCGCCGTCCTGCTCACCCTCAAAAAGAGCCGCCTCGATCATCACCCAGTGGCCGTCGACGCCGCGCAGGAGCGCGTGAGCTTGTTCGGCGCCTGCCCCCGCTCGTGCCAGCGTGGCCGCTGGGTAGATGATGGTCGGCAGGATTCCCCAGGCCGCGGTCACTCGTGCGCCCGGCAAGGCTTCGACCCACAGCTGCGCCGCGCCGGTCCAGCTCCTGAGTTTGAGCTCCGCGTCGAGCACGAGCACGCCGGGCGAGCGCTCCACCGCCGGTTCGCGGCTCACGCCCAATGCGTTACGCCGGAGGGCAGCGCCGAGGCTCGGCCCCAGCGATTCGAGCAAATCGAGATCCTGCTCGTCGAAGGGTCGATCCGCTCGATCGCGATATGCCTCGATCCAGCCCCAGCACCCAAGAGGGTCCCGGCAGGCGACGACCGCGACGTCTCCGATGCCGGCCGGCCCCAGGATCTCACTCCAGCGGGGGGATCGTCCAAGATCGCGACCTGTCTCGGCACTGAGGCTCGCCGCCGAGTTGATTCGGCGAGCCAAGACGTGCTTGGCTGCGTAATCGTCGCCGGAGTACTCCAGCTCGAGCGACCGAGGAACACCGGGCCCGTAATTGTGATCCAGTAGACCGCCGCCCGGAAGCAGCGTCTCGGGATCGGCGATCGGCCAGCACCAGCGGTCGAACCCCACCGTTCGCTGGAGCTCCGCGATCGTTTCACGTCGGATCGATTCCGAGTCGAGAGTGGAGCCACTGAGCCTCTCGAGTCGTTCCCGGCACGCGGCCCGCGAACGGTCCGTCGACATTGGCCAATGATAGGCGTGTGGCAATCCGCACGAAAGACCCCAGCTTCCTGGGATTGCCGCAGCGCGCGCTCCCGGCCAGCATCGGCGGCAAGCGGGTTGAGCCAACAAAGGAGATCACCGATGTTCAACGGCATCTCGCAACTCGGACTCATCAAGAAGTCGCTGCTTCTCGTCCTGCCGCTTGCCGCTTCCGCCGTGGTCTGGGTCGGCAGCGCTTCGGCGGACTACGGCTCGGGGGCCATCTATCAGGTCGAGCTGTCGACCAACAGCGCCGGTCGCCACGGCGGCGGTGTTTGGCTGTGGATCGGGCTGAACGCAGACGGCACGGGGGACTACGCAGGCTCGGACTGTGGCCACGGAGGCGGCGGCGCCGCTTCAGACAGGGGTGATGTGACCTGGCACTACTCTGGCGACTACGTCGTGATCGAGGGCGTTGCGCTCAATGCCCTGCCCAACAGCATCGTTCCTTTCATCCCACCGCCGTACTACACAACGATCACGGTGCCGAGGGCATACGGCCACTACACCGGCGACGATCACGCATTCCTGACGCTGCCGAGCTTCCTCCCGGTGGGGGGCTTCTCACAGTTGCAGGTTGCACCGTGACGGTGCGACTCACGCGAATGATGCGGAAGCTCGTCATCCTTGGGCTTCTCGGCTTGGCGGTGGCGGCGGTCGCCGCTGCCTCTGCCGCGGCGAAGCCACCCGGCACGAACGGCCTCATTTCCTTCACCCGCTTCGACCCGGCGCTCCAGCAGGACGTCGCCTACACGATCAACCCCGACGGGAGCGGCGAGCGCCAGCTCCTGATCGGTGCCGAGTCGGGCCACTGGTCGCCGGACGGGAGCAGGATTCTGGTGGGTCCTGACTGCTGTGCCCAGCGGATCCTTAACCCCGACGATGGCAGCTACACCGAGCTGCCGACCTTCTATCCGGACCTCGGCCTCTTCCTACCGTGCAGCGTCTGGTCGCCCGACGGTGCACGGCTGGCCTGTGAGGGCTTCGGCGACCAGCCGAGCGCGGACGGCGTCTACACGGTCCGCTCGTCCGACGGCGGCGACGTTCGAAGAGTCACCTCGGGCGCCGACGACGATTACCCGGGCGACTACTCGCCGAATGGCAAGCGCCTCGTCTTCTTGCGTTCGTCGTTCGACCTCGGCCCTCTCGCGCTCGAAACAGTGAAGCTGGACGGATCCGACCTGCGGCAGCTGACGCCGTCCGGAATGAACCTCGACTTCACCGGTGGCAGCTGGTCGCCTCAGGGCAACGAGATCCTGTTCTCCGCAAAGGCATCCGCAGGCCAGCGGAGCTCGATCTTCGTCGTCCACGCGGACGGGGGCGGACTGCAGCAGATCCCGATCGCCGGTTGCGGCACGACCTCCGGTTGCCACGAGCCGGTCTGGTCTCCGGATGGGAAGAAGATCGCCTTCACGATGTTTGTGCCGCAGACGGGACTCTCCGACCTCTACACGGTCAATCTCGACGGCACGGGCCTCGATCAGGTCACACACGCGGGCTTGGGCGCGGGCCTGAAGGACTGGGGCACGCACCGCTGAGCCACTAGCACAGGGCGCCGGCCGTGGGAACGGCTTCCGCGGCCGGCGTCAAGGTCCTCAGATGGGCCGGGCAGGGATCGAACCTGCGACCTTGGGATTAAAAGTCCCCTGCTCTACCAACTGAGCTACCGGCCCGCGGTCTGGGACAGGGTACGCTCCGGCGCCGTGATTCGGGCCGAGCACACCGTCGAGATCGCGCGCCCCGCGCGGGAGGTCTTCGCAGCGCTGACAGACGTCGCGCGCGTACCCGACTGGCAGGGGAGCGCGGTCGAGGCGCGCGCCGACGGGCCGCTTGCAGAGGGCGTTCGGATTCAAGAGCGCCGCCACTTCCTCGGGCACGACGAGGAGACCGAGCTCGAGGTTACGGTCTTCGAGCCGGGACATCGCCTCGCGCTCCGCACGCTGAAAGGGCCGGTCAAGCTCGAGATCGACCACGTGCTCGAGGAGCGCGACGGACGCACGAAGCTGCACGTCAGGGCCGAGGGCAGGCCACACGGCCTTCTGCGGCTGGCGGGACCGGCGGTGACCGCCAAGGCCCGCCAGGAGCTGCGCCGCGATTTCGACCGCCTCAAGGCGATTCTCGAGGAATAGACCCCGGCCCCCCGTCGTTTGAATGTCTGCGCGGGGAGGCGTGATTCGTTGTCCCTGCAACCCCCACAGAGAGGAAGTGAGACGAACTGAGCACCATGACGTACGAAGTACCGCTCCAGGCCGTCCTCGACGAGGCGGAGGAGCGCGGCACGATCGAGGAAACCGACCTCGAGGCGCTCGCGCTCGAGCACGAGCTCGAGGATGACGAGCTGGCCGCGCTGCGCGCCGAGCTCGAGGAGCGCGAGGTCGAGATCCTCGCGCCGCCCGCCCCTGCGCCCACGCGCGCGGGGCGCGAGCACGAGCCGGTCGTCGGCTCGACCGACGCGATGACGCTACTGATGAACAGCGTCGGCCGCTACCCGCTGCTGACCGCGGCGGAGGAGGTCGCGCTGGCGAAGCGCGTCGAGCGCGGCGACCGGGAGGCCAAGGAGCGGATGATCAACTCCAACCTGCGTCTCGTGATCTCGATCGCGAAGCGCTACCAGAACCGCAACCTGCCCCTGGGCGACCTCTTCCAGGAGGGCGTGATCGGGCTGAACCGCGCGGTCGAGAAGTTCGACTGGCGGCGCGGTTACAAATTCTCGACCTACGCCACTTGGTGGATCCGCCAGGCCTGCCAGCGGGCCGTGTCGGGCCAGTCGGACACGATCCGCATCCCGACCCACGTCCACGAGCGGCGCGTGAAGCTCGGAGGCGCCTCGGCACGGCTCGAGCCCAAGCTCGGCCGCCCGCCGACGCGCGAGGAGCTCGCGGCCGAGACGGGCCTACCGCTCCGGCACGTGGAGGAGGCGCTCGACGTCGCCGAGGCTCCGGTCTCGCTCAACCGGCCCGTGGGGTCGGAGGACGACGGCGAGTTCGGCGATCTCTTCGCGGACACGGAGGCAGTCGATCCGGCCGCGGAGGCGACGGAGTCGCTGCGGCGGCTCGAGGTTCGGCGCGCGGTGTCGGGTCTGCCCGAACGCGAGCGGCGGATCCTCGAGCTACGTTTCGGCTTCGACGCCGATCCAGCGTCGCTCGAGGCGATCGGCAAGGAGCTCGGCATCACGCGCGAGCGTGTCCGCCAGCTCGAGGCCGAGGCGTTCCGGCGCCTGTCGAGCACGCTCGCGGGTCTCGCCGAGGACGAAGAGGCCCAGGCGGCCTAAGGGCCTGAGGCGGCGGCAGTATTCTGTCGCCGCCGCCTGCCCCCGTCGACTAGCGGCCTAGGTCACGGCCCTTTCAAGGCCGTAGCGCGGGTTCGAATCCCGCCGGGGGCATACGTTTTCCTGACGGAATGCTCAAACGGGGGTCACCCGGTCGGGTGATGTGAAGCGCCGCTGATGCCCCGATTGTTTGGGGTGCCAACCTAGGCACCCTGCGGCGATGACAAATTCGCAACTTCAGCCAGAAACCACTGGAGCCGGCCGGACGGACGCGACCACCGAGTTCGCGTCGTCGCTCCAGGCGCTGCTTGCAGTCAGCCGGGCCGTGCGGAGCGGGGCCGACGTCGGTTCCGTTCTCGACACGATCGCACGAGCTGTTTCCGAGACCCTGGGCTTCCAGACCGTTGTCCTCAACGTCTACAGGCCCGAGTGGGACGACTTCTACGTCGAGACCGTCTACGGGAGCGCGCTCGTCCGCAAGGCGCTGCTCGGCCAGGTCTACGACTGGGACAGCTGGAAGCCGCTCCTCCATCCGAAGTTCCTGCGGGCGGGCGCGTACTTCATCCCGAACGACGCCTTCGACTGGTCCCAGCACGGGGGCGTGCGCTTCGTGCCTGCAGGCGAGCCGCTCGACGACACTCCCGAGGCCTGGCATCCGAACGACGAGCTGTTCGTCCCGCTCGAGCGCTCCGACGGGGAGATCCTCGGAGTCATGTCTTTCGGCGAGCCACTCAGCGGCCTCCGCCCGACCGACGACCAGCTCGCCCTTGCCGTGACCCTCGCCTCGCACGCAGCACTCGCGCTCGAGATGGCCCAGGAGCGGGAGCGGTTGGAGCGCCACCAGACCGGTCTCGAGCAGCTCCTGCGCGTCTCGTCGCAACTGCCGCAGACGATGACGACCGAGGCGATCCTGACGTCGGTTTGCGAGGCCGTGCGGGAGGCTCTCGGCTTCGACAAGGTTCTGATCGAGCTTCGCGACGAGGACAGCGAGCTGCTCCGCCCAGCGGCGGCTGCCGGCTGGGAGGACGGCGAGGAGGCCAGTAGCGCCGTCCTCGACCTGGCGCTGATCTCGCGCCTCTTCGAGGAGCGCTTCGAGATCGCCGGCTGCTACCTGGTGCCGCGCGAAGAGGCCGAGCGGCGCGCCGGCAAGAGCCAGGTCGTCTACGAGTCGATTCGCAACGGGCGAGGCCCGGCTGCGTGGAGCCGTCACTGGCTGGTCGTGCCGCTCTACGACACCGACGGCACCGTCCGCGGCGTTCTCTGGGCCGACGAGCCGCAGAACCGGCTGCTGCCGACGGAGAACGTCCTCCAGGCGCTGCGCATCTTCGCGAACCACGCGATGGAGGCCCTCGCAGTCGCGACACAGCTCGCCGAGACCCGATTCCTCGCCGACCACGACCCGCTCACCCGCCTGCTCAACCGGCGTGCGCTGCTGCACGCGCTTCAGGAGGCGGGCGAGCGTGCCGAGGACCGGAATCTAGCGCTCGTGTTCCTCGACCTCGACAACTTCAAGCAGATCAACGACCGTCACGGCCATGTGATCGGCGACCGCGTGCTGGAGAAGTTCGGCTCGCTGCTCAACGAGCACGTCCGCGCCGAGGACCGCGCCTTCCGCGTCGGCGGCGACGAGTTCGCCTTGCTGCTCGGCGAAGCAGGCGAGCCCGACGCACGTGAGGTCGTGGCCCGCGTCATCGACGCGATGGAGTCGAACATCGACCCGCTCGTCCGCACGTTGAACGCGAGCTTCGGGATCGCGACGAGCAGCTGCCGGCAGGAGCCTGAGGAGCTGTTGCGAATCGCAGACGAGGCGATGTACCAGGCCAAGCGTTCCGGAACCAAGATCGAGGTAGCCGCGTGAACCCCCTACTAGCCGCTGATGAGTGCCGAGCCGCATCCTGAGTTCACAGGCCTAGGCCGACCCGTCGCGCTAGCCGCCACGCTCGAGCCGCTCTCGAGGCTCGTCGCGTTCTCGCGTGCCATCGGCACCGAGCAGGTCTTGCAGCGGATGCTCCGCGTCGCGAGCCGCGAACTGACCCTGATGCTCAACGCCCAGGCTTCGCTGGTCTCGCAAGTCGAGGAAGGGCTGCTGCGCGAGGTCGCCGACTACTCCAGCTCCGATCAGCAAATCGCTCGCGGGTTGAGCTACTACCTCGCCGACTATCCGACGACGGCACAGGTGCTCGAGAGCGGTGTCCCGTGCTCGATCTCCTCTGACGACAAGGGAGCCGATCCCGCCGAGCTCTTCGTTTTGCGCGAGATGGAGATGCAGTCGGTGTTGATCGTGCCGCTCCTGGTCGAGGCGCGCACCTGGGGCCTGATCGAGATCTACGACACGCGGACGCGCGTCTTCTCCGGCGTCGAGCGCTATCTGGCCGAGCTCGCGGCGACACACATCGGCGCGCTGCTCGCCGGCTTCGAGCACGAGGAGCGGGCACAACGGCTCTACCGCGAGACGCTCGCGTCGCTCTCGAACGCCCTGGAGGCCAAGGACGCGGTCACGAGCCAGCACACCGAGGAGGTCGTCCGGCTCGCGGTCGCCGTGGCCGCAGAGCTCGACCTTGACCTGGACGCCGTTCGCAACGTCGAGCTCGGCGCCGTGCTTCACGACATCGGCAAGGTTCGCGTCCCGGAATCGATCCTCAACAAGCCGGGGCCGCTCACCGACGAGGAGTGGGCGGTGATGATGACGCATCCGGAGGTCGGCGAGCACATTCTCCGGCCGATCCAGTCGTTGAACGCGATCCTGTCGATCGTGCGCCACCACCACGAGCGGTGGGACGGCGGGGGGTATCCGGACAAGCTTTCCGGCCGGGCGATTCCGCTCGGGGCGCGCATCGTCGCCGTGTGCGACGCGTATCGCGCCATGACCGAGGACAGGCCTTACCGGAAGGCGCTCTCGACGGCCGAGGCGCGCAAGGAGCTCCACGAGGGCGCGGGCACGCAGTTCGACCCGGACTGCGTCGAGGCGATGATCCGTGCGCTCGACCGGCGTGGCAGCACCGCTCAGGTGGTCGCGCTGCGGCCGCCTACGACTGAGTGACCGGCGCCAGCGGGGCGAGTGCGTTGATCTGGTTGCACTCCCCGCAGTAGATCGCGACCTCGAGACCCGGTTTTGACACCGCGTCGGCCGAGACCGCGTACACCTGCCCGCCCCGTGTGCTTCTGAGCGGCGCGACCTGCTTCCAGTAGAGCTTCTGCTGGCCGCTCAGCTTGGCGAGGTAGAGGTAGAGCTCCGGAGCGTGCTTCGTCGCGAAGTCGCTGCTGAGCCGGAGCCGCAGGTCGCCGTTCGCCTGGCGGACGACCGAGACCGTGCCGGTCGTGTTCCACGTGACGGCGTGGAAGGTGCCTCTGGCGACGACGCCGGGCTTGGCGCGGTGGGCTGCGTTCGCAGAGTGGCCGCGACCAACGATGAGCCCCGCGGCAAGCCCGCCGATCGCAGCGGCAATGACCAGCGCGAGACCAAGACGACGCTTCATCCCTACAACTGTGCCATACGGCCGATCTGGCAATCTAGATTCGACGGGCGGTTAGCTCAGTTGGGAGAGCGCCTGCCTTACAAGCAGGAAGTCACTGGTTCGAGCCCAGTACCGCCCATTCCCGGTCGCTACTTGAGACGGATGGCTTTCGAGAGGGCCGATTCGTTCCCGACGGCGTCGCTCGCACGGATCTTGAGCCGAACGGCGTGCGTCTGCTTGGGAACCTTGATCCGAAGCGTTGGTTTCGCGGTGCCGGTCGCCGTCTGACCCGCCTTGAAGGCGAGCGTGTTCGCGCGGTGCTTCGGATCGACGATCTGCACGGAGTACGTGACGAGGTCGCTTCCCGAGTCCGTCAGCGAGAGGACGAGACGAATGGTGTAAGTGCGGCGCGGACGCTTGAGCTTCCGGGCCTTCGCGCTCGTGACGGCGATCGCCGGCGGTGCGGCGTCGAAATCGGCCACGCCGTCCCAGGTGCTGTGGAAGGTGATCGTCTGAGGATCATTCGGATCGCCCGAGAGTCGGACGCTCGTGAAGCTTCCCTTGCCCCGGAGATTCGCCAGCGGCCCGGTTCCGGCGACGATCTGCCAAGAGCCGCTGCCGCCGTGCTCGGCCGAGAGCGGGCTCAGCTTCGCTGTGAAGTCGCCGCCGCCGGCGCAGCTGAATCGCCGTTGCGCGGTGAGGGTCCTGTCGTCGACGGCGATGTCGACGGCCGAGCCTGCTGAGCACCACGATGACGACGTGGTGAACGTCCCCTCGTGCCAGAGCATCGCGTTGTGCTTGCCGTCGAAGACGAGCTGGAACGCCGCCGGCGCGCTTGCCTCGGCGCCCGCGGCGGCGAGGAGGGTTACCGCCGCGATTGCGACCAGGCGCGCCAGCTGCATATGGAAATGATCTGGATCTCGGTCGATCGACGCCATACGACGTTCGTCGTATCCTGGAACAATGGCGCGGCTCGCCGAGTCCGATTACCGCAAGGCGCTCGACGTTCTTTTCGCGGCCGGAGAGGTCGACGGCCCGCTCGCCTTTCCAGCGCCCGTGTTGCAGGTCGTCCGGGAGCTCATACCCTGTGACGTCGTCACGTTCCACGAGCGGAGTACGAGTTCGGAACGCGTGCTGGTCTACGTCGGAGAGCCGATTGGCCAGCTGACGCCGGAGATCCGCGCGGCACGTCGACGGCTCAGGCACGAGGACGGAGTGCGACCGGCCGTTGGGGCGCGCAGGCGCACGGACGTCGTTTCGCCTCGGGAGTACCGCCGGCGTGAGCACTATCTCGAGGTCGACCGACCGCTGGGCGTCGAGTATCTGCTCTGGCTGCACCTGGACCCTGGTCGTACCGATGCACGGCTCGAGTTCGACCGCTCCGACGCGGACTTCAGCGAGCGCGATCGGCGCGTGCTCGACCTGCTTCTCCCGCACCTCCATCAATTCTTCGCGGCCGCACGCCTCCGGACTTCTGAACAGGCCCCGCCGAACGCGCTCACGCCGCGCGAGCGCCAAGTCGTTGCGCACGTTGCCGAAGGACGAACGAACGGTGAGATCGGCTCACTCCTCGGCATCTCGCCGGAGACCGTGCGCAAGCACCTCGAGAACACGTACGAGAAGCTCGGCGTACACACGCGGACGGGCGCCGTCGCGGCCGCCTTTCGGCGGATTGGCGATCGGGCTCGCAGAGACTGAGCTCACTGACCCTCTTGAAGTGGCCGTTTCCGGCCGATATAGAAAACGTGGAAGCTGCGGAGCAGTCCTGGCGGCCGCTTGGTGAACTGCTGGTCGACAAAGGCCTCGTCACAGAGGACGAGCTCGCGCGCGCGCTGAAGGAACAGCAGGAGACCGAGAAGCTTCTGGGCGCGATTCTCGTCGACCGCGGGTTCGTCTCCGGGCCTGCGCTTGCGATCGCGCTGGCCGAGCAGTACGGCGTCGAGCTCGAGGGGCAGCGGGGCTTCGGCACCGGGCTCTGGGCGGAGATCGACCGCCGCCACCGGGCCGGCCGCGGCCTCCCGCCGGAGGACAACGTCGTCGAGCTGGAGCCCGCGAAGGCTCCGCAGCTCGAGGCCGTTCCCGATCCCGAGCCCGAGGTCGAGCGGCTGCGGGAGGAGAACCGCCGCCTCCACGACGAGATCGACCGCCTTCGCACAGAGTTCAGCCGCCTGGCGCTCGTCGAGACTCCTACCGAGCCGGAGCAGCCGTCGAGCCACGTCGTCTTCGTGCCGACTCCGAAGCGCTACCTGATGGTCGAGCGGCAAGGCGCCCCGCCGGAGCCGGGCGAAGCACTGGATCTACCCGAGGGCAGCTTCGTCGTCGGGAAGATCGGCCGAGCGCCGTTCCCCGGCGAGCGGCGGCCCTGCGCTTTTCTGCTTCGACGCTAAGTACTTCGCGCGCAGGCGCTCGAAATCGCGGCGGTCGACATAGGTGACGACTTCGCCGTACTGCTTCCGAAGCTTTCGGAGCTTGCGCCGCTTGCGGCTCGCGCGGGACGGCTTCATCTCCGTGCACTCGATGTAGATCCCCGCGTCGGGGAGGTAGAAGTCGGGCGTGATCGCCTCGATGAGGCGGCCGTCCTCGTCGTGCTCGAGCGGGAACGTGTGCGGCTCGTAGTCCCAAGGAACGCCTTCTTCGTCGAGGAGCTCCGCAAGCTCGCGCTCGGATTCGTGCGCGAAAACGGGCGGCTTCTCGCCGCGAAAGTGCTGGAACTCCACGCCTACCGTTTTCCGCCGGGACGACGGTAAAACGTCAGGCTGCGGGCTGGAGAACGAGCACGCGCCGGCCGCCGGTGGCGGTCTGGATCGCGTAGCGGTATTGATGCCCGCTGGTGAGGGCGTCGACCGTTCCGGCCTCGCGTTCGTCGATCTTCCCTCGAGAAACCGCCGCGGCATGCGGCAATGTGACCTTCAGCGGCTTGTCGAGCTGTCGCCCGAAATCGTCGCGCGGGAAATTGAGGACATCCGTGCTCCGCGTGGCGCCCTCGGGCGGCGGGAAGAAGATGGCGACGTCTGCAGCGTTCGCGTACTTCATGGTGTAGAGCGCCAGCTCGAGTGCCTCTCGCCGCAACGCGTCGCTGCTCGCCCTCGTCTCGGCTCCTGGCAGCCCGCAGTTCTGCTGGACGCCACAGAGCGTGTAGACGACAGTCCTCGAGGGGTCGTAGAGGGTCACGGCGTTCGCGCGATCAGCCAGGGCAACCGCCTCGATGCTCCCGGCCGACCTGATCGGGCCGAGCATCACGCGTGCGAGCTGCGTGCCGTCGGGAAGCTTGTACGCGCCGCCGACGTGCGAGGCGATCGCGCGCGCGGTCTCTCCGACCGACGCGTCTGCAGGCTTCCAGGACGACCACGGCACGGGAGGCTTCGGCCCCGGGCGCTGGAGGAGGACGACGAACGCGCCGAGCCCCGCGCCGAATGCCGCGCCGAGGAGCAGATACGCGATCACGAACCGGTGACGATGGCCTAGAGCGCGGGCCACGCTTCCTCCTTGGTCAGGTCGAGCTTCGGCGCCTTCAGCTCGGCGCGCTCGAGGATCTCGACCAGCTCGTCGCCGAACAGCTCGCGCCGCTCGGCCAGCGTCTCCGCGATTTTCTCGACGGCGGCCTTGTTCTCGGCGATGAACGCATGTGCGGTGACGTACGCCTGGCCGAGAAGCTGCGCCGCGGAGGAGCGCTTGTCGCGGTCGTTGAGCACGCCGGACAGCGGGTCATGACCGAGCGGGCCGTCGCCGCCGGTGCGGTTCATGATCTGGGTTCCGATCAGCTCGAAGCGCTTCGCGATTTCGGCGCGACGCTCGTCGAGCGTCTTCTTCGAAGTCCGCCCGTTCGTCGAGCCGTTGAGGTCGATCTGCTCCGGCGCCATGCCGCAGGCGCCGACCATCCAGGCCGCGCGCGCGGTCGCGCTCTGCACATCCCCCCCGACGCCGGTCGAGTTCTCGCCGTAGAAGACGCGCTCCGCGGCCATCGCGCCGAGGGCCCACACGAGCTGCGCCATCTCCTCCGACCGCCAGGAGCTGAAGCGCTCCTCCTTTTCGCGCGCCTGGTGGTGCCCGAGCGCCGCGCCGCGCCGCTTGATCGAGAGGCGTGTCGATTCGGCGCCCTTCATGTAGACGTGAGCGGCCGCGGCGTGGCCGGCCTCGTGGATCGCCACTGCACGCGTTTCCTCGGGCACGTACTCGGTGCCGATCGCGGTTCCCGACTCGACCGTCGTCATCGCCTCGACGATGTCGTCCCAGCCGAAGGCGAGCCGCCCTTCATGGTGCGCGAGCGTGAGCGCCATCGAGCAGACCTGCTCGATCATGGCGGGCGAGTAGCCGTTCGTGACGCGGGCGAGCTCGTCGCGGCGCTTCTCGGTGTCCAGGTCCTCCTCGTGCGCGACCTTGGTCAGGTAGAGATCGAAGATGTCGAGGCGGTCGCGCTTGGTCGGCGTGCGGAACCAGACGTGGCGCCCCATCCGGCCCGGTCGGGTGAGGGCCGGATCGAGCATCTCCATCGGGACATTGGTCGCGCCGATGAAGTAGATCTGGCCGCCGCTCGGGCGCGCATGCGGCACGCGCAGCCTGGCGCGACCGATGCGGCGCGGGACGACGTAAAGCGCATCCAGCAGCGTGTTGATCCTGTTCGTCAGCACTCTCCGGAGGGCCGGCGGACTGTCGATCCCGTCCATCACGATCAGGAGCTGGTTCAGTGCTAGCTGGCCCCCGCCGCCGAACATGCCCGGGAAGGCGCCGCCGCCCTGGTTCAGGATCTTCGACAGGAACGGACGGTGCTCGGCCGGCTCAGGCGCGCGCTCGTGGAAGAGCCGCTCGCGCCAGGCGCGCGATTCGAGGACGAGATCCTCGCTCGGCGTCAGCGCGCCGTTCGGGCCGAAGAAGCACAGGTCGTGGAAGCTTGTCGGCCGCGGGCTCATCGCACCCGCGGCTCCGCCGAGCGACGAGCGGCGCATCCCGACGGCGTCGATCTCGTCGATGAAGACGATGCACTGGCCGCCCCACTTGCGCGCGAGCCGCTTCGCCTTGCGCGCGAGGAAGCGGACGATGATCGCATCCAGGCCGATGAAGGTCTGCGCGAAGCCGGATCCCGGGATCGTGACGATCGGCGAGTTGAAGCCCGTTGCGATCGCCTTGGCGAGCATCGTCTTGCCGGTCCCGGGCGCGCCGAGGAAGAGCAGCCCGCGCTCGCGCTTGCCGCCTGCCTGCTCGAAGGCTTCACCCGACTGCCAGAGGTTGACGACCCGGTTGACCTCTCCCTTGGCCTCGGTCTGGCCGCGGACGTCCGCGAGCTTCACGCCCCAGTTGGCGTCGCCCGGCTCGAAGCCGCGGATCTGCGAGATGCCCATGAGGAGCATCGGCCCGAGAAAGATCCCGAAGTTGAACGCGAAGTAGACGATGAAGAGCAGCCCGAATGAGATGTAGCTCGGGAAGCGGCTCATCGTGTGAGTGAGCCAATGCCACGAATCGCCGAACGTGCCGAAGAAGCTCGCGCCGTCTGTGCCGTAGCGCAGCACGCGCACGATGTAGATCGCGAGGATCAGCAGGAAGACGCCGTATACGACCTTCGCCCAGAACCGCCAGAACCAGACGCGGCGCCGCGCGACGACATCCTCCTCACGCAGCTCCGCGGTGTCGATCCCGAAGAGGCTCGGCCAACGGATGAATCGGTGGAAGATCAGGTCGAGCAGGCCACGGAAAGCGGCGATCGCAAGCAGTGTGGCGGCGAGCGACCAGCCGATCGCCCAGCCCTGCTGCTTGTGGAGGTAGACGAAGACGGCGGGCGAGGAGAGGACTGCGACGCCGGTGGCAAGCCGCCGCAGCGAGCGCCACTGGGTGGTCAGCAAGCGCTGTTCATCAGCCGAGAGCATCCCCCCGGCGACCACGCCCGTGCTCATTTCTTCAGTGTAGTTAGCACTTCTTCACACTACTTCGACGTGGATGTAACGGATCTGTTTGCGCCGGAGGAGATCTCGCGTGCGCGCGCGTACCACCGGCCGCTGTACTGGGCGTACGGGCTGGACCTCGTATTGGAGCTCGGCGTGCTTGCCGCGATCGTCTTCGGGCCGCCCGGCGACTGGCTCGCAGGGGCGACCGGGGGATCGTGGTGGGCGCGAGCAATCGAGTGGACGGCGCTCGTCTCGGGCGTCGGGACGCTTGTGCGGCTCCCGCTTTCGGCGTGGAGCGGTTGGCTCTACGAGCGGCGGTGGGGGTTCTCGACGCAGAGCTTGCGCGGCTGGCTGTCGGACCGGCTGAAGGGGCTCGTCGTCGGCGTGGCCATCTCGTCGCTTGGGCTCCTGCTGCTGCTCTGGGCTGTGCGCTCGTGGCCGGGCGGCTGGGCCGGGGTCGCGGCGCCGGGGGCGGCGGGGTTCGTGCTCGCGCTGAGCCTGGTCGCGCCGCTGCTCTTCGAGCGGCTCTTCAACCGTTTCTGGGCGCTGCCGGACGAGGGGCTGGCCGGGGAGCTGCAGGAGCTGTCGCGCCGCGCCGGGGTTCCGGTGCGGACGATCCTCGTCTCGGACGCAAGCCGTCGCACCCGCAAGCACAACGCGTACGTCTCCGGGCTCGGGCCGACGCGGAGGCTGGTGCTCTTCGACACGCTGCTGGCGGACGTGCCGCGGGACGAGCTGCGCGGCGTGGTCGCGCACGAGCTCGGACACCGGCGGCACCGGCACGTCGCGGTCGGGACGCTGCTGGCGATGGCAGGAACCGCCGCTGCGGTTCTCATCCTGTGGGGCGTGTTGTCGTGGGGCGGGCTGCTGGCGGCGGCGGGCGCGGAAGGGCCGGGCGATCCGCGGGTGATTCCGCTGGTGCTCTTCGTGCTGGCGCTGCTCGAGCTCGGCGGGATGCCGTTCGGGACGTGGCTCTCGCGGCGCTGGGAGCGCACTGCCGACCGGTTTGCGCTCGAGCTGACGGGCGACGGCACGGCGCTGGAGCAGATGCACCGGCGCCTCGCGCTGGCGAATCTCGCAGACCTCGACCCGCCGCCGCTCCTCTACGCGCTGCTCTTCACGCATCCGACTCCTCCGGAGCGGATCGCGGCCGCCAGAATGGGTTCGTGAGCCACTCGCACGCGCACGCGCAACAGCCGGGGGACAGCCGCAGGGCGCTCGCGATCGCCCTCGCGCTGATCGTCGGCTTCATGGCCGGCGAGGTGGTCTTCGGCATCGTCGCCGGGTCGCTCGCGCTGCTGGCCGATGCGGGTCACATGCTCACGGACGCCGCCGCCCTGGGGCTTGCGCTGGCGGCCGCGTCGTTCGCGGGTCGTCCCGCACGGGGCCGGTGGACGTTTGGCTTCCGGCGGCTCGAGATCCTCGCAGCGCACGTGAACGGGATCTCGCTCGTGGTCGTCGGCGTCGTGATCGTCTACACGGCCGTGCGCCGCCTGGTCGATCCGCCCGACGTTCGCGGCGGCATCGTGCTCGTCGTCGCCCTCGCGGGAGTCGTCGTGAACCTCGCCGCCGCGGCGCTGCTCCACCGGCCGAGCCGGGAAAGCCTGAACATGCGCGGCGCCTTCCTCCACGTCGCGACCGACCTCGCGGCGTTCACGGGAACCGCCATCGCCGGCGCGCTCATCCTCGCGACGGGTTGGGATCGCTTCGACCCGGTGGCGAGCCTTCTCGTTGCCGCCCTGATCTTCTGGTCGAGCTTCTCGCTGCTGCGTGACTCGACGCGGATCCTGCTGGAGATGTCACCCGACGAGCCGCGCAAGGTCGGGGAGGAGATGCTCGCCGTGCCGGGCGTCGTGGGGGTGCACGACCTCCACGTCTGGACCGTCGGCAGCGGCTTTCCGTCCGTGTCCGCTCACGTTCTCGTCGAGCCCGGAGCGGACTGCCACGCGATTCGCCTGCAGCTCGCGACCCTCCTCCACGAGCGCTTCGCGCTGAGTCATTCGACCCTTCAGGTCGAACATGCTCATGCACGCGCCGAAGGCAACCTGCCGATCGCATCACGCTAGAGTCCGCGCGTGGCGGGGCTCGAGGGAAAAACCGCGATCGTCACCGGTGCCTCGAGTGGAATCGGGCAGGCGATCGCAGAGGCGCTGAAGCAGAACGGCGTCCGCGTCGCTGGGGGCGCGCGGCGTACCGACCTGCTCGAGACGGAGGTCGCGCTCGAGCTCGACGTCACCGACCCGGCGAGCTGCGAGCGGTTCGTCGCGCAGGCGGTCGACCAGCTGGGCGGCCTCGACGTCCTCGTCAACAACGCGGGCCTCGGCCTCGGGCGCGACCCGTTCGACAACAGCACCGAAGCGGACGAGGAGACGGTCCTCGAAACGAACGTCCACGGCGTCCTGCGCATGACGCGGCTCTGCCTGCCGCATGTCCGAGACGGTGGCCACATCGTCAACATGGGCTCGGTCGCCGGCCGCGAGCCGTACCCGAACGCGGCGGTGTACGTCGCGTCGAAGTACGCCGTCCGCGGCTTCACCTACGCACTCCGCCAGGATCTGCTGGGCCGCCCGATCCACCTGACGACCGTCGACCCGGGCCTGGTCGAGACGAACTTCTCGCGCGTACGCTTCCGCGGCGACGAGGAGAAGGCGAAGGCCGTCTACGCGGACCTGGAGCCGGTCAAGCCTGCGGACGTCGCCGAGTGCGTGATCTTCGCGCTCACCCGCCCGCCGCATGTGAACGTCGACGAGATCGTCGTCAAGGCGCTTCACCAGTCGACCGCGGTCCGCACCATCCGCGACCTCTAGCGCATGCCGCTGACGATCCTCGAAGGCTCGACGTTCTGCATCTGCGACGAGCGTGGCGACATCGACAGCGAGACGCAGGGCTTCTTCGCCGACGACACGCGTTTCCTCTCGCTGCTCCGCCTGACCGTGAATGGCGCGAAGCCGCTGCTGCTCTCGTCCGGGGTCGTCGAGTACTTCTCGGCCGCCTTCTACCTGCGCAATCCGCCGGCAGGCGGGCTCCCGCACGACACCGTCTCGATCACGCGGCACCGCTTCGTCGGCGAGGGGATGCAGGACCTGATCGTCGTCCAGAACCAGGGGATGGAGCCGCTTGCGTTCGACCTCGCGCTCGAGCTCGGCACGGACTTCGCGGACATCCTGACGGTCAAGGAGCACGACTTCGCGCTCGGCGACCCCGTGCGGGCGAAGCCGCTCCCCGAGCCGGTCGAGGGCAGCTTCGAAGACCAGGACAACCAGTTCGTCCTGCGCGAGCCCGACGGCAACGGCGCAGCCACGACGCAGGTGATCCTTTCCCACCGCGGCGCGGTCGACGGGGCGAAGGTCACGTACCGCCTCGAGCTCGGCCCGCGCGAGGCCTGGGAGCTGCGGGTCGACATCCTCTGCTCGATCGACGGCGACTCGATCGCGCCGCGGAGCGCAGAGCGGCGGTTCGGCGAGGAGATGACGCGCGTCCGCGAGTCGCTCGCCGCGTGGCAGCTGCGCGTCCCGCAGATGCGCGGCGACTGGGGCGACCTCTCGCACACGTTCGTCCAGTCGGTCTCGGATCTTGCGTCGCTACGGATGCGCGGCGGCGGGCGCGCCGGTCGCCTTCCGGCGGCGGGCATGCCCTGGTTCATGACCGTCTTCGGGCGCGACACGATCATCACGTGCCTGCAGACGCTGCTCTTCGGGCCGGAGCTGGCACGCACCGCGCTCGAGGTGCTCGCCGAGCTGCAGGCCACGAAGGACGACCCCGAGCTCGACGCCGAGCCGGGCAAGATCGTCCACGAGCTCCGCACCGGGAAGGCCGCGCAGAACTGGTTCCACACGTACTACGGCACCGCCGACGCAACGCCGCTCTACCTGGTGCTCCTCTCGGAGGTCTGGCGCTGGACCGACGACTCGGCGCTTGTTCGCGAGCTGCGGGATCCGGCTATGCGCGCGCTCTCCTGGATCGACCAGTACGGCGACAGGGACGGCGACGGCTTCCTCGAATACGAGCGTCGCAGTGCGCGCGGCCTCGCGAACCAGTCCTGGAAGGACTCGGGCGATTCGCAGCGATTCCACGACGGCTCGATTGCCCACGCGCCGATCGCGCCCGCAGAAGTGCAGGGCTACGTCTACGACGCGAAGCTGCGAATGGCCGAGCTCGCGCGCGAGATCTGGCGCGACCGGCCGCTCGCGGAGCGGCTCGAGCGCGAGGCGCAGGAGCTGTACCGCGCCTTCAACGAGCGCTTCTGGACGGACGCGCGCGGCGGCTACTACGTCCTGGCGCTGGACGGCGAGAAGCGGCAGGTCGACTCGCTGTGCTCGAACATCGGCCATCTGCTCTGGAGCGGCATCGTCCCGACGGAGCGGGTGGACGCCGTCGTCGACGCGCTGATGGGCGAGGAGCTCTGGTCGGGGTGGGGCGTCCGCACGATGTCGAGCGGCGACGCGGGCTACAACCCGCTCTCGTACCACAACGGCACCGTCTGGCCGCACGACAATTCCCTCATCGCCCAGGGGCTCGCCCGGCACAGGCGCTGGCCCGAGGCGCAGCGGATCGTCCGCCGGATGATGGGCGCCGCGGCGCACTTCCGGAACCAGCTCCCGGAGGTCTTCGCCGGGCTCCCGCGCGAGGAGACGCCCTTCCCGATCGCGTACCCGACCGCCGCGCGCCCACAGGCGTGGGCGGCCGGGACGCCGGTGCTCCTGCTCCAGGTGCTACTCGGGCTGGAGGCCGACCGGCGGCGCCAAGTCTTGGAGACCTTCGCGCCCGAGGAGCTGCCTTCGTGGGCCGGGCGCTCGCTGCGCCTCTCGGGCATCCGCGCGTTCGAGCGGCAATGGGACGTGCGCGTCGACCGCGGGCATGTCACCGTTGAAGAGGTGTAACCGATGCGCATAGCCGTCCTCGCCCCGCCCTGGTTCGCAGTCCCGCCCTCGGGCTACGGCGGGATCGAGTGGATCGTCTGGCTGCTCGCCGACGGGCTCGTCGACCGAGGCCACGAGGTGACGCTCTTCGCGTCAGGGGACTCGCACAGCAAGGCGAAGCTCGAGGCGATCTACCCGCACGCGCCGAGCGAGCTGATCGGGCGGACGGTGCCGGAGCTCGCCCACGCGCTCTTCTGCTACGAGCGCTCGGACGAGTTCGACGTGATCAACGACCACACGGGCCACCTCGGCGCCGTGCTCGGCGGGCTCTCGAAGACCCCGGTCGTCCACACCGTCCACGGCCCGCTCGACGGCGACCCGGGGCTCGTCTACGAGAGCATCGAGCGTGTCGCGCCGCAGGTTGGCTTGATCTCGATCTCGATGAACCAGCGCCGCCCGCGCCCCGATCTCAACTGGGTCGCGAACGTCCCGAACGCGCTCGACCTCGAGCACTACCCCTGCAAGCCGCACGTCGGCGACTACCTGCTCTTCCTCGGCCGGATGAACCACGAGAAGGGCGCGCACCGCGCCGTCGCAGTCGCCATGGAGCTCGGACTGCCGTTGAAGCTGGCGGGCAAGATGCGGGAGCCGCGAGAGCGGGAGTACTTCGCCGATTTCATCGAGCCCCATGTCGGCAACGGGATCGAGTACCTCGGCGAGGTGAATCACGGCACGAAGGTCGAGCTGCTGCAGAACGCGCGCGTGACGCTCTTCCCGATCGAGTGGGAGGAGCCGTTCGGGCTGGTCATGATCGAGTCGATGGCGTGCGGCACGCCGGTGATCGCCACGCGCTACGGCGCCGTCCCGGAGGTGATGGGCGACGGGCAAGGCGGGGTCGTCGTCGATCACTGGCGCCAGATCCCGGAGGCCCTTCAGCGCACCGACGAGATCGACCCGCTCGACTGCCGCCGCTACGTCGAGGAACGGTTCGCCCCCGAGCGCATGGTTGCGGACTACGAAGACGCGTATCGCAGGGCGATCTGAACTGAAAGAGGGGATCGAGACGCGGCTCGAGCGTGTCGATATCTCTGACTCCTGCAGCCTCTGATTGGAGTAGCAATGCCGCGTTTCATCCGAACTCGTGTTGCCGAGGATTCCGGCCAGACCATGGCTGAGTACGGCGTCGTCCTCGCACTCATCACGCTCGCCGTGGTCGCCTCGCTGACGCTGCTGAGCGAGAACATCAGCGGCGCGTTCACCAGCATCGCCAACCTTCTTCCGTAGCTGAAGTTTGCCCGGGGCGGCCGCCCCGCCCTGGGCATTTCAAACGCGGATGCAGGCTGCCCTGTGACCCCCGGCGGGCTCCAAGGCGGGGTCGATCTGCTTGCAGTCGGCGATCGCGATCGGGCAGCGCGGATGGAAGCGGCAGCCGTTCGGGATCCGCACCGCGTCGGGCGCCTCGCCGCTCAGGATCTCCCGCTTCGACCGCTCGCGCGGATCGCGGCGCGGGACGACCGAGAGCAGCGCCTTCGTGTACGGGTGCTGGGGGTCTCGGACGACGGACTGTGCGGGGCCTTCCTCGACGATTCGCCCGAGGTACATCACCGCGATGCGGTCGGCGAAGCGCGCCGCGGTCGAGAGGTCGTGCGTGATCATCAGGATCCCGAGGCCGCCCTCGCGCAGGCGGTCGAGCAGGTTCAGGATCCCTGCTCGCACCGAGACGTCGAGCATCGAGACCGGCTCGTCGGCGACGAGCAGGTCGGGGCCGAGGACGATGCTCGCGGCGATCGCAACGCGCTGCCGCTGACCGCCCGAGAGCTCGTGGGGGTAGCGCTCGAGGAAGAGCTCCGGCGGGTTGAGCTCCACGCGCTCCAGCGCCTCGCGAACCGCCTCGCGCCGCTGGGCCTTCGAGCCGCCCAGGTCGTGGATCAGCAGCGGCTCCTCGACCGCGGCGCGCACAGAGAGCCGCGGGTCGAGCGACTCGTAGGGGTCCTGGTAGATCAGCTGCATGCGGCGGCGAAGCGGGCGCAGCGCGCGGGTCTGCAGTGCGGTGATGTCGCCGCCGTCGAACTCGATCCGGCCGGAAACCGGCTCGACGAGCCGGAGCACGGCCTGCGCGGTCGTCGTCTTGCCGCAGCCCGACTCGCCGACGAGCGCGAGCAGCTCGCCGCGCTTCACCGAGAAGCTGACGCCCTCGACCGCATGCACGAAGCGCTGCGGCCTGCGTGCGAGGGTGCCCCCGAGCCCGCGCGCGACGGGATAGCGGACGACGAGATCCTCGACCGCGATGAGCGGCTTGGAACCGTTCGTGCTCACAGACCACCGTTCTGACGGACGTCGGGTCGACTGGTCATTTCAGACGGAGACACGGGCAAAGCCCGCGCCTCCTGAAGTCGGCATCGCAAGCGACGCCTCATACGGGCATCTCTGCGGCCACGTCGTTCAGGTGGCATGCGGCCGCGCGCTCGCCGTCGAGCTGCTTCAGCAACGGCCGCTCCTTCGGGCAGCGGGAGAAGACGCGGTCGCAGCGCGTGTGGAACGGACAGCCGGCAAGCGGCCGGTCGAGCCGAGGAGGCGCGCCCGGGATCGACGCGGGAACGCCTTCGCCGAAGAGGTCCGGCGTCGCCGCGAAGAGCAGGCGCGTGTACGGGTGGCGCGGATCGTGGTAGAGGGCGTCGACGGGCCCGTGCTCGACGATCTCGCCCGCGTACATGACCGCGGCGCGGTCGCAGAGCTCGGCGACGACGGGCAGGTCGTGTGTAACGAGCAGCAGCGCGAGGCCGAAGTCGCGGCAGAGCGAGTCGAGCAGCTCGAGGATCTGCGCCTGCACCATCACGTCGAGCGCGGTGGTCGGCTCGTCCGCGATCAGGACGCTCGGATTGCACGCGAGCGCCATCGCGATCGCCGCGCGCTGGCGCATGCCGCCGGAGAACTCGTGTGGGAAGCTCTCGGCCCGGTTGGCGGGGATGCCGACCGCTTCGAGCAGCTCACCGGTTCGCTCCCGTGCCGCGCGGCCCCGCGCCCGCTCGTGCAGCTCCAGCACCTCGACGATCTGCGAGCCGACGGTCTTGACGGGGTTGAGCGCGTTCATCGCGCCCTGGAAGACGATCGCCAGGTCCACCCAGCGGTGCGGCCGGATCGTTTCCTCACCGCCGGCCAGGATGTCGGTGCCGTTCAGCAGCACGCGCCCCGCCACGCTCGCGCTCGGCGGCAGCAGCCCGAGCAGGCCGAGCACCGTCGTCGTCTTGCCGCAGCCGGACTCACCCACGAGCCCGAGCCGCTCTCCCGGATCCAGGGCGAAGCTCACGCCCTGCACCGCGTGCAGCTCGCCGCCGCCGAGGTCGAACCACACGTTCAGCCCCTCGACTTCCAGGAGCCCGCTCATAGGGCGTCCGGCCCCCGCCCGACCAGAGGCCGTAAGCGGAAGCTCCGCGCCGAGAGGTGCGCCACGCGCAGGCGCGGGTTGAG
>DATDFL010000309.1:0-15543 GCA_036522595.1 Gaiellaceae bacterium
CCGGCGGAAGGGCCGCGCCTTCGGCGGGAAGCGCGAGATCAGGATGATCTATTGCGTGATCCCGCGGGAGCTCGAGGACGAGCTCTACGACAAGATGGTCGAGTACTACGCGGACAACCCGCACGTGACCGTCATCGTCGACCGCCGCGAGGGTGAGGACCGGCGGAAGGGCCGCGCCTTCGGCGGGAAGCGCGAGATCCGGGATCGCCGTCGAGCCCGCGCGACGGGAACCTTCCCGGAGACCGAGCCGCCCGACGACGGATAGCTAAGATCGCGCCGTGGCGACGGCGGCGACGAAAACCTTCAAGAACTACATCGGCGGCGAGTGGGTCGATGCGGCCTCCGGCGACACCTTCGAGAGCCGCAACCCTGCGAACGGCGAGACGATCGGTGTCTTCCCGCGCTCGAGCGCGGAGGACGTCGACCGCGCCGTCGAGGCTGCCAAGGCCGCCTTCGAGGACTGGCGCCTCGTCCCGGCGCCGCGCCGCGGCGAGATCCTCTTCCGCTTCGCCCAGCTCCTCGCGGACCAGAAGGACGACTTCGCCGACCTGATGGCCCACGAGATGGGGAAGGTGCTCCCCGAGGCCGCGGGCGACGTCCAGGAAGCGATCGACATGAGCTTCTACATGGGCGGCGAGGGCCGGCGGCTCTTCGGCCAGACGACGCCCAGCGAGCTCCGCGACAAGTTCAACATGAGCGTCCGGACGCCGATCGGGGTCGTCGGCGTGATCACGCCGTGGAACTTCCCGATCGCGATCCCGTCCTGGAAGATCGCGCCCGCGCTCGTCTGCGGGAACACCGTCGTCTTCAAGCCCGCGACCGACACGCCGCTGCTTGGCGAGCGCTTCGTGGAACTGCTCGCCGAGGCAGGGGTCCCCGCCGGCGTCGTCAACATCGTGCACGGGGGCGGGGGAGAGGTCGGCGACCGGCTCGTCCACCACCCCGACGTGCCGGTGATCACGCTGACCGGCTCGCGCGAGACCGGTGTCGCCGTGCTGCGCAATGCCGCCGAGAACCTGAAGCACGTTCACCTCGAGCTCGGCGGCAAGAACGCGATCATCGTGCTCGACGATGCCGATCTCGACCTGGCGGTGGAAGGGATCGTCTGGTCGGCGTTCGGCACCGCGGGCCAGCGCTGCACCGCGGCCTCGCGCGTGATCGCGCAGGACGGCGTCTACGAAGAGCTGCAGACGCGCCTCGTCGCAGCCGTCGAGAAGCTGCGCCTCGGCCCCGGCTGGGAGGAAGGCGTCGACGTCGGGCCGGTGATCAACCAGTCGGCGCTCGAGAAGATTCACTCGTACACGGGCATCGGCAAGGACGAGGGGGCAAAGCTGCTGACGGGGGGCGAGGTCGCCGGCGGCGACGGGCTCGGCGACGGCCACTTCTACCGGCCGACGATCTTCGGCGACGTCGACCCCGGGATGCGGATCGCGCAGGAAGAGATCTTCGGGCCGACGACCGCGTTGATCCGGGTGAAGGACATCGACGATGCGGTGCGGGTCTCGAACGGCATCGAGTTCGGGCTCTCTTCGTCGATCTTCACGCGCGACGTGAACAAGGCGTTTCGCGCGATGCGCGATCTCGAGGCCGGGATCACGTACATCAACGCGGGCACGATCGGCGCCGAGGTGCACCTGCCGTTCGGCGGCGTCAAGGGCACCGGCAACGGCCATCGCGAGGCGGGACAGGCCGCGCTGGACGTCTTCACCGAGTGGAAGTCGATCTACGTCGACTACTCGGGCAAGCTCCAGAAGGCTCAGATCGACACTGCGTCCTGAGCTTCGCCCTCTCGGTCCCGGCGACCGCGACTGGGTGGAGCAGCTGATCCTCGAGCGGTGGGGGGACACCAAGGTCGTCGGCCGCGGCGGGGTCTGGGTGCCGGCTGACCTGCCTGGTTTCGCCGCCTTCGAAGCGGGACGCTGCGTGGGCCTCGTGACCTACGAGCTGGGCGGCGAGGCCTGCGAGATCGTCACGATCGACGCGCTGGAGGAAGGCAAGGGGATCGGGACGGCGCTGCTCGGGGCGGTCACGCAAGCTGCGCGCGACGCGGGCTGCTCCCTGGTCCAGCTCCTGACGACGAACAACAACCTGCGCGCGCTGGCCTTCTACCAGAAGCGCGGCTTTCGGCTGGTCGGGCTTGTCCCGGGCGCGATCGACGAGGAGCGGAGCCTGAAGCCGTCGATTCCGCTGGTCGACGCGGCCGGGCTGCCGATCCGCGACGAGCTTCATCTCGAGCTTGAGCTCTAGGCGCCATTAGTGTCCCGAACGTGAACCGCAAGCTGGTCGTCTTCGTACCGCGCGAGGCGCTGGACTCGGTGCGGGACGCTCTCTTTGCCGCAGGCGCGGGAAGGATCGGCGACTACGAACGGTGCTCCTGGTACACCGAGGGCACCGGCACGTTCCTCGGCGGCGCAGGGACAGACCCTTCTGTCGGCCAGCCGGGCCGCGAGCAGCGCCTCTCCGAGCTGCGGCTCGAGACGGTCTACCCGGTCGAGCGCGAGGCGGAGGTCGTCGCAGCCCTGCGCGAAGCGCACCCGTACGAAGAGCCGGCCTTCGACCTCTATCCCCTCGCGTGAAGGCCAGGCTCTCGACCGACGGCGGGGCGCGCGGGAACCCTGGCCCGGCGGCTTACGGCTATGTGCTCGAGAGCGAGGACGGTCACGTGCTCGACGCGCGCGGCGAGGCGATCGGCACCGCGACGAACAACGTCGCCGAGTACCGAGGCCTGATCGCCGGGCTCGAGAGCGCCCTGCGGCGCGGCGTGGACGAGCTCGAGGTCGTCTCCGACTCGGAGCTCGTCGTGAAGCAGATGCAGGGCGAGTACAAGGTCAAAAACGAGGCCTTGAAAGACCTCCAGCGAGAGGCCGCTGAGCTCGCAGCTGAGCTCAGACGCGTGAGCTACACGGCGGTGCGCCGAGCCCATAACGAGCTCGCCGACCGCCTGGTGAACGAAGCCTTGGACGCCATCTGAGCGCGGCTATACTGGCCGAACTCGCGGATGTAGCTCAGTTGGCTAGAGCGTCTGCTTGCCATGCAGAAGGTCGTGGGTTCGAATCCCATCATCCGCTCTCTCTGTCTTCTCCCTCCACCGGTCCGGAGTAAGTGGCTACGTTGAGCCAATGGTGACGCCGGACGAAGTCGGGCAGGTACGGATTTTCGCGGGTCTCGACCCCGACGCTCGCGAGCGGCTTTCCCGGGCGGCGGCGGATATCAGCCTCGCTCCGGGCGAGTACGCCGCGCACGAGGGCGACGAGCGGGCGCTGTTCGCGCTGCTCGCTGGTCGAATCGAGGCAGTGAAGGTCGTCGATGGGATCGATCGCGTCGTCGGTGAGCGGGAGCCCGGGGACATCTTCGGCGAGGTGCCGATCACGCTCGGTTCGCTGTTCCCGGTCGGATTCCGCGCCGCCGAGCCGTCTCGAATCATGCGCATCGAGGGTCCGGCCTACCACGCGGTCGCGGCCGTGGCGCCGGAGGTCGCGACGGAGGTCGGCAGGCTCGCGAGTCACCGGATGGCAGGCCCGCGGGGGCTCTCAGGGATCGCGGCCGACCCTCCGCCGCCCAGGGCGATCATCGTCGGGCACCGGTGGGATTCCGCCTGCGGCGAGTTGCGGCGCTTTCTCGATCGCAATCAGATCTCGTTCAAGTGGTTGACCCCCGACGCCGCCGATGTCGTCGAGGAGTGGGGCGGTGCGCTCCCGCCCGAGGACGACTGGCCCGTCGTTCGTGTCATCGACGGGAAGACGGTGGTGCGACCGCACCTTCGCCGCGTCGCCGAGCTGCTGGGCCTTGGGACCGAACCGCTCGCCGCGGAGTACGACGTCGTCGTGGTCGGTGCCGGGCCTGCCGGGCTCGCAGCCGGCGTTTACGGGGCGTCCGAAGGGTTGCGGACGATTGTGGTCGAGCGCGAGGCTCCAGGAGGCCAAGCCGGCACCTCGTCGCGGATCGAGAATTACCTGGGCTTCCCGTCCGGCGTGTCGGGTGACGAGCTCGCGCGCCGGGCGCTGCAGCAGGCACGAAGGCTCGGCGCCGAGATCCTCGTGACCCGCTCGATCACGCGCATCGACCCGCTGACGCGCCACGTTCACCTAGACGGCGGCGACGTCCTGAGGACGAAGACGATCGTTCTGGCCTGCGGGGTCTCGTGGCGTCAGCTGTCCATCGAGGGGTTCGACAGGCTCGTCGGGAAGGGCGTGCACTACGGCGCGGCCCGCAGCGAGGCTCCGAACGCCCACGGGCTCGACGTCCACATCGTCGGTGCGGGCAATTCAGCGGGCCAGGCGGCCGTGTTCTTCTCCAACCATGCTCGGAGCGTGACGATGCTCTGCCGCGGCGCGAGCCTCGACAAGAGCAAAGGAAGTGGGATGGCGCGCTACCTCGCCGGTCAACTCGAGGCGAAGTCGAACTTCGCGGTGTTGTTCCGGACGGAAGTGATCGCAGCGCATGGGACCGAATCGCTCGAGGCGATTGACGTGCGCAACTCCGAGACGGGGGAGGTGACGCGGCTCGAATCGGGCGGCTTGTTCCTCTTCATCGGAGCGGATGCCGACACGGCCTGGCTGCCACAAGAGATCGCCCTCGACGACCACGGGTACGTGCTCACCGGTTCAGACCTCGAGGCGAGGGCCGACTGGCGGCTCGAACGCGATCCCTACCTGCTGGAGACGAGCGTCCCCGGAATCTTCGCGTGCGGCGACGTTCGATCTGGCCCCGTGAAGCGGGTCGCCTCCGCTGTCGGCGAGGGCAGCATGGCCATCGCGTTCGTGCAGCAGCACCTCAGGGACGCTGAAGCGGGAGCCGTGCCGCGCACGCCCGCGCGTGCGACCGAGACTCGCTGAGCGCCCGTACTAGGCTCGCCCGCGCGGGCGGAAGGCCCGCTCGATTCCTACCACTTCGAACGCCGCCCGCGGCGGCTCGTGTAGAGGAGCTTCGCCGGCGCTGAGCGCATCCCGGCCTCCTCGAATTGCTCGCGGTGACCGAGCCTGCGTGCGACGCGGCTCGTTTCGGCCTGCTGCTCGGGAAGGACGAAGGTGATCGCGGTGCCGCTGCGGCCTGCCCTTCCGGTGCGGCCGGTGCGGTGCACGTAGCCCTTGTCCTCTTCGGGCGGGTCGAAGTTGATCACCTGGGTGATTCCGTCGAGGTCGAGGCCTCGAGCGGCGACATCGGTGGCGACCAGCGTGCTGACCTTGCCGCTCTCGAACCGCGCGAGCGCCCGCTCACGCGCCCTCTGAGACATATCGCCGTGCATCGCGACGGCGCCCACGGCGTGACGGGCCAGACGCTGAACGAGCCGGTCCGCTCCTCGCCTCGTACGCACGAAGACCAGGTTCGATCCGGACGAATTGATGTGCTCGACGAGGGTGTCGACCTTGGTGTCCTGGGCAACGGCAACGAAGCGGTGCTCGATCTCGCCGGGCTGCTGGTTGAGCGAGAGCTCGCCCTCGATGTGTGAGGGGCTGTTGGTGTAGGCGCGGGCGAGGTCTCCCACGTGGCCGTCCAGGGTCGCCGAGAAGAACATCGTCTGACGATTTCGCGGCAGACGGCGCACGATGTCGTCGACCTGCGGCTGGAAGCCCATGTCGAGCATTCGGTCGGCTTCGTCGAGCACGAACGTGCGGACGCGCGAAAGGTCGATGAGCCGGCGCCGCGCCAGGTCTTCGAGTCGCCCGGGCGTCGCGACCAGAACGTGCGCCTTCTTGGCGCGCTTGCCCTGGGCGTGCAGCGGAACACCGCCGTAGGCGGCCGCTACCGAGACGCCCTTCGTCCTGGCGAGGGGCTCGAGCTCGGCGGTGACCTGCGCGGCAAGCTCTCGCGTCGGCACGAGCACGAGCGCGGACGGGCGAGGATCAGACTTGTCGATGCGCTCGACGATCGGCAGCGCGAAAGCGAGGGTCTTGCCCGATCCCGTGGGTGAGCGCACGAGAACGTCCACTCCAGCGAGCGCGTCCGGCAGGACGAGCTCCTGGATCGGGAACGGATGCTGAATCGAGCGTGAGGCGAGCGCCGCCACGACGGGCGTGGACACGCCAAGCTCCTTGAACGATCGTTCTGACACTGGTTCAACTCCTTTTCGGGTTCGAGACTTGCCTGCCTCGAAACACCCGAAGGAGGACCGAGAAGCTCATCTCACGGGCCGCCGGAATTGGCGTGCCGTACTCGCACGGTAGCGGAAGCCGGCGTCGTAAGGGCGGTCGATAGGATCGTCGGTGTGGCGGTGGTTGCAACGAAGCCGAGGCTGCGCGGCGTTTTCCATGAGCTCGGCTTCTACGCCGCCCTCGTGGCCGGTGCCTTCCTGGTGGCGACGGCGGAGGCCGGTCGAGCCCGCGTGGCCGCGATTGTCTTCGCAACGTGCCTGGCAATCTGCTTCGGCGCGAGCGCGCTGTATCACCGCCCGACCTGGCGCCCGCGGCCACGCGCCTGGCTCGCTCGCCTCGACCACGCGGGCATCTACCTGCTGATCGCGGGCACGTACACGCCGTTCGGGCTTCTCGTCATGTCGCGCGGCTGGGCGGTTCCGGTGCTGTCGGTGGTCTGGGGCGGAGCAGCCGCGGCAATCGTGCTGAAGCTCGTCTGGGTACGTGCTCCGAAATGGCTGTCCGCAGCGATCGCCCTTGCCCTCGGCTGGGTGGCCGCGGCGGCGTTCACACAGCTGCTGAAGGTGCCTGTCCCTGGTCTGGTGCTCGTCGTGGCAGGCGGGCTCCTCTACACGGCAGGCGCAGTCGTCTACGCACGCAAACGCCCCGACCCGGTCCCGCATGTCTTCGGGTACCACGAGCTCTTCCACGTGCTGACCGTGGCGGCGGCCGCGTGCCAGTACTCGGCGATCGCCTTCTTCGTTCTGCCGCGCGTCTAGGGCTACTTCGCAAGCTCGGCGAAGCGCTGATCCTCCCGGATGGAGTCGAGGTCTTCGTCGGTGGCGATGAGCTGCTTGACGCCTTCGTTGATCTCGATCGAGCGCCGGAGATGCTCGAACGCCTCGTCGGCGTGTCCCGCGCGCGCCGCGAAGCACCCGGCATTGAAGTGCGCCACCACGTTGTTGGGCTGCTTCTCCACGGCGACGAGCTGCTTCGCCAGCGCCTCCTCGTAGTCGCCTGCGTTGTAGGCAGCCAGCGCCTCCCCGGCTTCGGCCGGGCCGGGCTCATACGCCTTGCCCGAGGTTCCCCCGACGACGAGGATCGTCGTGCCCTCGGCAGTTGCCGTCGCCTTTCGCTTCGCTGTCGGCTGGACCTGGACGAGGGTGCCCGCCGGCGCGTCGAAGCCCTCGCCGTCGACCTCGAACTTGGCTTCACCGCTCACGACGAAGTAGAGCTCCTCCTGCCCCGCCTCGCCGAACAGGGTCTCGTCGTGCTCGCCGATCACGTCGACGCCCTCGGGCGCGCTGAACGCCCCGACCCCGAAGGCGGTGATGCCGAGCCGGCGACGGACATCCAACCGCTCCCTCCCGTCGGCACCAGGGGCGACCCGCGGTGCGGGCTCGATCTCGTTGAGGTGTGCAACGGCGTAGCGGCTGTCGACTGTCGAGGACATGGAAGCTCCTTCCCGTCAATATTCTCGATATCGAACTACTTGAGGTCGAACCGTACCACGGCCCGCTAGGCTCCCGCGATGCCCGACGAGAGGACCGAGCGCATGACCCTCGCCGACAAGCAGCGGCTCGAGGAGGAGCTTGCGGAGCTAGAGGGCCCGCGCCGCGCGGCCGTCGTCCAGGCGATCGCGACCGCGCGCGGCTTCGGCGATCTCTCGGAGAACTTCGAGTACCACGCGGCCAAGAACGATCAGGGCTTGCTGGAGCGCCGCATCCGCGTGCTCCGCGACCGGCTGAGCCGCGCAGAGCTCATCGACGAAGAAGCGGCCGCTGCAAGCGATCGGGTGCAGGTTGGATCGCGGGTCGAGATCGAGGACGAGCAGGGCGAGCGGATGACGATGGAGATCTCCAGCGTGGGCGGCGTGTCGGCCGACTCGCCTGCAGGCCGGGCGCTGCTCGGGGCGAAGCCGGGCGACGAGGTCGAGATCGACGCACCGCGGGGCGCCTGGCGCGCCCGCGTCATCTCGATCGAGCGCTAGCGCGCGACGCGGCCGAGGTGCTCGACGGCGGCCTCCAGCTGCTCGTCGGAGAGGTACGGCGCCGGTCCGAGGCGGAGGTAGCGGCCTCGGCTGTCGGTGACGACGTCCTCTGCGAGCAGCAGGCGGCTCAGCTCCTCGGCGCGCTCTGATTCGAGGGCGACGAAGCCGCCGAAGGCCTCGAGCGGGGTCTCGCGGTCCCGCGTCACGTCCTCGAGCCCGAGCCCGTCGAAGCGCTCGGCGAGCAGGGTCGTCTGGTGCAGGTAGCTCTCGCGGAGCCGTTCCGGCGTCAGGCCGTGCTCGTCGAAGAAGTCGAGGACGCGGGCGGCGCGGTAGTGGCTCGTCGGGTCGTAGGTCGAGCCGGCGAAGCGCATGCTGCCGCGCGGGTAGCCGATCGCGCCAGGCTCGCGGCCGGCGTGCAGCTCTTCGAACTCTGCGAACCAGCCCGTGATTGCGGGCCGCAGCTCCTCGGCCTGCGGCGGCAGGCGCATGAAGCAGTTCCCTTCGCCGAGCTGGAGGTACTTGTAGCCGCCGCCGACGATCCAGGCCCGCTCGAGACCCGCAATCGTGAAGGGCGCGCAGCCAAGGGCGTGGTAGGCATCGACGAGCAGCTCGGCGCCCGCGTCGGCACATGCCCGCGCGAGCGACGGGAGCTCCGGGACGATGCGAGCGTCCTCGAAGAGCACGGCCGAGACGAGCACCGCGCTCGCGCCTCGAGCTTCAGCCGCCAGCCGCTCGGCGAGCGTCTCCGCCGGCCGGGCCGGGAGCCGTGTGACCTCGAGGCCTATCTCCGCCAGCCTGCCGAGCTGGCGGCGCAGCGTGTGGAACTCGCCGTCGGTCGAGACGAGCTTCGGCCGGCCCCGGAAGGGGAGCGCCGATAGGAAGCGGAGCACGAGCTCGTGCGTGTTCGACGCAAGGGCCACGGGCGCGCCCGGGTCGGTGAGCAATCGCCGGACTCCTTCCCGCAAACGCTCGGCCTTGGCGAACGCGCGCTCCCACTTGAGGTCGGCGAGCTCCGCCGCGTCGTGCCACGCCTCCAGCTGTCCTTCCTGGGCGACGTCCGGCCACGCCTGGTGCGAGTGGCCGGTCAGGAGCAGCCGCTCCGTGACGCGGAAGGCCGAGTAGTGGTCGGCGAGGCCCTCGATCAAAGCTCGGCGCGGATCGCCCAGAGATCAGGGAAGAACGGCTTGTGGAGCGTCGAGCGGAGGTACTCGGCGCCGTACCCGCCGGTGCCCGTCCGTGTGCCGATCGTCCGCTCGACCATCTTCACGTGGTGGTAGCGCCACTCCATGAAGCCTTCGTCGAAGTCGACGAGGCGCTCCGCCACCTGCGCGGGTGAGCCGTCGTCGCGGTAGGCCTGGAGCACAGCGGCCTGCACGCCCTTCGACTCCTGCACGGGCTGCGTGACGTCCCGCTGGAGAACCTCTGCCGGAACCGCGTAGCCCTTCCCGTCCAGGTAGCGGAGGAACGAGTCGTAGAGCGATGGCCGCTCCAGTGCCGCCTTGACGGCCTCGTGATCGACGCTGCCTTCGTGGTACGCGGTCAGGACGCCCGGATCGCGGCGGCCGAGGATCGCCTCGAGCTCGCGAAACTGGCCGGACTGGAAGCCCGACGAGGATTCGAGCCGCTCCCGGAAGGCGAGGAACTGGACGGGCGTCATCGTCTCGATCACATCGAGCTGCGCCACGACGAGCTTGAGGATCGTCAGGACGCGCTTGAACGTCGCGAACGCGCGCGCATCGTTCCCGTCCTCGAGCATCCGCTGCAGGTAGCGGAGCTCGTGGATCAGCTGCTTGAACCAGAGCTCGTAGACCTGGTGGACGACGATGAAGAGCAGCTCGTCGTGCTCCTCGGACGCCGGCCGCTGCGCCCCGAGGATCTCCTCGAGCGCGAGGTACGTCGTGTACGTCAGCGACCTGTCCTGGCTGCTCACCCCGCCTCCTTGAAGAGCTCGCGGGCGATGATCTCGCGCTGAACCTCGGACGCGCCCTCGTAGATGCGCGGCGCGCGCACCTCACGGTAGAGGTGCTCGAGCAGGTGGCCGTGCTCGAGGGCCCGGGCCCCGTGGACCTGGACCGCGGTGTCGACGGCTCGCTGCGCCGCCTCGGTGGCGAAGAGCTTCGCCATCGCCGACTCCTTGCGGACCGGCCGGATGCCGGCGTCGTACCGGGTCGCCGCCTCGCGGACGAGCAGGCGCGCGGCCTCGATCTCCGTCGCCACCTCGGCGAGCTGGTGCGAGACGGCCTGGAAGTGCGAGAGCGGCTTGCCGAACGCCTCGCGCTCCCGAGTGTGCGTGACCGCGGCATCGAGCGCCGCCTGCGCCATTCCGACCGCGAAGGCACCGACGCTCGGCCGAAAGAGGTCGAGCGTGTCCATCGCCACGGCGAACCCACCGCCGACCTCGCCGAGCACCTGCTCGGAGCCGACGCGGACGCCGTCGAAGTCGAGCCGGCCGATCGGGTGCGGGGCGAGCAGGTCCAGGTGCTCACCGGAGAGGCCCTCGCTCTCGCGCGGGACCGCGAAGGCCGTGATCCCCTTCGACCCGTCGTCGGAGGTGCGCGCGAACACGCTGTAGACATCCGCCTCGGGCGCGTTCGAGATCCAGATCTTCGTGCCGGTCAGGCGGAAGCCGTCGCCGTCGCTCTCGGCTCGCAGGCCGAGGTTCGCGGCGTCGGAGCCGGCCTCCGGCTCGCTGAGCGCGAACGCGGCCACGGCCTCGCCGCTGGAGAGGCGTGGGATCCACTCGTCTCGCACCGCCGGGCTTCCCCGGCTGAGGATTGGGTAGCCGCCGAGGCCCTGAAGCGCAAGCGCCGTCTCGGCCTCAGTACACCCGTGCGCGAGGCCTTCTCGCAGCTCGCAGAGCTCGACCGCGGAGCCGGCGAAGACCAGCTCGAGCAGGCCGTGCTCGCCGAGTGCGCGCACGAGCGGGCGGTTCAGCCGTCTCGGCTCGCCACGCGCGGCAATCGCGGCGAAGACCTCGTGGCCGAGGTCGCGGGCGCGTTCGAGGACGTCAGCCATCCAGAACGGCAACACCCATCAGCTCGACCCGCGCTTCCGGGTCGAAGAGGGCCGAGACGCCGATGAGGGCCATTGCGGGGTAGCGCCGCCCGAAGTGCCGGCGCCAGACTTCGCCGAGCTCGCGGGTCGAGGCGCGGTAGTCCTCGATGTCCGTCGCGTAGATGACCAGCGACACGAGCTGGTCGGGCTCGCCGCCGGCCGCCCGCAGGGCGGTGACCAGCTTGCCCGCCGCGGAGTCGAACTGCTCCACGAGCGAGGCTCCCTCGCCGGTCTGGCCGCCGAGGTACACCGCGCCGCCGGCGGTGACGGCATGCGCGAAGCCGACCGGCTCGGGGAGCTCGGGCGGGTTGACGATCACCGGCCCGTCCACGCCGGGTTCCGGCCCTCGGTCCACGCCGCGTAGAACTCGCCGAAGTCGTCGCTCTTCATCAGGAGCGCCTGCGCGAGCGCCTCCATCTCGACGGCATCGCCGAGCGCCATGTCGAGCTCGCGCGTCAGGAGGACCTTCGTCGTCGAGTATGCGAGCGCCGGCCCGTCGGCGAGGCGCCGCGCCAGCTCGCTTGCCGCGGCGGGCAGCTGCTCGTCGTCGACGAGTTGCTTCGCCAGGCCGATCGCGGCGGCGGCCTCAGCGTCGACCTCCTCGCCGAGGACGAGCAGCTCGGTTGCGCGGCCCAGACCCACGAGGCGGGGGAGGAGGTACGCAGCGCCCATGTCCGCTCCGGCCAGGCCGACCTGGGTGAAGAGGAACGCGAACTTCGCCGAACGCGCGAGGAGCCGCAGGTCGGAGGCAAGCGCCAGCACAGCGCCTGCTCCCGCCGCCACCCCGTTGACCGCCGCGACGATCGGGAGGGGGGCCTCTCGCATCGCCTTGACCACCGCGCCGCTCATGCGCGTAAACGCGAGGAGCTCGCCGGCTCCCATCCGCTGCAGCTCGCCGATGATCTCCTCGACATCACCGCCCGAGCAGAAGCCGCGGCCCTCGCCCGTGAGGACGATCACCCGCGTGTCGCCGCGGTGCGGCAGCTCTCCGAGCAGGTCGCGGAGGTCGGCGTAGACGTCGAAGGTGAGTGCGTTCAGCTTGTCGGGCCGCGAGAACGTGACCGTCGCGACGCCGTCCTCGAGCGCGAGGTCGAAGTTCTGCCAGCGCTCGGTGAACGCGGCCGAGCCGCGGAAGGGGCTCACGTTTGGAGCCCTCCCCCGTCGAGGACGAGCGTCTGCCCGTTGATCGCCACTGCCTCGGGAGACGCGAGGAAGGCGACCGCGGCCGCGACCTCCTCGGGCTCGAGCAGCCGGCCGAGCGGCGTCATCTTCTCCAGCTCGGCTTCCGCCTCCTCCGCCGTTCGATCCGTCTTGGCGACGATGTTCTCGACCGTGCGGTCCGTCATGTCGGTCCGAACCCAGGCGGGGCAGACAGCGTTCGCGGTGACGCCGGTTCCGGCGACCTCGGCTGCGGTTACCCGCATGAGGCCGATCGCAGCGTGCTTCGAAGCGGCATAGGCCGCGGTGTAACGCATGCCGGTGAGCCCGGCGATCGAGGCGACGGTGACGATGCGGCCATCTCCGCGCTCGATCATGCCGCCCACGACTGCGCGCGTACAGAGGAAGGCGCCCGTCGCGTTCACGTCGAGATGCCTGTGCCAGTGGTCGAGCGTCGTGCGGCCGAGCGACGCGCTCGTCGCGACCCCGGCGTTGTTGACGAGCACGTCGACGCGGCCCACGCGCTCAAAGAACTCGGCGACCCGATCCTCGTTCGTGACGTCGAGCTCGTCGTGGCCCGGCGCATGGACGTCGTCGGCGGAGAAGCGCTCGGCCACGGCCTTCCCGATCCCCTTGGCCCCGCCCGTGACGACCACCGTGCGGCTCACGCGACGAGCGCCTTCCGGTCGAGCTTGCCGGACGGCGTCTTCGGCAGATCGTCGACGAACACGACCTCGCGCGGGTACTTGTGCGGCGAGAGCCGCTCGCGCACGAAGTCCTGGAGGGCCTGCTTCTCGACCGGCTGCCGAACGACAACGTACGCCCGCGGGATCGTGAGCCCGTTCTGCGGCGCGCCGACGACCGCGCACTCGACCACGTCCGGATGGCCGACGAGGCAGTGCTCGATCTCGGCCGGGGCGACCCAGATCCCGCCGACCTTGATCAGGTCGTCCACGCGGCCGCGGTACCAGAAGAACCCGTCCTCGTCGCGCTCGAAGAGATCGCCCGTGCGCACGGTGTCGCCGTCGAAGGTGCGCGCCGTCTTCTCCTCGTCGCCCCAGTAGTAGAGCGCCGCGGTGTCGCCCGTGACGAGAAGCTCGCCGGCCTCGCCGAGCTCGGCTTCGTAGCCCGGGACGAGCTCGCCGGTCGATCCGGCACGTGCTCGGCCGGGCCGGTTCGAGATGTAGATGTGGTACAGCTCGGACGAGCCGATCCCGTCGAGCACCTCGACGCCGAAGGTGTCGAGCCAGCGGTCGTGCAGGTCGCGCGGGAGCGCCTCGCCGGCCGAGGTGCAGAAGCGCAGGCAGCTCAGGTCCTGCGAGGCCGCGTCCGGATGGTTCAGCATCTGGGCCATCATCGTCGGGACGTTGACGAGGATCGTCGGGCGGTGCTGGGCGATCAGCTCGAAGATCCGCTCGGGCGTCGAACGATCGGGGAAGACGATGCCGGCCGCGCCGACGCCGAATGGATACAGCGCCGTCAGGTCGCGGGCGTAGCCGAAGAAGAGCTTCGGCACGGGCAGCACGACGTCGTCCTCGCGGATGCCAAGCACCCCCTGCGCGTACCACTCGTTGCTCAGCACAGGGCTGTGCACGGGGTGGACTGCCCCCTTCGGCTGGCCCGTGCTGCCGGTGGTGAACTTCCAGAGCGCGATGTCGTCCTTCGTCGTCGGCGCCGGTTCGAGCTCATCTGAGACGTCTTGCAGGAACTCCGTGTCCACGACGAGCACCTGCCGTTCGCCCGCGACCTCCCGGATTGCGGGCTCCGTGCTCTCGTCCACCACGACGACCTTCGCGTCGGTGTACTCGATGTAGTACGCGTAGTCCTTCGGCTGGAGGAACGTGTACGCCTCGGCCGTGACCGCGCCGATCTTCTGGGCGCCGTACCAGAGCGCGACGAATTCGACCGAGTCGGCGAGGACGAGGAGCACCCGGTCCTGCGCGCGCACGCCCAGCTCGCGGAAGAGGTTGCCGCAGCGGTTGGTGAGGCGCGCGAGCTCGGCATACGTCGTCGGCCCCGTCGGACCGATGAGCGCGACGCGGTCGCCGCGGCCCTCGTCGACGTTGCGGTCGACGAACTGCGTCGCGAGATTCAAGCGGCCACCTCGCGGATCAGCTCGACGAGCAGGTCCGTGAGCGTCTCGAAGGTCTTGCGGCCCTCGTCGGCGGTCGACTCGGCCGGCGCGCCGCAGTACGCCTGCTCCATTCCCATCGCCAGGAAGTCGGTCTGGCCGGCGCGAATCGCAGCGGGCATGTCCACGTGCCGCTCTTCGAGCGTCGTCATGCGGTCGGCGTGGACGAGCTCCGGCCGGTCGGCGAGCACGAGCGAGGTCTCGTACCGGCCCGCGTGGCAGGAGCCCGAGCGGAACTCGTCGGTCAGCCGCTCCGCGTTCGCGCGCCGGGTGAGCTCGAGCAGCGGCAGGCCGGTGGAGCGCAGCGTCTCGACCTGCTCCGGCTCGAAGTGGTTGTTGACGAGGACGAGCGTCCCGACGGACTCTGCGATCTCGGTCACCAGCGATCGCAAGGTGTCCTCGCCGATCGACACCGTTCCGGGAAACGCGCCCGCGTAGCGCGTGACGCCGTAGTGCACCGGCGGCAGGACGAGGACTGGGATCTCGCCCTCGAGGCGTTCCGCCGCCCGGTGGCAGATGCCTAGCGAGATCAGCGTGTCCGTGACGAGCGGCGCGTGCGGCCCGTGCGGCTCGACTGCGCCGAGCGGCAACAGGTGCAGCGCGTCGTCCGGGATGTCCGGGTAGGCGAGATAGCCGTAGTTCACGCTGGAACCTCCCCTCGCAACCGAGTCGGCCGGAGAGGCCGTTCGATCTCGGTCTCCGGGAGATCGAGGAGGACGAGGTCGGCGCGGCCGGCGGCGACGATGGTGTTCGCCTCGTCGAGCGTCGTCAGGTAGCCGCCGACGATCGTGGGCACGCGCGCCTCGTTGCGCACACGGTCACTGAGCGCGGTCAGGAAGCCGCGGCGGTACTCGGGGCGGTCGTCGTGGATCGTCTGGCCGGCCTCGACGTGGATCAGGTCGCAGCCGTTCGCGACGAGCTCCCGCGCGATCGCGATCCCGTCGCCGACGGTGTTGCCGCGCGGATGCCAGTCGGTGACCGAGAGCCGCACCGCGAGCGGGCCCGCCCAGGCCGCGCGCACGACCTCGAGCACGCGCAGCGGGAAGCGCAGCCGGTCGGCCTCGTCGTTCGTGAGCGGCGACAGGTAGCTGCCGAGCAGGTAGCCGTGGGCCATGTCGAGCTCCAGCACCTCCGCGCGC